>NZ_JBEUDS010000002.1:0-302529 GCF_041060555.1 Parapedomonas caeni | reverse complement strand
AAGGCATGGCCGAACTCAACCAACCCATGATCGAGGAGGAAAATCAGCCCCTACACATCACCGCCAAAGCCGCCTGACGATGGCCCACGGCCACAGCCGAAATTACACCACCTTGACGGACGCGACCCGTCGCGCTGTTTTCCGGTAATTACAATTACGTCAAGGATGGCGCCAACGGCACACTCAACCGTCTGGTCGGTCACCTGCTCAAGCGCGGGATCCCGGTACGGATCTATTCGCCGACATCCGACACCCCTGCCTTCCCGCCCACCGGCGACCTTGTCTCGGTACCCTCGGTCTCGATCCCGCGCCGGCGCGAGTACCGTCTGGCGCTGGGGATGCCCCGCAAGGTGCGCGATGACCTGGACGCCTTCGCGCCAACACTGATTCACGTCTCATCGCCCGATCTTCTGGGCTGCGCGGCGCTGCGCTACGCGCAGCAGCATGAACTGCCGGCCGTCGCCTCCTACCATACCCGCTTCGAGACCTATCTTGGCTATTACGGCCTGGGCTGGCTGGAACCGGGTCTCAAGCTGTTCCTCAACCGCTTCTACGCCCGCTGCCAGCGCCTCTATGTGCCGACCGCCTGCACCGCGTCCCTGCTGCGGGCCGACGGCATCCAGCAGCCGGTGGACATCTGGCATCGCGGCGTCGATCGTGCGCTGTTCTCGCCGAACCGCCGCGACCCGGCCTGGCGGGCCAGCCTCGGCATCGCGCCCGACGAACCGGTGCTGCTGTTCGTCGGCCGGCTGGTGCGGGAAAAGGGGCTCGACGTGTTCGTCGCCGCCGCCGACGCCCTGGCCGCCCGTGGTGTCCGGCATCGGGTTGTCGTGGTCGGCGACGGGCCGGAGCGGGAGTCATTGCGCCAGGCCCTGCCCCTGGCGCGCTTCACCGGCTTCCTGACCGGCGAGGCGCTGGCGCGCGCCTACGCCAGCGCCGACATGTTCTTCAACCCCAGCGTCACCGAGGCATTCGGCAACGTGACGCTGGAGGCCATGGCCTCCGGCCTGCCCACCGTCTGCGTCGACGCGACGGGCAGCCACACGCTGGTCCACCATGGCGAGACCGGCTACCTGGTGCCGCCCGGCAACCTCGACGCCGCGGTCGATCGGCTGGCGGCCCTCGCCGGCGACCTGGCACTCAGGCACCGCATGGGTGATGCCGGCCGGCGAGCCAGCGCCCATTATGACTGGGACACGCTGCTCGATGGCGTGCTCCGCTCCTACCGGGATGTCATCGCCGGCTGGCCGCCGCTGACAACGGCCCGGCTGGCGCCCGCCGCCGCCCGCATGGGTGACCTGCTCCAGCCCCTGCGATGAACGGAATGGCGGCCAGGCCGTTGAAGATTGTCGACGTCGCCGAGTTCTACAGCGAGCGCGGTGGTGGGGTGCGCACCTATATCCGGCAGAAGCTGGCGGCGGCGGCAACGCTGGGTGTCGACATGACCATCGTCGCGCCCGGACCGTTCACCACCACCGAGGCGTCGACCGATGGCGGCCGCATCCGCTGGGTCGCCAGCCCGCGCGAGCCGTTCGACCCGCGCTATTTCCGCTTCACTGATGCCGCCGCCGTCCATGCCGTGCTCGACGAGGAAGCGCCCGACGTCGTGGAAGCCTCCTCCCCCTGGGCGGGCGCCCGTGTCGTCGCCCGCTGGCGGGGCAAGGCGTTCCGGGCGCTGGTCATGCACATGGATCCGGTGGCGGTCTATCCGCACACCGCGCTCGACGGCGTGGTCAGCGCCGACACGGTGGATCGCGCCTGTGGCTGGTTCTGGCATTATCTGCGCCAGCTCAGCCGGCGTTTCGACCAGACCATCGTCGCCGGCGACTGGCTGGCGGCGCGGCTGGCACGCTTCCGGCTACAGCAACCCGTCGCCATCCCCTTCGGCATCGAGAAGCAGCTGTTCTCGCCGGCCCTGCGCTGCCCGGACACCCGGCGGGCGATGCTGGCCGCCTGCGGCATCGACGATCCCGACACCCCCTTGCTGATCGCGGTCAGCCGGCACCATCCGGAAAAGCGCCTGAGCGTGCTCATTCGCGCCGTCGCCCGGTTGCGGCACCAGCGGCCGATCGGCCTCTACATTGTCGGTGATGGCCCTGCCCGAGCCGCCATCGGCCGCATGGCCGCCCGGGTACCGGGCGTGTCTCTGGCCGGCGTGGTCAGCGACCGTCGGCGGCTGGCCACCCTGCTGGCGAGTGCCGATGCCTTCGTTCATGGCGGCGCGGCGGAGACCTTCGGGCTGGCGGTCGGCGAGGCCCTGTGCGCCGGCCTGCCACTGGTGACACCCGATCGCGGCGGCGCCGCCGATATCGCCCGACCCGATTTCGCCGAGACCTATCGGGCCGGCGATTCCCGCGCCTGCGCCGCCGCCATCGTGCGCCTGCTGGCGCGCCCCCGCGCGCCGCTGGTCGACGCCGCCTGCCTGGCGGCGGGCCGGCTGTGGACACCGCATCAGCACTTCAGTGCGCTGTTCGAGCATTATCGCCGTCAAGTACGGGAGTCCGAGGCGCTGGCGGCCGCATGACCGCCCGGACCATCCTGATCATGCTGCGCGACGTCGCCGGCGGCGGCTCCGAGCGGATCGCCATGCGGCTGGCCGGTGCCTGGAGCCGGCGCGGACGCACGGTGCTCGTCACCACCGCGACGCAGCCCCGGGCCAGCGTCAGTCGCCCGCCCGCACTGCTCCAGTGGCGACCGCCGAGACGCGAGGCCTTGGGCTTCGTCGGCTTCTGCCTGCACCTGGCGCACACCATCCGCACCGAGCGGCCCGACGTCGTGCTGGTGCCAGGCAACAGCTACACCGCCACCGCGGCGGTCGTTCGCGCGATGCTGGGCACCGCCTGTCCGCCGCTGGTCTGGAAGATCAGCAACGCGCTCGATCGCACCGACCTCGCTCTCCCTGTCCGCCTGGTCAACCGCCTCTGGCTCAAGGCGCAGCACCAGCTGTTCGACCATGTGGTGGCCATCGCCAGCGCCCAGCGCGGCGAGGCCCTCGCATATCTGCGTCTGCCCGAGCGCCGGATCAGTCTGATCCCCAATCCCGCCATCTCGCTGGACCTGCTGGCCGAGCACACGCCACCCCGGCCGCTTGCCGGCCGCCCGCCGCTGCTACTGGGCATCGGCCGGCTGGAGCCCCAGAAGGACTTCATCACGCTGATCCGTGCCTTCGCCCGCATCGCGCCGGTATGGCCCGGCACACTGATGATCCTCGGCGAGGGGCGACAGCGATCCGTCCTCGATGACGAGATCCGCGCCCTCGGTCTGGGGAATCGCGTCACCCTGCCGGGTCATGCCGCCGACGTGCCCCGCTGGCTGGCGCAGGCGCGCGCGCTGGTGGTCAGCTCGCGTTATGAAGGCCTGCCCTCGGTGCTGCTGGAGGCAATGGCGTGCGGCACGCCGGTGGTCGCCACGCGCTGCTCCGACAGCGTCGCCATGGTGATGGATCAGGGCGCGCTCGGACCGCTGGTGCCCACGGGTGATCCGGCGGCACTGGCGCAGGCCCTGCATCAGGCACTCGACCGCCCGGCCGATGCCCACCGGTTGCAGGCGCGGGCGGCGGCCTTCAGCCTCGATGTGGCGGCACCGCTCTATCTCGACCTGTTCGACCGCCTGGTCCTGAGCCGCCAGGCGACGCTCGACGCGCCCATGGCGCTCACCGTGCGCGACGGCTAACCTGACGACCGATGACGGATCGCCTGACCAGATACCACCCGGCACTGCGGGTCGGGACCAGGCTGCTGCTCTCCATGACGGTGCTGGGCGTCCTGCTCTGGCAGGTGCGGGGGATCGGCTGGGCGGCGGTGTTGACCGCCCTGCCCACCTCGCCATGGTTCTATCTGCTGGGACTGGTGCTCTACCTGGCATTGCCGGTATCGGAGACGCTCATCTTCCACCGACTCTGGGGAACCGGCTGGACCACGCTGCCGGTATTGCTGCGCAAACGGGTCTATAACGAGGCGATCCTCGATTATTCTGGCGAGGCCCTGCTCTACCGCTGGGCCAACCGGCATCTCGGCCTCGGCCACCGGGCCAGCCTCTCCAACGTCAAGGACAGCGCGCTGCTTTCCGGCCTTGCCTCCAATGGCGCCACGGTGCTGCTACTGGTGCTGCTGACGACGAGCTCGGGCCTGCCGGCGCTGGCCGGCCACGCCAATCTGCTGTGGATGGCGGTGGGGCTGGCGATCCTGCTCTCGGCGGGCGTTGTACTGCTGCGCGGGCGGCTTCTGGGGGTCGATACCACGCTGGCCCTCTACATGGTCGGCATCCATGCCGGACGGGTGGCGGTGGTGAGTGTCGTGCAGGCGCTGCAATGGTGGGTGGCGATGCCCGCGGCGTCACCGGGAGTCTGGCTCGGCTTTATCACCCTGCGCATGGTGGTGACGCGCATCCCCTTCCTGCCCGGTCGCGATCTCGCCTTCGCTGGCGCCGGCATCGCGGCGGGCGGCCTGATGGACGTGGCGCAGGCCGACATCGCCGCCGTGCTGGCCACCGCCGGCGCGCTGACGCTTGCCCTGCACATTGTCACCTACGTGGCGACCCACCAGACGGTGCCAGCGAAGACGCCGGCCGAGCCAGCGCCCGAGAACGACTAGCTTGCGCCCGGTCAGGTGGAACGGTGCCAGCGGCTGGCCGCCGGCCTTCTCGGCCAGCACCAGGAACAGTCCGACACTCAGGGTCGCGAACAACAGGAAAGGCCCCCACACCACCAGCGCGACATCGGCACCGGCGGCGGTTGCCCGTTCGCCCGACTTGATCAGCTCGTTGAGCAGCAGCAGCAGACCGATGCCGAGATAGACGCCCAGCGCCGAGGCCTGGCGCTTGGGCGTCGGCCCCATGGCGATCCCGAGGAACGGCAGCACGAACAACACCGCGATCTGCGCCAGCCGACGGTGCAGGGTGCCCCGCGCCTGCCGTTGCACCGCCTCGGGGTGGCGTGCATCCCCGGCGATCCGCCACAGTTCCGGCAGCGTGACTTCCATGCGCGTGTCGCTGCGCTGACGAAAGGCCTCAATGCGCGGCAGGTCGATGGGAATGTCGTGCACCGAAAAGGTAAGCACGCGCGGCGGCGCCACCTGGGGCCCGGTCTGGATCAGCGTTCCCTCATGCAACCGCAACAGCAGGATATCGGGATCGTCGGTACGCAGGAAGCTCGCCCAGCGCGCCGACACCGCCAGATCGCGGCCGTGCCTGTCGCTGGAATGCAGGAACACCCCTTCCAGTTGCCGCCCCTGCTCGCGCGAGGCCTCGACCCGCAGCACCGAACGTTCGCCGACACGGGCGAACTCACCGACCTTGATGCTGGCACCCAGCGCGCCGGACTGCAGCTCGAACTTCAGCCGGGCGTAGGCATAACGCGAATAGGGCTGCTGGAACCCGATCAGCCACGTCGACACCAGGGCCAGCAGCACCGCGAACAGCACCGGCGCACGCAACAGCCGCCAGGCACTGAAACCCGCCGCCTGCAAGGCATCCCACTCGGCGCCCAGCGTCAGCCGGCGGACCGTCAGCGTCACCGCCAGCAGCAGACTGACGGGAATGGCGAACCCCAACTGTTCCGGCATCAGGTTGGCGAGCATCCGCCACACCACGTCCACCGGCCCGCCCTTGTTGATGACGAAGTTGAACAGGCTGAGCATGCGCTCCAGCAGCAGCAGCATCGCCGCCACCGTCAGGCTGGCGAACAGCGGCACGATCATCAGGCGTGCGACATAGCGGTCGAGGCGGGTCAGCTGAACCATGGTGCTCGGGAGTCACGATATCGTCAGGAAAATACGCTCATAGTGCCGTCCGATGACAGAGCCGCGATGGCCTCGGCCCCATCGCCGATCGGGAGAGCCTTCTTGCCGTGGATTACCACTACCGCCGCCCTCCTTCCCATGTTCGCGGCGTCAGCACTCCCCGCCGGTCTTGCCGGTGACACCCACGCCTGCGACGGAGGACCGGCGGTGCTGGTGCGGGTTGTCGGCCTGAAGGATCGCACGGGCCAGGTGCGGGTCGAACTCTACCCCGGCACCGACGAGGATTTCCTCGCGCCGCGCAAGGTGCTGCGCGCCCAGGGCAAGCTGTTCAAGCGCATCGACACGCCGGTGCCGCCCCACGGCGCGATGCAGGTGTGCGTCAGTCTGCCCGACGCCGGCCGCTACACCCTGTCAGTGCTGCATGACCGCAACCTCAACGGCAAGCTTGACCTGTTCAAGGACGGATACGGCTTCCCCAACAACCCCAAGCTCGGCTTCGGCAAGCCGCCGGCCAGCACCGCGGCGTTCACCGCGTCCGCCGGCGTCACAACGCTCGACATCCGCCTCAACTACTGGAACGGCATCGGCGCCCGGCCGCTGCGCGGCGCTGACTGACCCGGACTGAGTGCGCCAGCGGCAGAGGTTCCCGCCACAAAGGGCTATCCCTTGCGGCGCGCCACCACGCTGATTCTGACCGGAATCGCCAGCGACACCCAGTCGCCGCCGGCGTCCGAGCCCTTGCCGATGCCCCAGTCGATGCGCTTGAGCGTCACCTGGCCGCTCATGGTGGCGACGTCGCCCTTGATCGCCAGCTGGAACGGCAACGTCACCGGCACCGCGACACCGCGCATGGCGAGCGTGCCATTGGCCACATAGGTGCCCGGCCCGGTGGCGCGGACTTTCGTCGCCCTGAAGGTTGCCTTGGGGGTTCGTGCGGTATCGAACCAGTCATCGGTCGGCAGCGTCTTGTCGTAGGTGGCATCACCGGTTCGCGCCGAGGCGAGATCGATCACGACGTTGATGACGGACGCCTCCGGCTTGGCCGGATCAAAGTCGATCGCCGCCGTCCAGGCGCCGAAGCGGCCGGTGAAGGCCTTGCCCATGTGCTCGCCGGCGAACTGGATATGGCTGCGGGCGGGGTCGACCACCCAGCCCGCCGCCCGTGCCGGCCCGACGCCGACAAACGCCAGGGCCAAGGCCAAGGCCACGGCCAGCGCCGGCACCGGCATCAGCCGCGTCATCGGATAGCCTCCCCGCCGGGAGCATCGGTCGGACATGTCGGACTCCTCGTCGGGAGATACGCGTCGGCGATAGTGGCCGGAACCGGGCGCGGGCTGCCTCAGCGGCCGCGCAGCCACGGCACCATGCGGGCCATCACATCGTCACGGTCGATCAGGTGATGCTTCAGCGCCGCCGCCACATGCAGGATCAGCAGGCCGATGATGGCAAACGCCAGCAGTTCATGGGCTTCTTCCAGCGACTCATGCACGGCTTTCCTGGCGTCGGCCGCCATGTCGGCGAGAAAGCCGATGTTCGGCCAGGCGAACAGGTCGAACCACATGGTGGGCAGGCCCAGCGAACTGGTGGAAACCAGCGCCCAGCCCGACAGCGGCAGGCCCAGCATCAGCAGATAGAACAGATGGTGAGTGCCCACCGACAGCTTGCGCTCCCACGGCTTCATGCTGGCGGGCAGCGCCGGCGGCTTGTGGCCGATGCGCCAGGCCAGGCGCACCAGCGTCAGCACCAGCACCGTCAACCCCAGCGACTTGTGCAGCTGAATGATCTTGAAGCCGAGCTGCTTGTCGGCCGGATTGTCGGAATGCAGCAGATCGCCCATGACGAAACCCGCCACCAGCAGGCCGATGATCGCCAGCGCGATCAGCCAGTGGAGAATGACGGCGACCGTCGAATAACGGCTGGCGGCAGCGGACGTCGTGGTCATGGGCGGTCCTTCCGATCTCAGTTCTGCTGAAGAAATTCCGCTTCGATCATAACGGTTACCGTGTCGCCGACAACCGCCGCCGGCAGAAAGGCGGCGACGCCGAAATCGCTGCGCTTGAGCTGGGTGGTGGCGGAGAAGCCGAGTGCGCCGACCTTGCGCATCGGATGCTGCGCCAGGGCGCCGTTGAGCACCGCCTCCAGCACCAGCGGCTGGCTCTTGCCCATGAACTCCAGCGTGCCGGTGATGCGGCCCGTGGTGGCGGAGGTCCGCTCGATCTTGGTCGAGGTGAAGCTGATCTTCGGGAAGGCGGCGGCATTGAAGAACTTGTCACCCGCCAGCTCGGCGTCGAAATCCTTCTTGTCCTTGTACGGGTAGTCGGTGCGCACCGAGGCCGGGTCGATGGTCACCACCACCTTGCTGTTTTCCGGCTTGGCGGCATCGAAGGTCAGCGAACCCTCGGTCCTGGCGAAACGTGCCGTGTAATTGGACAGGCCGAAGTGGCTGACCTTCCAGGTGACACTGGTATGCGTCGGATCGAGATCATAGACGCCGCTGGGCGCGGCGATGGCGGTCGCGTCGGCCGCGTGCACGGCGGGCGCCGCGGCAAGGGTCATGCCCATGGCCAAGGCAACGGCGGTCAATGTCCTGAACGTCATCGGGGTATCCTTCCAGCTGCTGAATGAGGGGGAAACGCGGCTCTGCCCACGCCGGGCAACACGAATGAGAGGCAGGAACTTAATATGCCCTCGCGCTCTTGGCGAGCGCGAGGGCATGATTTCTGTCTTCGCCGGTCGCGAACAATCCCGCGCCATGCACGACTCGTCAGGCCCGTATCGCCGGCGACGGCTGAAACGGCAACGGCCGCCCCGTGGGGCGGCCGTCACATGCGCCAGTGCGGAACCGAAGGCTCAGGCGGCCTTCAGAACCTTGTGGATCTTGTCCTGCGCGGCCTGCTCGTCGATGTTCTCCATCGCCGCCAGTTCGCGGGCGAGCCGGCTGATCGCCGCCTCGTAGATCTGACGCTCGGAGTAGGACTGCTCCGGCTGATCCTCGGCGCGATGCAGGTCGCGCACCACCTCGGCGATCGACACCAGATCGCCCGAGTTGATCTTGGCTTCATATTCCTGGGCGCGACGCGACCACATGGTGCGCTTGATCCGCGGCTTGCCCTTCAGCGTCGTCAGCGCCTCCTGCAGGGTCGCCTGGCTCGACAGCTTGCGCATGCCGACGGTTTCCGCCTTGTTGGTGGGGACGCGCAGGGTCATGCGCTCTTTTTCAAATCGAATCACATAAAGATCCAGCTTGGCGCCCGCCACATCCGTGGTCTCGACCTCAATAACCCGGCCAACGCCATGCTTGGGATAGACAACATAATCGCCAACAACGAACTTCAGAGATTTTGTCGCCATATATATATCCTGTCGTAGTCCCTGAACGTGTACACACATCGTCCCGACGCCGGCCACACATGGCGGCCGCGAACTGGCCTGCTTCATCCGGGAAAAGGCCGATGGCCAAGAAGTTTCACGTCAAGACAATCCGAATGCCTGCTTTGAGCATCGTCGTGATTGTGTAACACGAAATGGTGGGAAATGCCACCCTTTTATACCGCAATGCAATGAAGGGCACCGCTGGCGGCGGCTGCCACCAGCGATGCCCGCTGTCATATCGTACCGGCCAAGCGGGCCGGCAGGGCTCAGTTACCCTGGCCCGGCTTGTCCGAGAAGAACTTGTCGAACTTGCCGTCGACGCCCTTGAATTCGTCGGCGTCGGCCGGCGTCGGCCCCTTCGACGTGATGTTCGGCCACTCGGCGGAGAACTTGGCGTTGAGCTCCATCCACTTCTCCAGACCCGACTCGGTATCGGGCAGGATGGCCTCGGCCGGGCATTCCGGTTCGCAGACGCCGCAGTCGATACACTCATTGGGGTTGATGACGAGCATGTTCTCGCCCTCGTAGAAGCAGTCCACCGGACAGACTTCCACGCAATCCATATACTTGCAGCGAATGCACGCCTCAGTGACGACGTAGGCCATGGCGCTCGGGCTCCCCTTTCAACTTCCGAGCCTCCTGCTAGCCAAGCCGTGCCATCCCCGTCAACCAGGATATGCAGCGACTTCCAACGCCGGTGCCGGCACGGCCTCCACGGTTCGCCAGGGCTGGGGACTGAGATCGACATAGAGATGGCGGGCGGCATTGAAGGGGCCGCGATGGTCGGCGATCCCCTCGACCTTCACCACCACCACCTTGCCGGCCTTGGGAAAGCTGATGACGGAGCCCATGCGCACCGCCGCATGCGGTTTGTCGACCACCCGGCCATCGAGCCGCAGATGCCGGCTGGCGCAGACCTCCGCCGCCTCGGCGCGGGTCTTGAACAACCGCGCGAACCACAACCATTTATCGAGACGCTGCGACTGTGTGTCCCTGCCTGTCCCGCTGCCCATAGACGCGCATTCTCCTCTCTGAACTCACACTCCGCCGCCACGCAGCGGCGCCAGAACCGAAAACGGCGAGTCGGCGCGGGCCGGCACCGGCACCGGCCGCGCCTTGCGGCGGGCATCGCCACGCCACCTGAACGCCGCCACCACCGGGCCATCGCCGCCGGCGACCTCCTCCGGGACCGTCGCCCGACCATAGCCCAGCGCCATCATCAGCCGGGCGAAATCCGGGCGCGACAGCCCGACCATCGACACCAGCGAGTCCGGCGGCACGATGGTCCTGTCCTGGCGCGCGGCATCGCGCAGCGCCTGCAGCAGCCGCTCCACCACATCGACCCGGATCGCCTTGTCGACCACCGGCCAGTAGCCGGCGACGGTGTAAAAGGCCTCCGGCACGACAGGATCGCGCACAATCGTCACCGCCCCTTCGCGCGGCAGGCCGGTCAGCCGGCCGGGGTTGGCCGCCGCCCACAGCGCCAGCCGCCAGCGGGTCGGCAACGGCTTGAGCAGTCCGGGGACGAACAGATGCCGGGTGCCGAGCCGGACCCCGGCACGCGCCACCCAGCGCCGCTCCTCGCGGCTCATCGCCTTGATCTGCGCCTCGGCCAGATCACGCGGGGCAATCCCCAGCCCCTGCACCAGCTGCACGGCAAGTCCGCGCGCGGCGCCATTGATCTTGCCGTCCTTATGGTCGCTGGTGTGGCCGTTGGCGACCGCCGCCAGCCGCTTGAGCGGCCCCAGATGCTGATCGATCTGACTGTCGAGCCAGTCCGACAGCCGGGCGGCGATCGATGCCCGGTCGCCGTGACACAGACCGGCGGCGCCGGGCTCCAGCCGGATCTGCGGGCTCAAGGGGCAGCGTCCGGCCGCCAGCGTGGCGACCAGCGCGCCGCGCCACAGGATGCGGCCGTGCGGCGACACCGGCGCATAGTCCAGGGTGAAGGCTTCCTCGTCGCTGCTGGCGAGCGCACGGGCCCGCCGCCCCATCTCGGCCGACAGCACCCGTTCCGCCGCCGCCATCACCCGGCGGCGATCATCGTGCCGGGTGGCGGGATCGACGGTGAAGGTGAAGCCCGACAGCGTGCCGATGGCCTGCCCTTCCACTTCCACCGATCCGTCGGCGGCAACCTCGATGCCCATGGCATGCCGGCCACCGGCCTCACGCAGCAGGATCGAGGTGCGACGGTCGACGAAGCGCTGGATCAGCCGCTCGTGCAGCACGTCCGACAGCTTGTCCTCGACGGCGCGGGTGCGCTCGGCCCAATGTTTCGGATCGTCGAGCCAGTCGGCACGCTGGGCGACATAGGCCCAGGTGCGGATGCCGGCGATGCGCCCGGCAATGGTCTCGATGTCACCACCCGTGGCGTCCAGCCGGGCCACCTCGCCCGCCACCCAGTCGGTGGGCAGCGTGCCCCTGCCCTCCGAGAGATGACGGAAGATGCGCCCCACCAGACGGGCGTGAATCTCGGGGCTGACCTTGCGATAGTCGGGAATCTGGCAGGCGTCCCACAGCCGCCGCACCCGCGCCGGCCGCGTCGTGCGCGCCGCCACGTCGGCCTCCTGCGCCAGCAGCCTGAGCACCGCGAGGTCCACCGCGTCATCGGCCCGGCTCAGCTCCGGCCGGTCGGGGCGGCGATCGAGCGACCGCAGCAGGCCATCGACCGACGAGAAATCCAGATTGGCGTTGCGCCAGCGCAGCGACTGCAGTGGCTGGAAGCTGTGCCCCTCGATCGCCACCACTTCCTCCGGGGTGAACCCCCGCCCCTCCTCGAACTGCACGGCGCCGAAAGTGCCGTCGCGCTGGTGGCGGCCGGCCCGGCCGGCGATCTGCGCCATTTCCGCCGGTGTCAGCCGACGATGGCGGCGGCCGTCGAACTTGTGCAGGCCGGCGAAGGCGACATGGGCGATGTCCATGTTGAGGCCCATGCCGATGGCGTCGGTGGCCACCAGATAATCGACCTCGCCTGACTGGTACATCGCCACCTGGGCGTTGCGGGTGCGCGGACTGAGCGAGCCCATCACCACCGCGACACCGCCGCGCTGTCGCCGCAGCATCTCGCCGATGGCATAGACCTGCTCGGTGGAAAAGGCGACGATGGCGCTGCGCTTGGGCAGCCGCGACAGCTTGCGCGGCTCCATGTAGCTCAGCGTCGAGAAGCGCGGCCGGGCGATGATCTCGGCCTCCGGCACCAGCCTGGCCACCAGCGGCCGCAGACTGTCGGAGCCGAGGATCATCGTCTCGTCGCGCCCGCGCGCCCGCAGCAGCCGGTCGGTGAAGATGTGGCCGCGCTCGTCGGTGGCGCCCATCTGCGCCTCGTCGAGCGCGACGAAGCCGACATCGCGCTCCAGCGGCATCGATTCAGCCGTGCAGAGGAAGTAGCGGGCATCGGGCGGCAGGATGCGTTCCTCGCCGGTGATCAGCGCCACCTGCGCCGCGCCCTTGATTGCCACCACCCGGTCATAGACCTCGCGGGCCAGCAGCCTGAGCGGAAACCCCATCATGCCGGAAGCGTGGGCGCACAGCCGTTCAACCGCCAGATGGGTTTTTCCGGTGTTGGTCGGCCCCAGGACGGCCGTGATCTTGGTCAAGCCCAACGCGCCCATATCCCCGCCAGTTTGCCGCATCGCACAATACAGTCAAGTCCGGAGACCAAAGATATTGTGGATATGCGGGCAACCACCTCTAGGGAATGTATACCATGTCGCATGTGACCGCATTATTAAGCATTTTGATTTGACATCGCCAACTCCGGGGGACATTTTTCGCGAGTCGAAACCGCTTCTGGCGGCGATGACTGTATCGTTTCGGGTGGGGCAACACGGAGACCACGGGGTGCTGAGAACAGGGCTCCTTTCGCTTGCTCACGAACATCGCGGTGCATCACCGACCTTCCCGCTTCCCGGCGGCGAGTTTGATCTTGCCGTCGATCTGGGCCATCAGATCGGCTCGCTGCGCTGGTGGCGCGGCCTCATCACCATCAGCGCGCTGATCAGCACCGCGACCTCGCTGGCGCTGGGCTCGCCGCCGCAGGCTTTTCCGTCGCCGCCGCCCCAGGAGCGCAGCCCCGAACAGATCAGGGCGCTGGAACCCGCGGTCATCCGCCCCCTCAAGGAAGGCGCCCGCACCGGCGAACAGGTACCGATGACCGCCCTGGCGACGCCGCTCGCCGCCACCCCCGAACCTGACCGGATCAGCAAGGACATCCGCTACAATCGTGGCGACACCCTGGTCGGCGTGCTGCGCCGGGCCGGCGTTTCCTATCGCGAGGCCAACGCCATCGTCCAGTCGCTGGGCGAGCACGGCCGCATTGTCGACCCGCCGTCCGGCGAGCAGCTCAAGGTCACCCTCGGGCGCCGCATCTCCAGCAAGGAGCCCCGGCCGGTGGAGACGCTGGCGTTCCGCCCGTCGTTCGACATGCGGGTCCAGCTGGCCCGGCTCGGCTCGACCTATCTCGTCAACACGTCGCCAATCCGCGTCATCAATGCCCCCGCTTTCGTCGACGGCGAGGTTGGCCGGGGCATCTTCGTCTCGGCGCGCGAGCTGGGCGCGCCGGGCGGCATTGTCAGCCAGTACATCAAGGCGCTGAGCTACAGCGTCGACTTTGAACGCGATGTCGGCAGCAAGGACCGCTTCAGCCTGGTCTTCGAGCGCGAGGTCGCCGAGACCGGCGAGGTCAAGACCGGCCGCCTGCTCTACGCCAAGCTGGATCGTGACGGCAAACGCCCGGATGTCGAGCTGGTGTGGTTCGCGCCCCGCGGCGAGAAGGCGCAGTTCTTCAACGCCAACGGCTCATCGATCAAGCGACTGCTGATGAAAACGCCGGTGGACGGCGCCCGCATGACCTCCGGCTTCGGCCTGCGCCTGCACCCGATTCTCGGCTACAGCCGACTGCACAAGGGCGTCGACTTCGCGGCCGGCACCGGCACGCCGGTGATGGCTGCCGGCTCGGGCACCGTGGTGGTCGCCGGTTACAACCGTGGCCACGGCAACTACGTGAAAATCCGGCATGGCGGCGGCTACGAGACGTCCTATTCCCACCTCAGCCGGTTCGCCAAGGGCCTGCGCGTCGGTGCGCGCGTCGCCCAGGGCCAGGTCGTCGCCTATGTCGGCTCGACGGGCCTGTCGACCGGTCCGCACCTGCACTACGAGGTTCATCACAACGGCAAGGCGATCAACCCTGCCGGCGCCAAGCTGCCCACCGGGTTCACGCTTGCCGGCGCCGAGCTGGCCGCGTTCAAGACCCACTACACCCGGCTGAAGAACCTGCCGCGCAATCAGCGGCCGGAAGCGGTGCTCGCCCAGGCCGGCGTCGACACCCCGGCCGGCGACAAGAAACCGGCCCGCGCGAAGAGCTGATCCCGTCCGCTCCCACGGCCGGCCTTTTGCCTCAGTCGATACCGAGGCCGCCATCCACGGCATAGTTGACGCCGGTGATGAAGCGCGACTCGTCGGAGGCGAGGAACACCGCCATGCTGGCGATGTCCTCCGGCTCGCCGATGCGGCCGATGGGGTGCATCGCCTTGTACCCGGCCATCAGCGCCTCGCCGTCGTCAACCTGGGCGATCACCTTCTCCAGCATCGCGGTACGGATGACGCCGGGGCTGATGGTGTTGCAGCGGATGCCATAGCCACTTTTCGCGCAGTGCAGCGCGATCGACTGGCTCATCAGCGCCAGCGCCGCCTTGGACGCATTGTAGGCGACCAGCTCCGCCATCGGCTTGAATGACGATACCGAGGCAATGTTGATAATGGCGCCGCCACCGCCGCGCTTCATCAGGGCGATGGCGCCACGGCACCCCAGCAACGCGCCCCGGGTGTTGATCGCCCAGGTGCGGTCGAAGGCCTCCATGCTGACGTCCTCGACCGAGCCCATCAGCGTCACCCCGGCGCAGTTGACCAGGATATCGAGCCGGCCGAAGCGGGCCTCGACCTCGGCCATCACCGCCCGCCAGTCGTCCTCGCGGGCGACGTCATGACCCAGGAACAGGGCGGACGCACCGGCGACCTCGGCCTCGGCGGCACCGGCGGGGTCGATGTCGGTCATCACCACCGTCGCCCCCTCGCGCACGAAGCGGCGGGCGATACCCTGGCCCAGACCCGAGGCCGCGCCCGTGACGATGGCGATGCGCCCTGCCAGTCTGCCGTCCGTTGCCATGCCGCCCTCCCCGGTAATGCGTTGCGGCTCTGCATCGCCGAGGCACGCCGGTCTGGCCATTGCCAATAGTGATAAGGGCGGCGCCGCGGTGTCAGCGCTTGAGCAGGCCGGCGAGCTTGCGCCGCAGCGACAGCGCCAGGATCACGAGGAAGGCCAGCTCCCCCAGCCCGTTGATATCGAGCAGGACATTGATCAGCTGGGCCGCGACCCAGCCCAGCAGCACGCCACGCAGCGCCGGCGCCAGCCAGTCGATCTCCGCCGGAGTCAGATGGCGGGCCCGCTCGCCCGAACCGACCAGGGCGTCAGCGAGCCAGTCGCGGATCAGCCCGTCGACCGCGCCGAGCAGGCGGCGCATCGGGTTGGCCGCGCCGAACATCGCATCGACGCCCGCGCGCGCATCGCGGCCCCGCATGTCCCCCAGCGTCGGGCGCCGGATCCCGGGAAAAGAGGTCGAGGGGCGGGCTGTGGAGGGGCGGGCTGTGGAGGGGCGGGATGCCGCCGGGTGAGGCGGCGGCGGGGCGGCATCACGCCGCGCCGGCCGGGGGGCGGTGACGTCACGGGGTCGCGGCGGACCTTCCAGCGGATCGCGCCGACGGCCCCACATCAGCCGGCCGATCCGGCGACCTCGGGCCGGGCGACCTCGGGCCGGGCGACCTCGGGTTCGACGACCAGTGCGGCGCCATCCAGACGCACCACCTTGATCCGGGTGCCGGCGGGCATGTCCGGTCCCAGCACCAGCCACGGGCTGTCGTCCACCTGCACCCGCCCCTCGCCGCGAACGATGGGTTCGGTGAGCACGAAACTCCGGCCGATCAGGCGCGCGCCGCGCCGGTTGAGGCCGCTGTCCGTGGTCTCCAGCGGATGGCGCTTGAGAAAGGCCCGACCGGCAACGATGGAGGCGACCGCGACCAGCGCGAACACCACCAGCTGCACCTGCCAGCCCACGCCCGCCGCCAGCGTCACCAGCGCGGTGGTGGCGGCGGCACCCGCCAGCCAGATCATGAAGGTACCGGGCAGGATGATCTCCAGGCCGGCCAGGACCAGGGCAGCGATACCCCATGTCCAGTAGGTGAAATAAATCTCCACCGGGGGTCACTCCGTCCGTGTGCGGGGCAGCCCGGTGGCGGAGCCGCCGGCGGCGCCGGTCGGTGTGCGCGGCGCGTCGCCGCCGACTGCCTCGATCAGCTTGGTGATGCCACCCAGCGAGCCCACCAGCGCCGAGGCCTCCATCGGCATGAAGATGGTCTTGGCGTTGTTCGACTGGGCGAACGCCGTCATCGCCTCGACGTAGCGCTGGGCGATGAAGTAGTTGATCGCCTGGGCGTCGCCCTTGGCGATCGCCTCGCTGACCATTTCGGTCGCCCGCGCTTCCGCCTCCGCCGCGCGCTCGCGCGCCTCGGCATCGCGAAACGCCGCTTCGCGCCGGCCCTCGGCTTCCAGGATCTGCGACTGCTTCTGACCCTCGGCGCGCAGGATCTCGGAGGCCCGCGCCCCTTCCGCTTCCAGAATCGAGGCGCGCTTCTCGCGCTCGGCCTTCATCTGCCGGGTCATGGCGTTGACGATGTCGGCTGGCGGCCGGATGTCCTTGACCTCGACGCGGGTGATCTTGACGCCCCAGCTGTGGGTCGCCTTGTCCACCACCGACAGCAGCCGGGCATTGATGGTGTCGCGCTGCGACAGCGTCTCGTCGAGGTCGAGCGCGCCCATCACGGTCCGCAGGTTGGTGGTGGTCAGGTTCATGATCGCCATCATCACATCGGAGACCTCATAGGCCGCCTTGGCGCTGTCGAGCACCTGAAAGAACACCACGCCGTCGACGCCGACCATGGCGTTGTCCTTGGTGATGATTTCCTGACCTGGAATATCAATCACCTGCTCCATCATATTGATACGACGGCCAATCCTGTCGATGAACGGCACGATCAGATGGAACCCCGGCGGCAGCGTCCGGGTGAAGCGGCCGAACCGCTCCACCGTATATTCGAAGCCCTGACGCACGGTGGTGACGCTGCTCGCCACCGTGATGATGGCCAGCGCGGCCACGATGATGAAGAATGTACCGCCCGCCAGATCAGACATGCCGCCCTCTCGTCAAAATGTCGCCAGCCATTGTGCCGTGTCGCGGCGGCGACACAAGCGAAACTGCTGTAACATATCGCGATATCAGCGGGCAGCCGCGACTTCGGCCCGCAGCCAGGCAATGAACGCCTGCACCTTTTTCTGCCGCCACTGCGGTTCGGGCGCGACCAGATAATAGCCGAAGTCGATCGGCTGACTGTCGTCGAACAGCCGCACCAGCCGGCCAGCCGCCAGGTCGGCGGCGGCGATGGCCGCCTTCGCCAGCACGACACCCTTGCCAGCGGCGGCCGCCTCGATCGCCAGCGCCGACTGGTTGAAATGCAGGCCGCGTTCGGGGTCGGGATGGCCGACGCCCGCCGCGTTCAGCCACATCGCCCACGTCGGCGCGCCATCCTCGACCTCGTCGGCATCATCATGGATCAGCGGCACCCCCGGCAGATCGGCGGGCGCGCGCAGCATCGCCGGACCGTCGCGCAGCGCCGGCGCGCAGGCGGGAAACACCTGCTCGTCCATCAGCTTCTCGACCTCCAGGTCATCGTAGCCGCCCCGGCCGTAGCGGATGGCGAGATCGACATTCTCCTGGGTGAAGTCCACCATCTGCATGGTGGCGAACACCCGCACCTGCATGTCGGCATGGGCGGCGATGAAACGGTCGAGCCTGGGCACCAGCCACTTGGCGGCGAACGACGGCGGCACGCTGATCGCCAGCGATTTCGAGGTCTGCCCCGCCTGCAGCAGCCGCACCGCCTCCTCGAACTTGAGAAAGCCGTCACGCAGCGCCGGCAACGCCCGCTCCGCCTCGATGGTGAGCGCCAGGTTGCGTCCCAGCCGCTTGAACAGGATGACCCCCAGCAGGTCTTCCAGCGCCCTGATATGCTGGCCGACGGCGGCCGGCGTCACCGCCAGTTCATCCGCCGCCTTGGTGAAGGACAGGTGGCGGGCGGCGGCGTCGAACACGCGCAGGGCGTTGAGCGGCAGATGGGTTCGCTTCATGGCATGACGGTTAGGACCAATGGCGGGTTCGGCGCAAGTCCCCCCGCGCCGCCACAGGCTAACCGACCGGATAATTTTTCTGTCGCCGTTAACCTCTTGTTCATCATCGCCAGCCTATATGTTGCTAGTAGCACCGATCAATCCCCCCTCCTGACGGTGCTCGCAACAGCCCCTCTTGACTGTGACGGGCCGCCTGATCTCCCCTCGATCAGGCGGCCCGTATCTTGTGGCGCCATCCAGGCCTTCCACGATGCGTTGCGCTGGCGGTCACATGCGCTAGCATAAGGATGACAAGGCAAGTCACTGCCGGGGGATGGTCGGCCGCGATGGACCAGACGGATTTCAGGAATATCGGCCAGCGGCTGCGGGATCTGCTCTTCGCGGCGCACGAGGACCATCCGGACGCCCGGCCCCTCGCCGGCCAGCGCGCGCCAAGCGCCGTCGACGACCATCATGATTTCGCCGAGCATCTGCGCGACCTCGTCCACCGCCGCGGCCAGGCGGCGGTGGGCCGACTTCAGGTGCTGGGCTTCCAGGCGGTACGCGACCGGCTCGGTGACCAGTGGCCGCGTGTCGAGGATAAAGTCACCCAGATCATCGAAAGTACCATCCGCCAGCGACTGGCCAGCAGCGATGTCTTCCGCCGCTTCGAGGCGCTGACCTACGTGCTGGTGTTCGGCGAGCTGTCAGCGGCCGAGGCGCGGGTCAAGGCGCATTTCATCGCCGAGGAAATCTGGCAGCAGCTGTTCGGACTGGAGGAAACCCGCAGCGCCATGGACGTGGCGGTGGTCACCGTCGACGTCACCACCGGCACGGTTGAGGCGCAAACCGACATCGACGCCACCCTGGCCAGGCTGTTCGCCGAGGCCGAGGTGGATACCCCGGCGGCGGCCCGCCTCCAGCGCCGCGAGCCCGAGGCGGGCAAGAGCGCGCCGTCGGTGCCACCCGTCATCATCCCGTTGCGCACCGCCCGCCCCGGCAAACTGAAAACCCAGCCGGTGCTGGTGCCGATCTGGCCGGTCGGCGCCAACCAGCTTGATGCCTTTCAGCTGCTGCTGAGCGCCAGCACCCCCGATGGCACTCGCCTCTACGGCCACGACATCCTCGGCAGTCGGCCCAACCCGCTGGACGTCTATGACCTCGACCTCGCGACCCTGACCCGCGCCAGCACCTTTCTTGAACAACTGGCGCGGCTGCCCCGCCGGGTCACCATCGCCAGCTCGGCCCATTACACCACCTTCGTCAACAGCGACGCGCGCCGCGCCTTCCTCGACCAGATGGCCCGGCTATCGACCGGCGCCGCCGACCGGCTGATCGTCGAGATTCATGGATTCACCGAGGGCTTCCCGGCTTTCAAGGCGCGCGAGATCGTCGCCATGCTGCAACCCCATTGCCGCGCCGTCTCCGCCCTGCTGCCACCATCACCGCAAGCGGTGTCGCAGCTTAAAGACAGCGGAATCAAGGCATTCGGCATATTTCTCCAGAATTTGCCGCAAGATTCCCGCCAGGCCAGGGTGATCGAGGCCTTCGCCACCGAGGCCCACAAGACCAAGGCGCGCAGCTACGTCCGGCCGGTGAACACGCTGGCACTGGCCGCCGCGGCGGTTGGCGCCGGCGCCGACATGCTGATCGGCGATATCGTCCACCCGCCGTTCGAGCGGCTGGAGGATGCGCTGGCCTTCCGGCCGGAGAATCTGTTCGCCGGACTGGGCCGCGAACCGGTCGCGCGGCGCTGACCCACCCGTCCGATCCGGGACTGACGACGCAAAGCGGCTTGCCGCCCACCGGCCGGAGCGGCATATCTAGTTCATGAGCACCAGCGAACCCGATGCGACACCCCGCGAGCCGGCGGTCGTGCTGTTGAGCGGCGGCCTCGACTCCGCCACCTGCGCCGCCATTGCCCGGCGCGCCGGCCACGACATCTATGCGCTGACCATCGACTACAACCAGCGCCACCGGGTGGAACTCGACTGCGCCAGGGCGCTGGCGAAATCATACGGGGCCCGGCGTCAGGTCGAGCTGCCGGTGGACCTCAGCTGCTTCGGCGGCTCCGCCCTCACCGGCCACTTCGAGGTGCCCAAGGACCGCCCGGCCGACGAGATGAGTTGCGGCATCCCGGTCACCTATGTGCCGGCCCGCAACACGGTGTTCCTCAGCCTGGCGCTGGCATGGGCGGAAGTGCTGGGCGCCCGGCACATCTACATCGGCGTCAACGCGCTGGATTATTCCGGCTACCCCGACTGCCGGCCCGAGTTCATCGAGGCCTTCGAGACCATGGCCGCCAAGGCGACCAGGCTCGGCGTCGAAGGCAAATGGCGACTGAAGGTGCATACGCCGCTGATCACCATGACCAAGGCGGAGATCATCCGGACCGGGCTGGCGCTGGGTATTGATTATGCTCACACCTGGAGCTGCTACGACCCGACGCTGGAGGGGTTGCATTGCGGCCGCTGCGATTCCTGCCTGCTGCGCAAGAAGGGCTTCCGGGAGGCCGGCGTGCCCGACCCGACCCGTTACGCCCTGCCCTGAGCCGGCCCGGCCAGCATGACCTACGCCGTCAAGGAACTGTTCCTCACCCTCCAGGGTGAAGGCGCCCACACCGGCCGGCGGGCGGTGTTCCTGCGCTTCGCCGGCTGCAACCTGTGGAGCGGCCGCGAGCAGGACCGCGCGCGGGCCACCTGCACCTTCTGCGACACCGATTTCGTCGGCACCGACGGCCCCGGCGGCGGCAAGTTCGCCAGCGCCGACGCGCTGGCCGAGGCGGTTGCCCGCAGCTGGGGTGACGATCCGGCCCACCGTTACGTCGTCTGCACCGGCGGCGAGCCGCTGCTGCAACTGGACGCGACGCTGATCGACGCCCTGCACGCCCGCGGCTTCACCATCGCCATCGAGTCCAACGGCACCGTCGCGGTGCCGCCCGGCATCGACTGGGTGTGCATCAGCCCCAAGGCCGGCGCCGACACCATCGTGCGGACCGGCAACGAACTGAAGCTGGTCTATCCGCAAGCCGGGCTCGATCCGGCCTCGGTGGCTGGCTGGGGCTTCCGGCACTTCTTCCTGCAGCCGATGGATGGGCCTGACCGGGCCGCCAACACGCAGGCGGCGGTGGCTTATTGTCTGGCCCATCCGCAGTGGCGGCTGTCGCTGCAGACCCACAAGATCATCGGCATCGCCTGAAGCGGTGCCGTGATCCGTGGCCTGGTCAGGCGCCCTTGCGCCAGCGCGCGGCGGCACGGGCGACCCGCTCGCCAAGGTGGCTGGCGGTGTCGAGATCGGCCTTCACCGGCGCCACATCCGGCCCCTGGTCGACATTGGACTGGGCACCCGCGCCCAGCCACAGGCCGACGCGATTGAGATCATCCGGCGACCCCTTGGAGCTGTTGTAGCCCGGCATCAGGTCGAGGCCGACCCACACCATGTGGTGCTGCATCGCCAGCACGACGAAGGACATCAGGGTGTTGAACTTGTCGCCGCCCCACGAGCCGGAATTGGTGAAGCCGGCGGCGATCTTGTTCTTCCAGGCGCCCTGCATCCAGCGCTTCGAGGTGGCGTCCTTGAACGCCATGAAGGGCGCCGACGCCGAGCCCATGTAGGTGGGGGCACCGAAGATGATGGCGTCAGCGGCGTCCAGCACCGCCCAGCCCGGCGCGTCCGGGCTGGTCAGTTCCTCGACCCGGACGAGCTCGACCTCGGCGCCGTCGACACGGCCGGCACCTGCGGCGACGGCCTCGGCCTGACGAGCGGTGTGGCCATAGCCGGAATGAAAGACGATGGCGATTCTGGTGGCGGTCGTGGTGGTCATGGCGATTGCCTCCTGCGGGTGTATGACTACCCACAGAGGTAACCCGAACCACAGCGCCTGCCAATTGTTCCAATCATGGAAACAATATCGCCATATCGAGAACGATTGATCGCGAAGTTGTCAGCCCCGGCCGCGGTAGCCGGCGACGCCCTGGTCGGGAATCCACACGTCCGCCGGTGGCGCGCCGGTCTGCCAGAACACGTCGATCGGCATGCCGCCGCGCGGATACCAGTAGCCCCCGATCCGCAGCCAGCGCGGCTGCATCTCCGCCGCCAGCCGCTCGCCGATACCCACCGTGCAGTCCTCGTGGAAGCCGCGATGGTTGCGGAAGCTGTGCAGGAACAGCTTCAGCGACTTGCTCTCGACGATCAGCCGGTCCGGCACATAGTCGATGACGATGTGCGCGAAGTCCGGCTGGCCGGTGACCGGGCACAGCGAGGTGAATTCCGGCGCGGTGAAGCGCACCAGATAGCCCCGCCCCGGGCGCGGGTTGGGCACATAGTCCAGCACCGCCGCCTCGGGCGACTCCGGCAGGGGCGTGACCTTGCCGAGCTGGGTGGTGGTGGGAGCCTCACTCATGCGCCCGAGCGATAGTGCGGTTGGCGGCCGGCGTCAAACCCGACGCCGGCCCCGCCGCGCGGTGCCGGCGCTCAGCCGGCCATGAAGTCGGCCAGCGTCCGGTGCAGCTGGCGAATGCGCAGTTCGCTGTACTTGCCGAAGTGAACGGGGAAATCCCGACCGCCGGCCTTCAGCCCCTGCTGGACGTAGGGCAGGTTGGCCATGTCCTGATCGAACACGCCGCCCAGCGACCCCAGCCCCTCGACGGTGGCACACGGTTCATCGACACCCAGCACCTGCAGCGGCGCCGGGCGCGGCCGCGGGCCGTTCTTGGGCACCCGCTTGAGCACCCGCACGTCCATGATCGCGGTGTCGACGTCCACCGGCCGCCAGCGATAGACCAGGTTGAGCGAGAAGCCGGCCCACACCGACAGGTTGGGCCACAGGTTGTAGAGCAGCGGGTCGAGCATCTCGGCGTCCGAGATGTCCGAGTAGTCGTAGCCGTCCTCGGCGGCCAGCGCGTGGCGCTGCTGCTCGGCGGCGTAGGCGCGCGCCCGCACGCCCTCGGGCACCGTCGGCCCCTCGCCCTGCTCCCACTCGCGCACCCGCCCGGAGCTGCGCAGCATGGCGGCCCAGATGTCGGACTCGCTGAGCTGGCTCTTGTCGACGAACGGGCTCGGCACGCCCATCGCCGAGAACTGCCGGCTGACATAGGGCGAGAACACGTCGTACTGCGAGTTGGCGTCGCCGAGGAACGCCATGAACTGCGGGTGGGTGGTGATGCTGTGGTGGCTCTCCATGAACGCTTCCGCCACTGCCTTCCAGTTGGCCGGGAAGGTCTTGGCGATGTGCAGCGCGGTGTACATGTTGGCGAGGTCATAGCGCGCGAAATGCTCAGGAATGGGATGAATGATATCATCCAATGGCTTGGCTTCTGGATCAAAATTGACAAACACGAATCCACCCCAGCGGGCCACCCGCGCTTCCGGCAGGCGCATGTCCTGCCCCTCCCACTGCGGGAAGTCCCAGGCCATCGGGTTGTGCTTGAACGAGCCGTCAATATTCCACTCGAAGCCATGGAACATGCAGCGGAAACGCGACTTGCAGCCGCCCTGGGTCGCCAGCTTGCGGCCACGATGCAGGCAGACGTTGAGCAGCGCCTTGATGGTGTCCGGCGCGGTGCGGACGATGAGGTAGGATTTCCCCACCATGTCATAGACCACATAGTCCCCGACGTTGGGGATGTCCTCCTCGCGGCAGGCCATCTGCCAGCAGCGCGACCACAGCTTGTCGACTTCCTGCTGGAAGAAGGCGGGATCGGTATAGTTGCCGGCCGGCACCGGGTCGGTGCCGATGTCGGGCACCGGCCCCTGGCGCAGATAGGCCGGCACGGGCCGCGTATCGAGGTTCAGAATGTCCTCGTAGCTCAGATCGTTGCAGCGGTCGGCCTGCGGCCGGATGTCGAGATTCATCGCTTGTCCTCCCACGGATCGGGGCTGCGAACCGGCAGGCCGCCGCGATCCTGCCACGCCAGTCTCTGTCGGCGGGCGCGTTGCACGGTCCATCCCGGATCAAAAACAAACAGCCTGGTTTGTTTTTACCGTCCGGCCCGGCGCGCCGCGTTGACCCAGGTCAACAGCAGGCAGCACCCTATCCACTCCGATAGGCCGGCCCGCCTCCGGCCGGCGGGCAGGCGCGTCACTTCGCCGGCGGCAAGGCGAACCATCGGGCAACGCGAACGAAAGACGCGGCACATCGCCACCACATGCCCCTTTGCCCCTTCCCGAGAGGCGCGACGCGCGTGTAGTGTGCGGCTCTGAGCGAAGTCATGCATACTCAAGGAGACGATGTGATGGACGCGTTGGTCACCACCGAATGGCTGGCAAAGGAACTGGGAGCCAGCGACCTGCGCGTGGTCGATGCGAGCTGCCATCTGCCCGGCTGCGACCGCAATGCACGCGGCGAGTTCGAGCAGGCGCACATTCCCGGCGCGGTATTCTTCGACATGGAGGAAATCGCCGATACCTCCAGCGCCTACCCGCACATGCTGCCGTCGCCGGAGAAGTTCGCCAGCCGCATGCAGGCGCTGGGTCTGGGCGATGGCTGCCGCGTCGTCGTCTATGATCACAGCGACATCAAGAGCGCCGCGCGCGCCTGGTGGATGTTCCGCGTGTTCGGCCAGCATCAGGTGGCGATCCTCGACGGCGGCTTCCCCAAGTGGCAGTCGGAAGGCCGCCCCATCGAGTCGGGCAAGCCGATCGTCCGCCATCGCCACTTCACCGCCTGGATGGACAAGGCCGGCGTCCGCAGCCTTGACCAGATGAAGGCCAACCTCGCCGCCAAGACCGAGCAGGTGCTGGACGCCCGTTCGCCGGCCCGCTTCGCCGGCAGCGAGCCGGAACCGCGGCCGGGCCTGCGCGCCGGCCACATCCCCGGCGCCCTGAACCTGCACTACACCGAGCTGTTCAACGCCGACGGCACCTTCAAGACCGGCGACGCGCTGAAGGCCGCCTTCGAGGGCGCCGGCGTCGACCTTGGCAAGCCGGTGGTCACCACCTGTGGCTCGGGCGTCACCGCCTGCGTGCTGGCGTTCGGCCTCAATCTGCTCGGTCACAAGAACGTGTCGGTCTATGACGGCTCGTGGACCGAATGGGGCAGCCAGGCCGACACCCCGGTGGTCACGGGCGCGTGAGCCAGGACGGCGATCCGGCCCTGGCGAGCACGGACAAGGGACATCGCGACGCCAGGCCGGCGACACAGATCGTCGAGGCCGGCCGGCGACGCGAATGGACCCACGGCGTCGTCAATCCGCCCGTCTATCACGCCTCGACCTGCGTGTTCGAGACGCTGGCCGAGTTCGATGCCGCGGTCGCCAACCCCGACGGCGGTCTCTACTACGGCCGGCGCGGCACGCCGACCACCTGGGCGCTGGAGGAAGCGCTGACGGCGCTGGAGCCCGGGGCTGCCGGCACCAAGCTGTTTCCCTCCGGCGTCGCCGCCATCGCCACCTGCCTGATGGCCACCCTTAACGGTGGCGACCATCTGCTGATGGTCGACTCGGCCTATGAGCCGACACGGGCCTTCTGCGACAAGGTGCTGAAAAACCTCGGCATCGAGACCAGCTATTACGACCCCACCATTGGCGCCGGCATCGCCGGGCTGATGCGCCCCACCACCCGCGCGGTGTTCACCGAGTCGCCGGGCTCGCTGACCTTCGAGGTGCAGGATCTGCCGGCGATCGTGGCCGCCGCCCACGCACGGGACGCGGCGGTGATCCTCGACAACACCTGGGCGACGCCGCTGCTGCTGCCGGCGATCGGGCTGGGCGTCGACCTCGCCATGCAGTCGCTGACCAAATATGTCGGCGGCCATTCCGACCTGATGATGGGCGCCGTCACCGCTAACGCCCGCTGGCTGCCCCGGCTGAAGGCCGCCACCTACCGGCTCGGCCAGTGCGCGGCGCCGGACGATGCCATGCTGGCGCTGCGCGGCCTGCGCACGCTGCCGCTGCGGCTGGAGCGCCACCAGGCCAACGCGCTGGCCGTCGCCCGCTGGCTGGAGCGCCATCCGCTGGTCGCGCGGGTGCTCCACCCGGCCCTGCCCGACTGCCCCGGCCACGACCTGTGGCAACGCGACTTCAAGGGCGCCTCGGGCCTGTTTTCGTTCGTGCTCAAGCGCGGCACGCGGGCCGACCTGCCGGCGCTGGTCGACCATCTGGCGCACTTCAAAATGGGCTTCTCGTGGGGCGGCTATGAAAGCCTGATCCTGCCCGTCGACCCGGCCGGCCTGCGCACCGTCACCCGCTGGCAGGCGCCCGGCCCGACGCTGCGGCTGCACATCGGCCTGGAAGACCCCGCCGACCTGATCGCCGACCTCGACCAGGGGCTCGCCCGCTACGCGGCGGCCCTCGCCGCCTGAGCGACGCCGCTTAGACCACCAGTTCCTTCAGCCAACCAGTTCCCTGAGATCGACGCTCGACTCGACGCCCAGCTTCTCGAAGTTGGCACGCACCCATTCGTCCGCCCGGCGTCGGCCGATCGCCTTGAGGTGTTGCAGAAACTCCATCTCGGCATTGAGCTTACTGGCCGAGCCCAGTTCAGCCAGATCGCAGCCACCATCGATCATGTGCACCAGCATCTTGCGGTAGCGGCTGGTGTCCACCGCGCCGCGATCGACCAGCCGGCCAACGAACTCGATCGCCCGCAGCTCGGCCAGCAGGGCGCTGTTGAAGTTGATCTCGTTCAGCCGCTCGTTGATCTCGTGGGCGGTGCGCGGCACGTCGGCGCGGTACAGGGTGTTGCTCTCGATCACCAGGATGTCGCAGCTCGACGTCACGTAGAACAGCGGGAACAGCGGCGGATTGCCGAGGAAGCCGCCGTCCCAGTAGGCCTCGCCGTCGATCTCCACCGCCTGGAACACCTGCGGCAGACAGGTGGAGGCCAGCACCGCCTTGAGCGACAGCTCGCGCTGCTCGAACACCTTGACCTTGCCCGAGCGCACGTTGGTGGCGGCGACGAACACCTTGAACTCCGGCGACCGGCGCACCGCCTCCCAGTCAATGAAGTCCAGCACATGCTCCAGCACGCCGAAATTGAACGGGTTGAGGTCGTAGGGCGAGGCCATGCGCGACAGCACGTCATAGAACAGGAAGGTCGGCGACAGCTCCATGCCCCAGCTCTGGCGGGCGACATCGAGCCAGGACCGGCGGAACGGCGAGAACTCGCCGAAGCCACCGACCCGGTGCCACAGCTTGTCGAGCGCTTCCTTGGCGCCCTTGCGGCCGCCGGTGGCGTACCCGTGGGCGAGTGCCACCGCGTTGACCGCGCCGGCGCTGGCGCCGGACACCGCCTCGATGTCCAGCCGCTCTTCCTCCAGCAGCCGGTCGAGCACGCCCCAGGTGAAGGCGCCGTGGCTGCCGCCACCCTGGAGACCCAGGCTGATCTTTTTCACGCGCGCCATCGGCCCACTCCTTTGCTGCATTGCAACATCGTCATGGAACCGAATGCGCGTCCTGTCTAGCGCGGCGACATGAAAAGCACTGGCGGGACCGGTTCAGCGCGCCAGCGAGAAGATCACCGGCACCAGCACCCAGGCGGTCACCGGGCGGCCGGACTGGCTGGCCGGCACGAACCGCCAGCGTCGCACGGCGTCACTGGCGGCGTGGTCGAGTCGGGAGAAGCCGCTGCTGGCCTCCAGCTCGACCATCTGCGCCGTGCCGGCCGGGCTCACCAGCACCCGGAGCATCACCGTGCCCTGCTCGCGGGCGCGCCGCGACGCCATGGGATAGGGCGGCGCCGGATTGTTGAGGTAATCCGCCTCGAAGTCGGGCGCCGTGACAGGCGCCGAATCAGCGGCCGACGGCGCGACCGTGGCGCCCCCCTGGCCGCTGCCGGGCGTCCCCTCACCTCCCGGCGCGCCGGGAGGACGGAACGCGGCCAGCACCGGCGTCGGGGCGGGCGCCGGCGGCGCGATGTCCGGCATGACGAACACCGGCAATGGCAGCGCCGGCGGCGCCAGCGCCGGCGGTGGCGGTGGCGGTGGCAGCGGCGCGGCCGCCGGCAGCAGATCGACCCGCAGCGCGGGGGCGACGGTCAGGACCGGCAGGTCAATCCGGGAGAGCGCCAGCGCCACCAGCGCCGCCGCATGCAGCGCGCCGACCAGCGCGATGACCGGCCAGTTCATGGCAGCGCGCGGCCGCGCGACCGCCAGCCGGCCATCCCGCAACGGCGCACCCGGCGACGCTGGCACCGGGGGGCGCAAAAGCGTGCGCGGCAGCGGGTTGCGCCGGGCCGCGCGGACGTGTCCTTTGGAGGTCTGAAGCATCATGCCCGCGCTTCCATGCCCACAAGCGAGATGACGATGGCGGATTCAGGCACCGCCGATGCTGTTGCGACTCATTCTCATATTAACAGCCGCACGGTCAAGGGTGTTTATGATAATGGTTATCGCTATTATTATTATCCCGGCGCGACTTGATTGAGCGCAAGGCCGCCAGGCGGCGGTTCCCCTAGTGCTGACCGGCACCGGTTGAACCCCGCGTACGCAAGCGCCATGTCAGGAACACGAGGGCGTTACGACAACGCCCAGCCCAACTTCCAGCAGGAGAGAAGCCCATGGCCATGGAAATCGACATCGGCATCAGCGAGGAACAGCGCCAGGCGACCGCAGAGGGGTTGTCGCGGCTGCTGGCCGACACCTACACCCTCTATCTCAAGACCCACAATTATCACTGGAACGTCACCGGGCCGATGTTCAACGCGCTGCACGCGATGTTCATGACCCAGTATACCGAGCTGTCGGTGGCGGTGGACGACATCGCCGAGCGTATCCGGGCGCTGGGCCAGTTCGCGCCGGGCAGCTACGCCGCCTACGCCAGGCTCTCCAGCATCCAGGAAGAACAGGACGTACCGAACGCGGAGGACATGATCCGCAATCTCGTCCGGGGCAATGAAGCCGTGGCGAGGACCGCACGCAGCGTGTTCCCGATCGCCGAGGCCGCTGGCGACGAGCCGACCTGCGACCTGTTGACCCAGCGCATGCAGGTGGCCGAAAAGACCGCGTGGATGCTGCGCAGCATGCTCGCCTGAAGCCATCTCCGGGGGCACTGGAACACCATGGACGACACCGGGAGTTCGCCATTGCCGGCCACGCGCGTCGCGGGTGACCTGTGATGGCGGATGGCCGCCCTGTCCGGCCCTCCCCGGTCGCCCGGGTGCTGATGCGCCTGCACGACACGCTCATCGCGGCCCAACGGGGCCTCGCCGATGGTTCCGACCCCGACTACGGCCATGCCACCCGTGTCGCCATTCGCCGGGCGCGGGCGGCCTTGCGGGCAATGGGTCGGCGGTTCGGCGGAGAGTCGGCCCGCACCCTGCAGCGGGATCTGCACTGGCTGGCCGGCCTCGTCGGCCCCCGGCGCGACCTGGTGGTGGCGGCGGAACAGCTCGCAGGCCTGTTGCCGCCCGAGGTCTGGGCCCGGCTGTCGCCGCTGTTCGACGCCCGCCAGCAACAGGCGCTGATCGCGGTCCGGCACGGCCTTGCCCTGCCCCGGTTGCGGCGGCTGCATGACGGGCTGACGGCCGCCATCGAGGCGGCCGGCGCCATCGGCGACGACGCGCAGGAACAGCAGGCCGCCAGGCGTGCCCGCAAGCTGCTGCGTGACGGCCTGCGGGCGGCGCGCGCCATTGGCGACGCCGGCCCGCCCACCCCCATTCACGATTTGCGCAAGCAACTCAAGAAAGTGCGATACACGCTGGAACTGCTGCGCGCGCATCAGGATGAGCCGTGGCTAAGGCCCTGCCTGAGCGCACTCAAGACGCTGCAGGACTGGCTTGGCCACTATCAGGATCTGACCGTGCGGGCGGACCTGCTGGAGCGGTTGGCATCGGACCCGCCGGCCCGGTCATCGCCGGCCACCGTCGCCGCGCTGCATCAGTGGTACGACGATGCCATCGCCGAGCGCGATCGGATGACAGCCACCTTCCCGGCGGCGTTCGCGCCCTTTGCCGATGTCGTGGCGACCCAGCGGCTGCTGCACCAACTGCGCACCATCGAACGCGGCTGACGCCGCCAGCGCCTGTTGCTCGACTCGTCGCGGTTAACGCACGAGATTTCGTGAGCCGCGCTCTCGCCTCCAACGAAATATTGATTTACCACGTCGCGGGACGCATCCTCGAACGTCCAAGATCATGATTTACGGAGTGGAGCATTCGCATGCGGCGATCTCATCGGTTCACGGTTTCGATGATCGGACTGTGTCTGGCAGGCCTCGCGCTCGGCGTGACGCTGGTCACCCCGTCTCAACGGGCGCGGGCGCAGGACCATGGCAACGTCACCGCCGCGCCACCGCCCGATGTGCCTGGTACCGGCGCCGCGGTTCCGGCGCCCGCGCCCGTCGCCACGCCGGCCACCACGACCCCAGCCGCCCCCGCGCCAGCAACGACCCCGCAGGCCGCCGCTGCCACGGCGGACGAGGCCACCACCTATGACCAGGAGTCGGTGCTGAAGGCCGCCACCGGCGTGTTCGGCAAGGGCGCGGAAGGGCTTGGCAAACTGATCGAGAAAATTTTCGCCGAACAGGGCCGCCCGAACGCCTATATCGTCGGTCAGGAAGGCGGTGGCGCGCTGATCGTCGGCCTGCGCTACGGCAACGGCACGCTCTACCACAAGGTGGAGGGGGAGCGAACGGTGCACTGGACCGGCCCGTCGGTCGGCTTCGACATCGGCGGCGACCTCTCCAAGTCGTTCACGCTGGTCTACCACCTGAACGACAGCGAGGATCTGTTCCGCCGCTATCCGGCGGTCGAGGGCAAGGTTTATTTCATCGGCGGCTTCACCGCCAACTATCACCAGCGCGAGCAGGTGATCCTGGTGCCGATCCATCTCGGCGCCGGCTGGCGGATTGGCGCCAATATCGGCTACCTGAACTACACCAAGGAACGCACCTACCTGCCGTTCTGAGCGGCGATCCGTCACCGCGTCCGCCCCGGCCGCGCGGTGGCCAGGGCGACGGCGCTGGCGTCAGGCGGCGGAGCCGGGGCTGGCGGTGGCCGGCGCGTCGTCCTGCTCGTCGTCGATCGGCCGCAGGCCCAGTGCCGCGGTGCGACCATCCTGCAGCTGGGTCAGCTCGAACTCGACCCGCTGGCCTTCATCAAGCGCCGCCAGCCCGGCGCGCTGCACGGCCGAGACATGCACGAACACATCCTTGGCGCCGATGTCGGGCCGGATGAAACCAAATCCTTTCTTGCGATTGAACCATTTGACCGTGCCGGTCGCCATCGTCCTCACCACATCAACGCCATTGCCGTCATTCTATAGGCGCTAGCGCCACTTCCCGGAAGCGCCCTTCGTAGGGCCCGGCAATCACGCTCTCGAACGCCCGCGCCTCGCCACGGGCGACGATCAGCCAGATCTTGCCGGTCTCGTCGGCATGCTCGGCGTCGCGCGCCGACGGGAACGGCAGCCCGTCCGGGTGCGAGTGATACCAGCCGACCACCGCAAGGCCCGCCAGGCGCGCTTGCCGATGGGTCGCCAGCAGCACCGCCGGTTCGATCTCGAACGCCACACGCGGGTCGGGGGCATGATTGCCGGCGGGCACCACCCGCTCGACCACCACGACCTCGCCATCGCCGCGCCCCACCAGCAGGCCGCAGCATTCGCGGGTCGGGTCGGCGTCCGCCGCCGCGACAATCGACGCCAGCAGGTCGGGCGCGATATCGAGACGTTCCGCCATGCCCTCCTCTCCTACATCAGCACCGGCAGGTTCGGCAGTTCGTCGCTGTCGTCAGCGCCACGCGGACAGGCCGTTGCCAGTACCGGCGCCAGATGATCGAGCGCGGCCACCACGCCGTCGGCGAGCCGGCCATCCCGGGCGGCCTGCGTCAGCAACGCCACCGCCTGCTGCCAGACCGTCGGCGCCACACGCCCGTCGAGGCCGACGTCGGCGATGATCTCGGCGTGATGCTCGGCCAGCGAGACAAACAGCAGCACACCGACCCGGCCGTGGGTGCGGTGCAGCCCCTGGGCCAGGAACTGTTCGCGCGCCACCTGCGCCGCCTCGCGCCGTTGCCAGGCGCGCGGCGTCACCCACTGCAGCGCCGGCGTCGAAACCAGCAGCAGGCTGAGCGCGAGATACAGCAGCATCTGGACCGTCAGGATGGTGGTGACCGCCCACGGCGTGAGCAACAGCGGCCACGGCACCAGCAGCGCCAGCGCGCCGGCCCAGGCGACGCCGACCAGCCGGAAATCTTCCGAGCGACGGGCCAGCACGCACACCACTTCCGCGCCGCTGCCGGCTTCCACGCGCGCCACGGCATCGGCAACGCGCGCCTGATCCGCCTCGCTCAGCTGCAAGGTCGCCATCACCAGCCTCCCGAGGCGCCACCGCCCCCGAACGAGCCCCCGCCGCCGCGAAAGCCGCCACCGCCGCCGCCCCAGCCGCCGCCGCGCCCGCCCCGGCCGGACATGATGATCCACGGCAGGGCGTCCAGCGCCCCGCCGACCGCCTTGCCGCCCGCGCCGCCCAGCGCGCCGAACCGGCCGCGCCGGCGTCGTGCGGTGGTCAGGTTGATGATGAACACCAGCACGAAGATGGCGACGATGATGCCCAGCGCAATGCTGCCGCCGCCCTCGTGTGTCGGCCGCTGGGCGGCGCGCGCCTGCCATTCGGCGGCGTCGCCGGTGAGGATCTCGCTGATGGCGGTCGCCCCGCGCAGCACCCCGCCGTCATAGTCGCCGGCCTTGAAGCGCGGCACGATGGCCTGACGGATGATGACGCTCGACAGCGCGTCGGTGAGCGTGCCTTCCAGCCCGTAACCGACCTCGATGCGCACCTGCCGTTCGGCCGGCGCCACCAGCAGCAGCACGCCGTTGCTGAGTTTTCCGGTGCCGATGCCCCAGTGACGGCCGAGCTGATAGCCATAGTCGGCGATGTCGGTGCCGCCCAGCGACGGTACCGTCGCCACCACCAGCTGGTCGCTGCTCCTGGCCTCCAGCGCCGCCGACAGTTGCGCCAGCTGCTGCTCGGTCTGCGGGCTCAGGATATCGGCGGCGTCCACCACCCGGCCGGTGAGCGGCGGGAACGCTGGTGCCGCCGCCATCGCCAGCGGCGACAGCAGCCCCAGAAGCAGGACGAACGGCACCGCCCACCACAGATGTTGGCCCGGCCGCGGCGGAGTCCGCGAGGCGGGCGCCGCCGCCGGTGTCACTGGAAGCTCACCTTGGGCGCGCTCTGGGCCTCGGGCGCCGCCTTGAAGGTCTCCGCCGGCCTGGAGTCGCCGTGGAAGATCCCCGCCACCCACTTGTCGGGGATATTGCGGAACTCAAGGTTATAGGTCTGCACCTGCTGGATATAGTCGCGCCGCGCCACGGTGATGCGGTTCTCCGTGCCCTCCAGCTGTGATTGCAGGGCCAGGAAATTCTCGTTGGACTTCAGCTGCGGGTAGTTCTCTGCCACCATCAGCAACCGGCCGAGGGCGCCGGTCAGCCGGTCCTGGGCGGCCTGGAACTCCGCGAACTTCGCCGGATCGGTGATGGTGCTCGCATCGATCTTGACCGATGTCGCCGCCGCGCGCGCCTGCGTCACGTCGGTGAACACGGTCTGCTCCTGCCTGGCATAGCCCTTCACCGTCTCGACCAGATTGGGCACCAGGTCGGCGCGGCGCTGATACTGGTTCTGTACCTCGGCCCAGGCGGCCTTCACCGCCTCGTCCTTGGTCGGCACGTCGTTGATGCCGCAGCCGGCCAGACCCAGCGCCGCCACGGCGACCAAACCCACACGCGCAAGCCTCATGAGCACCCTCCTGTGATCGTGTGGGGCGAAGGTGGGCCGCGTGCCGTGCCTTTGCAAGCCCCCTTACATCCCGGCGTCGGCCCCCTTACTTATGAGCGCATGAACGGGGGCGATGTGCATCAGGTCGGCATCACGACGGACACGGCGGGCCAGCGGCTCGACCGGGCGCTGGCGAGTGCCCTGCCCACCCTCAGCCGCGAACGGCTGAAGGCGCTGATCGGCGCCGGCCAGGTGTGCCGCGACGGCCGGACCGTCGACGACCCGGCGCTCAAGGTGAAGGCGGGTGACGTCTTTACCGTGCAGGTGCCGCCACCGGCGCCGGCCGACGCCACCGCCCAGGACATTCCGCTCGGCATCGTGTTCGAGGACGCCCACCTGCTGGTGGTCGACAAGCCGGCCGGGCTGGTGGTGCATCCGGCCGCCGGCAATCTCGACGGCACGCTGGTCAACGCCCTGCTGCATCATTGTCACGGCCAGCTCTCGGGCATCGGCGGCGTCGCCCGGCCCGGCATCGTCCACCGCATCGACAAGGACACCTCCGGCCTGCTGGTGGTGGCCAAGACCGACGCCGCCCACGAAGGCCTGTCGCGCCAGTTCCAGGATCACAGCGTCGAGCGGGTCTATACCGCGCTGGTGTCCGGCTGGCCCAAGCCGGCGGCCGGCCGCATCGAGGGCGCGCTGGCCCGCTCGGTGCACGACCGCAAGAAGATGGCGATTGTCGCCGACGGCCGCGGCAAGCATGCCGTCACCCACTATCGTCTCATCCGCCCGCTCGGACCGCACGCAGCGCTGGTGGAATGCCAGCTGGAAACCGGCCGCACCCACCAGGTGCGCGTCCACATGGCCTCGATCGGCCATCCGCTGCTCGGCGATCCGGTCTATGGCCGGGCCGGCCGCACCGGCTCGGTGAAGCCGGTGCTGGACCGGCTGCGCTTCCACCGCCAGGCGCTGCACGCCGGCGTGCTGGGCTTCGTTCACCCGGTCACCGGCGCGACACTGCGCTTCGAAAGTCCCTTGCCGGCCGACATGGAGGCGCTGATCACCTCCCTCACACCATCGGCTCGCCGATAGAAACAGTCCGTCCAACATAGCCATGCTTGTTCGGGAACAGCGAACAGACGTATAAGAAGGCCAGTCAGACAGGGAATCATCATCATGGCGTCCAATTCTCTCCCCGCCACCATGCCCGCGCTGGGCGGCGAGGCCTCGCTGACCAGCTACCTCCAGCAGATCCGCCAGTTTCCGGTGCTGGCGCCGGAGGAGGAATATATGCTGGCCAAGCGCTGGGCCGAGCATGAGGATACCGAGGCCGCCCACAAGCTGGTGACCAGCCACCTGCGCCTGGTTGCCAAGATCGCCATGGGCTATCGCGGCTACGGCCTGCCGCTGTCCGAACTGATCGCCGAGGGCAACATCGGCCTGATGCAGGGCGTCAAGAAGTTCGACCCCGAAAAGGGCTTCCGGCTGGCGACCTATGCCATGTGGTGGATCAAGGCGGCGATCCAGGAATTCATCCTGCGCTCCTGGTCGCTGGTGAAGATCGGCACCACCGCCTCGCAGAAGAAGCTGTTCTTCAACCTGCGTCGCCTCAAGGGCAAGCTGCAGGCGGTCGAGGAAGGAGACCTGCATCCCGACAACGTCAGGACCATCGCCACCACGTTGCAGGTGAGCGAGGATGACGTGGTGTCGATGAACCGCCGCATGGCGATGGGCGGCGACACCTCGCTCAACGTCCCGCTGCGCGAGGACGGCGAGGGTGAATGGCAGGACTGGCTGGCGGATGACGCGCCGCCGCAGGACGAGATCGTCGCCGACCGCGAGGAAGCCAGCATCCGCCACCAGTTGCTGATGGAGGCGATGGACGAACTCAACGAGCGCGAGCGCCACATCTTCACCGAACGCCGGCTGAAGGACGAGCCGGCGACGCTGGAGGATCTGTCGAGGGAATATGGCGTCAGCCGCGAACGCATCCGCCAGATCGAGGTCCGCGCCTTCGAGAAGGTGCAAAAGGCGATCCAGCGCACGGCGACCAGCCGTCACCTGCTCGACGCCGACTGACGCCCCCCGGCTCTGCCCGCCCTGTGTCGCGTGGGGCCATGGGGGGTTCCAACACCTGTGCCATATGGTTAAGCTGCCGGAGTCCATTCAGAGGAGAGAGCAGTCGCCATGGCGCACAAGTTCGAGATCTACAAGGACAAGGCGGGCGAATACCGGGTGCGGTTCAAGTACAACGCCGAGACCATGTTCTCGACCGAGGGCTACAGCTCCAAGGCCTCGGCGCAGAACGCCATCGACTCCATCAAGAAGCACGGCCCCGACGCCCCGGTGGAAGACAACAGCTGAGGCCGATCGCCGGCATTGCCGGGCCGGATGCCGGGCGGAGCCCCCCCACCGACAACCGTCGCTTACCCCTATTCCCCAGCGTGCCGCGCTGTACTATGACGCGCCCATGCCTTGAGGGGCATAGCACTTGCCACGACTGTTAATTGGGGAGCCATTCATGAAACTTGATTCTTCCGTCGCCGCCGTTGTCACTGGCGGCGCCTCCGGCCTCGGTGCCGCCACGGCCCGCGCGCTGGCCGCCCAGGGCGTCAAGGTTGCCATCTTCGATATGAACGCCGAGAAGGGCGAGGCGGTCGCGGCCGAGATCGGCGGCGTGTTCTGCAACGTCAACGTCACGTCGGACGAGAGCGTCGACGCCGGCTTCGCCAAGGCGCGCGCCGCCCATGGCCAGGAGCGCATCCTGGTCAACTGCGCCGGTGTCGGCAACGCCATCAAGACCGCCAGCCGCGACAAGAACAGCGGCGAGATCAAGCACTTCCCGCTGGATGCCTTCAACATGGTCATCCAGATCAACCTCGTCGGCACCTTCCGCTGCATTGCCAAGTCGGCGGCCGGCATGCTGACCCTGGACCCCCTGCAGGACGGCGAGCGCGGCGCCATCGTCAACACCGCCTCGGTGGCGGCGGAAGACGGCCAGATGGGCCAGGCCGCCTACTCCGCCTCCAAGGGCGGCGTGGTCGGCATGACCCTGCCGATCGCCCGCGACCTGATGAGCGAGGGCATCCGCGTCAACACCATCCTGCCCGGTATCTTCAACACGCCGCTGCTGCAGGCGGCGCCGGACAATGTGAAGGCGGCGCTGGCGGCCTCGGTGCCGTTCCCCAAGCGCCTCGGCGACCCGGAGGAATATGCCAAGCTGGCGCTGGCGATGATCACCATCGGCTATTTCAACGGCGAGGACGTGCGCCTCGACGGCGGCATCCGCATGGCGCCGCGCTGACCCGACGCCCGTGACCTGTCGTCGCGCCGGACGCGGCGGCAGGGGTGCGGCAACGCGAACCGCCCGTCGGGATCACCCGGCGGGCGTTGGCGTTTCAGGGCCCTGCCGGAAGCCGTGTTTGCCGACCCTGCCGGCGGCCAGGCTTACTGGAAAACCGTGGTGGCGGTACCGCAGGCGTCCACGTCCACCTTGCCGCGCGAGAGCCACAGCGGGTCGACCGCGAACGCCCGGCCGATCTGAAGCTGCGCCTTGAGCTGCGATACCAGCGCCGGATTCTGTTCGGCGACATCGGTGTGCTCGAACGGATCGACACTCAGGTCGAACAGCCGCGTCTGGCCCGCATCGGGATCCTCGATCAGCTTCCATTGGCCCTGGCGCAGCGCCGACATCGGCCGGCGCAGCCAGATCATCTGCTGGCGTGGCGCCCCCTTCTTGTCACCGCGCACATAGGGCAGCAGGTCGATGCTTTCCAGCCGCACGCCCACCGGCTTGCGGGCGCGCGCCGCCTTCATGATGGTGGCATAGAGATCGATGGTCGACACCGCCTTGTCGTAGCTGTGTCCGGCCGTCAGCGCCGCCGGCCAGCGCATGATCAGCGGCACCTTGAGGCCGCCCTCGTACAGCGTCGGCGCGCCGATGCCGCCGGCATCACAGGCACAGACCTCGGCCAGCCCGTTGCAGCCGCGGTTGGCGGTGAAGATCACCAGCGTGTTGCCGGCGAGGCCGCGCTTGTCCAGCGCGTCGAGGATGCGGCCGACACCGGCATCCAGCGACATGATCATCGCCGCATAAACCCGCGTCGCCGGGTCGGCGATGTTGGTCACCTTCGCCACCATCGCGGCCGGCGCCTGCAGCGGCACGCTCGGGGCGTTGAAGGTCACCGACAGGAAGAACGGCTTGCCGGCCAGACGGTCGATGGCCTCCACCGCCTTGTCGGCGAAGAGATCGGTCGCGTAGCCGCCTGAAGGCACCATCCGCGCGTCCTTGCCGGAAACGATCATCGCGTTGTGGTCACGCATCGGCGACACCGAGGTCTTTACCGCCGGGACATAGGTGATCGTGTCGTCGGGAGAGTCGACATAGGCGGTCTCGCCGGCCAGCGTGCCGAAGAAATCATCGTAACCCTTGTTGACCGGATAGCGCGGCGAATCGGGGGTCATGCCGCCCAGTCCCCACACGCCGATGCCCACGGTGTTGTAACCGGTATCCTTGAGCATGCGTGCGATCACCACCTCGTCGGTGGGCAGGCCGACGCTCTGGGCCTGATCCTGCTCGGGGGGCAGATTGTCATATTCGTAGCCGAAGCGACTGGGGTGGCGGCCGGTCATCAGCCCGGCGCGCGCGGGTCCGGCCGCCGACGATGCGGTGTAGGCCTGTGTGAAGCGCACGCCGGCGTCGGCCAGCCGCTTCAGGTTGGGGGTCGGAAACCGGCCGTCGACATAGGCCGAGATATCATGCGGGCTGAGGTCGCTGGCCTGGATCAGCACGATATTGGGCGCCGGCCATTTCGGATCGTTGTGGGCGGAATCAATGCCGCCGTCGTCCTCGCCGCCGCCGCACGCGGCCAACCCCAGCGACACCATCAGCAAACACGACCACCGCCGCACAGTCCAATCCAGCATCTTCAACCATCCCAATCGGTTCGGTCCGTTCGTCGCGGGCTGTGTGTCATGCTTTCACACACGCGACAACCCGTTGCCGCGCCGGTTGACCGCGTGTCATGCAAACATCATCGACAATGTGGCCGGACCGGGTCACGGGTCGCCGGCACGCCATCGGAATTTGCGGAGCCAGACTCCGCACTTTGGCTTGCAGGCCGGACCGATTTGCCTCATCCTGCCGCCAAACAGAACAGACTTGGGGGAGTATCCGAATGACCGAGGCCACGAACGAGGCGTGGGATTTCATCATCGTCGGCGCCGGTTCCGCCGGCAGCGTTCTGGCCAACCGGCTGAGCGCCGATCCGGCGACGCGGGTGCTGCTGCTGGAGGCTGGCAGCCACGACCGCGACACCATGATCACCATGCCGATGGGGCTGGGCCAGATCATCCCGCCCGGCAAATCCAAGCATAACTGGGAATTCTGGACCGCGCCGCAGGCCCACCTCAACAACCGGCGGCTCTACTGGCCGCGCGGCCGGGTGCTCGGCGGCTCGTCGAGCATCAACGGCATGGTCTACATCCGCGGTCACGCCTCGGATTATGACCGCTGGCGCCAGCTCGGCTGCACCGGCTGGTCGTGGGAGGACGTGCTGCCCTATTTCCGCAAGTCGGAGGACAGCGAGCGCGGTGCCGACGACCTGCACGGCGTCGGCGGGCCGCTGCACACCAGCCGCCGCTCGATGGACCATCCGCTGATCGATGCCTTCCTCGCCGCCGGCCAGGAGGTTGGCATTCCGTTCACCGACGATTTCAACGGCCCGCAGATGGAAGGCGTCGGCCGTTACGATTCCACCACCAAGGACGGCGAACGCTGGTCGGTGGCGCGCGGTTATCTGACGCCGGTGCTCAAACGCCCCAACCTCAAGGTGGTCACTGGCGCGCTGACCGAGCGGGTGGTGTTCGACGGCCGTCGCGCCGTGGCGGTGGAGGCCCGCGTCAACGGCCGACCGCAGCGCTTCAGCGCGCGGGGCGAAATCCTGCTGTGCGGTGGCGCGGTCAACTCGCCGCAGCTGCTGATGCTGTCCGGCGTCGGCCCGGCGGCGCACCTCAAGGCGCTCGATCTGCCGGTGGTGGTGGATTCGCCGGATGTCGGCGGCAATCTGCAGGACCATCTCGACATCATCCTGCAATGGCGCTGCGCGCAGCCGGTGAGCATCAACGGCGGGCTGACCTTCTTCGGCAAGCTCAAGACCGGGCTGACCTGGATGCTCAAGCGCGAGGGCATCGGCTCCTACATGCCGACGCCAGCCGGTGCCTTCGTGAAATCGCGTCCCGACGTCGACGCGCCGGACCTGCAGCTGCACATGATGTGCTCCAAAGGCGCGCCGCACGGGCTGGAGGACATGACCACCGAGCACGGCTTCCAGATTCACGTCTGCCAGCTGCGGCCGGACAGCCGGGGCACCGTTCGCCTTGCCTCGCCCGACCCGGCGGCCCATCCGGTCATCGACCCCAATTACCTCAGCGTCGAGAGCGACATCGACACGCTGATGACCGGCGTCGAGCTCACCCGCGCCATCGGCAATGCCGCCGCCTTCGCGCCCTATCGCGGCACGGAGCTGTGGCCGGGCGCGCACATCACCACCCGCGAACAGCTGGTGGCGGCGTCGCGGGAATGGGCGGAGACCATCTATCATCCCGTCGGCACCGCCCGCATGGGCGTCGATGCCCGCGCCGTCGTCGATCCCGAGCTGCGGGTGCGCGGCGTCGAGGGCCTGCGGGTGATCGACGCCTCGATCATGCCGACCCTGGTTTCCGGCAACACCAACGCACCGACGGTGATGGTGGCGGAAAAGGCCGCCGACCTCATTGTGCACAAGGCGAGCGGAAGGATGGCGGCATGAGCGTGACGCCGTTCACCGTCCCGGTCGAGGCCGCCGAAGTCGACTGGATCATGGAGCGGGTGAAGGCGCATCGCTGGATCCCCGAACCCGCGAACGCCGGCTGGGCCTATGGCGCCAATCGCCAGTATCTGGAGGGCCTGCGCGAACACTGGCTGCACAGGTTCGACTGGCCGGCGGCGGTGGCCGGCCTCAACGCGCTGCCGCATTTCCGCGCCCCCGTGGGCGACCTCAACCTGCACTTTATCCACCGTCGTTCGTCGCGCGCCGATGCCAAGCCGCTGCTGCTCAGCCATGGCTGGCCGGGCTCGGTGTTTGAGTTCGCGCACCTGATCGACCGGCTGGCCGAGCCGCAGCACCCCGCAGCACCAGCCTTTCATGTGGTGGCGCCCTCGTTGCCTGGCTTCGCCTGGTCGGATGCGCCAACAGCCCCCATCGGGCCGCGCGCGGTCGCCGGCCTGTACGACCGGCTGATGACCGAGGTGCTGGGCTACCCCCGCTATATCGCCCAGGGCGGCGACTGGGGGTGCGTCATCTCCGCCTGGCTCGGCCTCGACTCGTCGGCGGTGACGGCGATCCACCTCAACGGCTACGGCCTGCGCAACGCCGACATGACGCCGCAGAGCGAGGCGGAAGGCCGGTGGCTGGCCTGGGCCACCCGCATCCGCGAAACGGAGACCGCCTATCTCATGCTCCAGGGCACCAAGCCGCAGAGCCTGGGCTATGCGATGATGGACTCGCCCATGGGCGTCGCGGCCTGGCTGGCGGAGAAATTCTGCGGCTGGTCGGATCTCAGCGCCGATGATGGCCGGCCGGCTTTCGCCCAGCCCCCCTTCACCTACGACCAGATGCTCACCAACATCATGATCTACCTGACGACGCGCAGCTTCGTCACCGCGACATGGATTTACCGGGGCATGTTCGAGGAAGGCGGCTTCACGATTCCCGAGGGGCGGCGCATCGAGCAACCGGTGGGAGTGGCGGCCTTTCCACACGACCTGCTGGCCTTCCCGCCCCGCTCGATGGTGGAACGCGGCTACAATGTCGTCCACTGGACCGACATGCCGCGCGGCGGTCATTTCGCCAGCCTGGAGGAGCCGGAGCTGTTCCTGACGGATGTGCGCCGGTTTGTGGCCAGCCTGTAGGCTGGCGGGGCGGTTCGTTGCCAGCCTGTAGGCTGGCGGGGCGGTTTGTTGCCAGCCTGTAGCCCTGGGGCCTCAGGCGGCCTTGCGCACGCGGTCGATGACGGTGACGCCGATGCGGTCGCCCACCAGCACGATCTCGCCACGCGCGATCAGTTCATTGTTGGCGTAAATCCACACCGGATCGTCATGGCGGGCATCGAGATCGATGACGGCGCCACGGCCCATCTTCAGCAGATGCTTGATCGGCATGTGGTTGCGGCCGATGACGACGGTAACCTCGATCTTGACTTTATCGATGACGCTCATGACCTAGCCCCGTGGGAACAGCATGCATGGTGCGCCCGTGATGGTTAGGGACTCGTTAATGCCGGATGACATCGCCACCGCCGCCGCCAGAGAAGCGCCGTTGCCGTCGCCGGAGCTGCGGTTCGCGACCGCCTCCGTTCCCTACCCGCAGGCGATGGCCGAGATGGAAGCGCGTGTCGCCGCCGTCGCCGACGGCCGGGAGCCGGAGCTGATCTGGTTCCTCGAACATCCGCCGCTCTATACCGCCGGCACCAGCGCCCGCCGGCAGGATCTGGTGGACCCGGACCGCTTTCCGGTGTTCGAGACCGGCCGGGGCGGCCAGTTCACCTACCACGGGCCGGGCCAGCGCATCGTCTATCCGGTGCTCGACATCGGCCGGCGCGGCCGCGACCTGCGCTGCTATGTCAGCGCGCTGGAAGGCTGGGTGATCGCCACGCTGGCCGATTTCGGCGTCACCGGCGAGCGCCGGCAGGGGCGCGTCGGCGTCTGGGTGGTGCGCGAGGATGGCCGGGAAGAAAAGATCGCCGCCATTGGCGTGCGGGTGCGCCGGTGGGTCAGCCTGCACGGGTTGTCGCTCAACGTGGCGCCCGACCTTGGCCATTATGGCGGCATCGTGCCGTGCGGCATCGCCGAGCATGGCGTCACCAGCCTGGCGGCGCTGGGCGTAAGCGCGACGATGGCCGAGGTGGACGCCGCCCTGCTGCGGCATCTGCCGGCGTTCCTGGCGCGGGTGAACGGCGAGACCTGCGCGCTGGCGTAGGCGAAGGTCGGGAACGGCGGCTCAGGCGGCGCGGGCGTCCGGGCCGCCGTTGACATCGCCCCGGCTCGGCTTGGGGCCGCCGAACAGATAGCCCTGGCCGTAGGCGATGCCGAGATCGAGGATTTCAACGACAGTGCGCTCGTCCTCGATGTGGGTGGCGATCAGCTCGATGTCATAACGGCCAAGGAAATCCTTGAGTTCCTCGCGTTCGATGGGGCAGCGGCCGTGCAACAGCACCTGCGCCTCCACCTTGACGTAATGCACGTTGAGCGCCGCCAGCCGGGCCGGTTCCAGCGCCTCCAGATGGGTCACCTGGTCGATGGAGAAGGCGAAACCGAAGCGGGCGAGGACGCCGAGCTGGACGCGGGTCTCCTGCGTCAGCGCCGCCCAGTCGGCGGCGGCGATCTCGAACACCAGCCGGTCGGCGAGATCGGGATGGGCGCGCATGAAGCCGATCAGCTCGGCGAGGAAGCCGGGGTCTTCCAGCGCGGCGTTGGACATGTTGCAGAACAGCCGCACGCCCGGCCGGCGCGGGCCGAGCTTGCGGATCAGGTTGACGCAGCGGAACAGCAGCAGGTTGTCGAGCGCACCGGCCAGACCTGCCTCTTCCGCGGCCTTCAGGTAATCGTCAGGGCCGATCACGGCGCCAGCGGCATCGCGCACGCGCGAGAAGGTTTCGTAATGGGCGACCTTGCGGCTGGGCAGACGCACCACCGGCTGCAGATAGAGATCGACCCGGCTTTCCTCCAGCGCGTGTTCCAGCACCGGCAGCACGTCGCCGCGCCGGTTGTGGCCGCGCCGCGGCGATGCCAGCACCGCCACCGGCATCTCGCCGGCCGGCGGCGGCGGGCCGTCGGCCTCGTCCTCCGCCGGACGGGCCTCGACCACGAAGCGTTCGACCACCGTGCGCAGCAGCGCCAGCTCGGTCGCCAGATCGGCGATCTGCCGATGCTGGGCGGCCCGGACATCGTTCGCGAGTGCCTCCAGATTGGCATCAATCTGGTCGAGGCGGTCCTCCAGCCGGGGCAGTGCGAGGGTGATCCGTCGGGTGCGTCGACGGTCGGCGGCCCGGTCGCGCTGGCCGACAACCAGCAGATGGCAGAACACCAGGACCAGCGCCGCCGCCATGCCGGCGCCAGCCGCCTGCCCGCTCGTCAGCGACAGCCATGACGGCGCACCGGCGGCGAAGGCCAGCCCAAAGCCGAGATAGGCCATGCAGGCGATGGCCGTCGAATGTTGCCCCAGGCGCATAACGCCCACTCCACCCGTTGATTGAAGCACCGGGGAGCATCGGGTCTTAACCTTGCGATAACGTTAACAACGCGTTCGCATTTGCGGCATCGCCGCCGCCGGCGGCGGCCCGATCGAATCACGACGCGGGCGCCGGCAACCGCGCGCAACCCGCCCGGGCACCCCCGCTTCCCCGGCGGAAACCCCTGCCCGCCGCCACGCCCGGCCGCCGCGCCGGACGAACGCCAGTCCGGCGCCGATGAACATTACCGTTTCATTTCATGTTGTTATACAGATGGAAAAGTCACTCGCTTATCGCGATCGATTTTATAGGGATTATCGCATCATCCCTGTTGCATCGGCCCCGGCGTTGGGATAGGCGGAGATCGCGGCAAGGTTCCGACCACCCGGGATCATCATTATTGTTTCGCAGCAATGATGGTTAGGGAACGGTTATTTTAGCCGCTTGTGACGATGCGCAATTGTGGCTAAGGTTCCGCGCGGTTTAGGGACAACACGGGCTAACCAAAACCACTCGTTGACAAACAAGGAGTCAAACATGGGTGATCTTCTGCTGAAACTGAAAACTGCTGCTCTGGTCGCTGGCGCGGCCGTCGCTCTGGCCGCCTGCGGCGGCGGCGAGCAGGCTGCCACCGACGAAGCGGCTGCCACCACCGAAGACGCGGCTGCCGCTCCGGTTGAAGAAGCTGCTCCGGTTGAAGAAGCCGCTCCGGCTGACGCCGCTGCTGCTCCGGCTGACGCTGCTGCTCCGGCTGACGCTGCTGCTGCGCCGGCTGACGCTGCTGCCGCTCCGGCTGCCGAGTAATCGCACGCTTCAGTGCAGTTACGCAGGAAAGGCCACCCGCCCGGGTGGCCTTTCTTTTTTTGCCTGACGGCACCCGCCGTCGCGCGAGCGTAACTTTTGACCTTTACTCAGTTCCCGCATAGGCTGATTGTGTCAGCAGTTCAAAATCAGCCATCATCATCAGAGGGAGGAATATCATGAGCTTGGCGGAAATCACCGAAGGCATGCGCAACCGCGTTGGCGCCGATGCCGGCCTGCCCAAGATCATCAAGTTCGATTTCGGCGCCGACGGCATTGTGCGCATCGACGGCAAGGCGTCGCCGAACGTCGTCGACAACAGCGACGGCCCCGCCGACTGCACCGTCAAGGTGTCGATGAGCGATTTCAAAGACATCGTGAGCGGCAAGCAGAACCCGCAGATGGCCTTCATGATGGGCAAGCTCAAGGTTGAAGGCGACATGAGCATCGCCCTGCAACTGGGCAAGATTCTCGGTTGATTCACCTTCACCGTAATTGCGATGAGCCGGGCGCTGTCATCTGTTGACCGCCCGGCTTATTTGCGTCAATTTCCCGTCATGACACGCTCGATTTCGCGCTTTGCTCGTTCTGCCGCCGTGACAATTGGCGCGGCCGGGGTAATGGTCGCTACGCATGCCGCTGCCGCGCCGTCGAACCTGGCCATGGCAGAGGCAATCTGGCGGCTGCGCGCGGCGCTCAACGTCGCCGCTCTGCAATGCCAGTTCGACCCCGAGCTCAAGATCGTCGAGCGCTACAACGCCTTTCTCAAACATCACGGCGCTGAAATCAGCAGCGCCCGGCAGCGGCTGGTGAGCACCAGTGGGGGCGAGGCCGCGTTCGACCGCTACAACACCCGCACCTACAACTCGTTCTCGGCGTTCGAGAACCAGGTGCCGTTCTGCCACAAGGCGTCGCAAGTCAGCGAGGCCTCGCTGGCGTTGCCGGCCTCGCGTCTCAGGGACCTGGCCCCGCAGGCGATCGGCGAGATCGCCGCCTTCTTCCCGACGCCGCCCGTGCCGTTGCCGGTCAAGGTGGCGGCCGCCGCGCCCAAGAAGAAGCGGGTCGCGAAATAGACCCCCGGCGGCGGAGCATCACCGCCCCCTTCCCCGGCTCGCGCCCGGGATACGACATCCGCCGCCAGCGCCGGCCTGAAAGCGTGCGGCCCTGCCGTCCTCCTCGTCATCCGCTGATCCCGATCCGGACACCCGGCACTGATCCCGGTCAGTCAGCCACCGTCGGCGACTGACGCCCTGACGGCCACCCACGCCCCAACGAGCAGAAGACAAGGCCGCCAAAAAGAAAACGCCCGGCACAAGGCCGGGCGTTTCCGTTCAGAGCACTTCGCCGAAGCTTAGTTCTTCGGGAAGAGGATCTCCACGCGGCGGTTCTGCGGTTCGCGCACACCGTCGGCGGTTTCGACCAGCGGACGCGATTCACCGAAGCTCTCGGTGGTGATCACGTCGGCGCCCAGGCCGGCCTTCTGCAGGTAGGCCTTGGCGGCGTCGGCGCGACGCGCCGACAGCTTGTCGTTGTAGGCGTCCTTGCCCGACTTGTCGGCGTGACCCTGGAGCAGGATCGTCGCCTGGCCGGTTTCCTTGTACGCGGCCGCGGCCTTGTCGAGGATCGCGGCGGCTTCCGGCGTGATCACCGACTTGTCCCAATCGAAGAAGATCAGGAACGGACCCGGCGGCGGCGGCGGAGGCGGCGGCGGCGGAGGCGGCGGCGGAGGGGGCGGCGGCGGGGGCGGCGGCGGCGGAGGGGGCGGCGGAGCCGGCTCTTCACCACCGAAGTTGTAGCTCAGGCCCAGCAGCAGGCTGTGCGAGCGATAGCTGCCTTCCCAGTCCGTGTTGGCGTAGGACACCAGGTCGACGCCCGGCGCCTTGAAGAAGCGATATTCCAGCGACAGGTCGACATTGTCGGACACCGCGCGGCGAATGCCCGCGAACGCCTGCCAGGCGAGACCGGTATCGCTGTCATCGACACCCGCGCCCCAGCTGTTGGCCTTGACCTGGGCGATGCCGGCGCCGCCGCCGACGTAGGCCGACCACTTGCCTTCCGACATCACGTCGAACATGCCGTTGAGCATGAAGCTCAGGACATTGGTGGCGCCTTCGGTATTGATCATGTTCAGCTGATCGATGTTCGAGTGCTGGTAGCCCAGCTCGAACTCGGTACGGAACATGCCGAAGTCATAGCCCAGCTGGCCGGCGACGAACACACCGCTGCCATTGCTCGACTTGACGCCATCAGCGTCTCCAGTGACATCCCAGGTAACGTCCTCGACGAGAGTCGGGCCGCCCTTGATGCCGGCATACCAGTAATCATCCTTGGCGAGCGCGGAACCCGCCAGCACGGTCGAGGCCAGAATGACGGCCAACGAAAGTTTCCGCATGGATGTCCCCTTTCGATTTATGGAACAGTCGCAGGACAATAGCGACCTCGCGTAGGTAGAGCACTCGAAAAGGGCAAGCAAGTCCTAACTCATGCCGCGACTGTTGCAAGAATACGTCAGTCGAGGGATTGTTCATCCACCATTCAGGCAGCGTCGATCAAACCATGAGCGCGCAACGCGGAAAGTATCGCCTCGATAATATCGCGCGCCTGGGTGTCGACGACACCGCCCCCGGCGGGCCCGGTGATCGCCGGCCGCCGGGCGCCGACCACCCGCTGGCCATCCACCCGCAGTTGCGCCACCGGCCAGTCCCCCGCCAGCCACTGACTGCCGTCATGCCGGACGAACACACTCTCCGCGGGCAGCCAGGCCAGCATCCCGGCGCGGGCGGCGAAAAACCGCCAGCCGCCGACCGTATGCAGCGCGAGTGCCCCGTCCTGCCCGGCCCAGGCGCCGGTCGCGCCGGCGCCGACGATCCACGCCTGCCCCGGCTCCGGCGCCACCGGCGGCGTGGTCAGTCCGACAGCCTCGACAGCGGCGTGCAGCAGGCCATCAATGGCCAGCAGCGCCTCGTTGTGGCTGACTTCCTTCTGCGCCTGCCCCGCCGCCAGCAGGGGCAGGCCATGCCGATCGGTCTGTCCGCTCATCATTCCACTCCTCTCAGATCGTGAGAACCCGCCGCGCCGGCACCCCCGCGCCAACGCGCGCGCTCACCTGCGCCACCCGGACATCCAGTGTCGTCGGCGCGATACCGAAGTCGGCGATCTGCTCGGCCGCCGCATAGACCAGTGCCGGAGTCGTGACCCGCCAGGCGCGCACCACCGCCTCGCCCGCCAGCACCGCGACATCGTAGAGTTCACTCTCCTCGGCCAGCGGTGCGTCGGCGCCATCGACCCAGTCGAAGCCGAGCCGGCTGCGTCGCACCCAGGCCAGCGCGACGTCGCCGCCGGCGAGCCGGACCGCCGACAGCCGCACCGGCGACAGCGGCCGCAACGCACGCGCGCCCATGGTCGCCGCCACCGGCGCGACCTCGGCGAGGCTCTGATACGGGCTGAGCGCCTTCACCAGCAGTGTCTGACCGAGTGTGGCGCTGCCCTCGAACGTCGCCAGCGCGGCATCGGCCAACAGCACGAAACGTTCGCCGGCGAGGTGGCCCGCCATCGCATCCTCGGTACCGCGCCGGCCGCGCAGCAGGCCGGACAGCCGGTAGCGCGCGACATCCAGCTGTTCGGCGGTGGTGAACTGCACCAGCTCCTGGCCGATCAGGCACAGGTTGGCGCCGGCCAGCACCGAGGCCGGCGGCGCGCTCGCCAGCGCCATGTCCGCCGCCAGCAGTTCGACCTCGACGCTGGCCATCCGGTCCCACAGATCGGTGGCGCCGGCCGGCAGCACCGTGGTCGTGACGCCCATGATGGTGCGGGCGGCGATATCGGCGACACGCACGTAGCTCAGGCCGCCATCGCTGCTGGCGTGGATGCTGGCCCGCCGCCAGCCGGTCGACGCGCCGCCGGCGGCGACATGCAGGCGCGGACTGTCCGCCGGCACGGACGACAGGGGCGGCAGATCAAGCAGCTGCACGGTGGTCGGGCCATGCGGTGTGCCGGGCTGGGTCGGGGCGACGCCGGACTCGGCCTCGGTCACGCCATCGCCCGCAAGACCGGTGAGCGGCACCAGCGCCAGCGCCACGCGACCGGCCTCGATGGTCGTCTCGACCACCTGCCAGTCCCGCGCCGGCTGGCTGGCGAACGCCACCCGGTCGCCGGGCTCCAGCGTCAACCCCGCCGCCGCCAGCCCCCACGGCAGTTGAACATGGCACTGCTCGCGCTGGCACCAGCGGCGCGCCAGCAGCCCCTCGGCGGCCTGCTTGGCGGCCGGCGCGGCGAGCACCACCGGCAAGTCGGCCGGCTCGGTCAGCCGTGAGGCGGTGGCCAGCCGCCGCGCCCGTTGCAGGCCGGCCTGATAATCGCGCGCCGGGTCGAGATAGCCGAGACTGATCTCGCGCGGCAGCGCCGTTTCCGGCAGCCGTGTCCAGGTCCGCCGCGCCGGAGGGTCGCCGGCTTCCAGCGCCGCGCCCAGCCCATCCTCGTCGAGCACGCGGCCGGCCGCCGGCGGCGTGTCGGCCAGCGTCGGCACGCCCTGGCGATCGACCAGCCGCAACGGCGCCAGCGCCTGCAAGGCCTCGCCGACGCCGCGCGGGGTAGCCCCGGCGCCGACCGCGAAGCCGGTCGCCGTGGCCGTCACCGCCGCGATGTCGAGCCCGACACCCGCCCGCGCGCCAAGGTCCGCCAGCAGCGCGCCCAGCGCCAGCGCCGGGCCATCGTCGGCCACCACCTCGAAGGTCAGCACCGGAATGCGGTTGGCGAACTCGGCCAGCTCCAGCTGCTCGAACACCACATAGGCCAGCCCGCGATGCGCCGGCGTCATCGCCAGGCCCAGGGCCGCCTGCATCAGCGGGTCCGGCGGCTGCCGCTCGGAGCCGCCATGCAGCCGCATCCGTCCGCCCACCGTCAGATGACCGTCACTGTCGCGGATCAGCTTGCCATCGGCCCAGACGCGCCGCACCGCCAGGATCGGCCGTGCGCTCAATGCCACCGCGAAGGACGCGGCATAGCTGTAGGTGACGTTGGTCACGCTGCCGCCGCCCTTGCCGCCGACCCGCGTCCGGCTTTCATGACGGCTCTCGATCAGCCCGGTCGACCAGATGACGTTGCCGGCCACCCGCGCCCGGCCATAGACCAGCGGCACCGCCGCGCCATAGGCCGAACTCTGCACCGACAGGTCGCCGAGCCGCGCGCCCTCACGGCGCAGCGACGGCGCGAACAGCGCCCGGTCGACCATCGAGCCGGCGACGGCGCCGACGATGGCCCCCACCGGCCCGGCCACCGCCGTACCGATGGCGCTGAGGATCAGGGTCGCCATGGCTCAGGCCTCCCGCACCGGAAAACGCCACGCCGCCACCAGGGCGGCCCGCCAGTCGTCGTCGAGGCGATGCTCGACCACCCGGCGCAGGCCGAGGTGGGCATGGATGAGCGCCGGCGCACCGTCGCCGGTCCGGCTGGCGATGCCGAGGTGCGACTGCACCCCGGCCAACCGGAACAGCAGCACGTCGCCGGCGGTAATGTCGGCGATCGCCACCGGCGCCAGCCCGGCGCCCGAAAGCGCGCCGGCCAGCCGGTCATGGTCGCCGGTGAGCGCATAGTCGGCGCGATCGTCAACGCGCAGGCCGCGTGCGCGCGCCACATGGACCACCAGGCCGACGCAATCGAGCCCGACGCCGGGCAGCCGGCCCTGGGCGCGAAACGGCGTGCCAAGGCAGGCCCGCGCCAGCGCCACGACGGAGTCTCCCGATGCGGTCATCTCACAATCCCGGATAGTCGAGCAGCGAGTCGGTGCCCGGCACATGCGGCTCGCCGCGAAAATTGACGATGTTGGCGAATTTCGCGCCGCAGGTGGCGAAGCGCCGGTCGCAGCCGGCGCGCGCCTCGAAGCGGTCACCGACCCGGACCGGCGACGGCGGCGGTTCGTGCAGCGTGATCGTGCCGGCGCCCGAGCCACGGATTTCCTGCGCCAGCCCGCCATTGGCGCCGTCAAGCCAGCGCAGCCGGCCATAGGCGTACCAGTCGGGGACGGCCGCCAGTCCACCGGCGGTGAAGCGGTGGGCATCCACTAGCCCCGTCACCGTCGCCCGCACCGTGTGGCGGGCAAGGTCGACCCGGCAGCGCCGGTCGCCGAGGTCGGCCCGGCATTCCGGCGAATAGCGTTCCGTCACCGTCGTCGACAGCCGGTCGGCGAGCGACCGCAGCTCGGCGGTGAAACCCGCGTCCTCGGCGCGCACCTCGCCCAGCTGCCCCACCGCCAGAGTCACGCCCTCGCCCGCCGGATCGGTCCAGTCGACCAGCGTGATGCGCACACGGGCGAAATCGTAGCGACCGGCGGCAAGATCGGCCGCCGTGATCGCCGCCGAGGTCAGCACGCCGCTGGCCTGCCAGTCGTCGGCGGTAAAGTCGCTGCTCTGGCGGATCGCCGAGGGCACGAATGACGGCGCAGAACGATAGAGCTGACCGGCGCGCACAATGTCGGCGTCGTGGCTGGTGAACCCCAGCACCACGCCGTCGCGGCGGGTCAGCGTCCACAGGAAGGCCAGCGTCGTCACCTCCCCGCCCAGATGGGCGGCGAGGCTGTCGGGCACGGCGCGGCTCATGCCTCGCGCACCTCGACAAGCGGGATCGACGGCAGCTCGCCGGCCCGCCAGGTCGCCAGCGACACGCTGAGCGCATCGTCGGCGAAACGCACCGGCACGTCGAACACGAAACCCGCCGTCACCGCCACGCCCGGCCCCGGCGGCGTCTCGAACACGATCTGCCCGGTGGCCGCGTCCAGCGCCCAGCCGCTCAGCTGCTCGACGCCATCGAGGGCCACCCGCACCGTGCCGGCGACTGGCCGGGTGATGCGCCGCCGCGCGAGGCCCGCCCCGTCGCCATAGGCCTTGACCAGCGGGAAGATCGCCGTGGCGCCGTCGCCCGTGGCCAGCGCCTGATCGTGCGGCGAGACGTCGACGCCGCTGGTGCAATCGAGCGGGTCGCGGAAGCGGAAGGCATAGGCCCGGCCGTAGCGGGCGCGGAAAAACGCCAGCACCGCCGCAAGGTCGGCCTCGCCGCGCACGCCGAGCCCGGCGTCGTAGCGGGCGCGCGCCTGCGCCCAGTTGACGTTGCGCTGCTCGTAGCCGCTGGCGGTGGTGACCACCGTGGTCGCATATTCCGGCCCGCCGCTGGCGCCGAAGCCGACGTCAAGGGGAAACAGCACGTCGTGAAATCCCGCCACGTCGTCCTCCGCTGCAAGGGTGAAATAGGTGAAGCCGTCGCGCGCCACCTGCGGCCAGGCCCAGACGAAGGTTTCCGCAAGGCCGCCCGCACGCGCCGCGTCGATCGCCCGGGCGATCAGCCGCCACTGCGGGCGATCAGCCGCCGCCAGCACGAAGCCGGCGAAATAATGGGTGGCGGTCGGTGGATAACCCAGCGCCGCGATCACCGTTGTCAGCGCTGTGGTGTGGGCATGCCAGGCGCCGGCGGTGACGTGGTCGTAATCCTCCAGCTGCAGCACGTCGAAGGCGGGCCAGGCCCAGCCGCCCGGCAGATTGAGGCGGGCCAGCATCGGCGCCGCCGTGTCGATGATCTGCGGCGTGTAGACCAGCAGCGCCACCCGCGCCGCGCTGTGCGCCGTCATCACCGCATCGCGCAGCGCCAGCGTCGCGGCGGCGAGCTTGCCGCCCAGCCAGTCGATATAGTCCCACTGGTCGGACGTCGGCGCGTCGGTGACGTCGTGGAGCACATCCGGCACCGGGTTGCCGGTCTCGGCCACATACAGCGCCGTCGTCGCCGCGTCGTAGAGGCACGGCGCGCGGGCGTCGCCCAGCCCCGACCACCACCACGGCTCGCCGATCTGGAAAAACACCGGCTGGCCCGCCGTCGCCTGCAACGCCGTGAAGGCGAGCGCCACGGCGCGCAGATAGGCCATCGCCGGCGCCACGCACGGCGACAGCAGCGTCGAGGGCGGCGACCAGCCGGTCAGCGCCGGGCTGCCATCCCCGGCTCGCTGCATCCAGGCATCGGGCGCATGGTCGGCGAACAGCTCGAACGACAGCGACAGGATGAGCTGGAAATCCAGCGCCGTGGCGCGGGCGAGAAAATCGCTGTGCCAGCGTTCGCACGGACCGTTGAGCGCCGCGCCATCGGACAGGACGACGAACCGCCCCGCCAGCGCGTCCCAACCGAGCCGGAAATAATGGCTCATGCCGACATAATGATCGATCAGCCGGCGATAGCCCAGATGCAGCGCGCCGCGCAGCAGCCGGGCCGGCGCAATTTGGTAACTGTCGTCATAGCCGCTGGCCAGCCGCAGCTCGTGCGGCGGCACCATGGCGTCCCCAATCGCCAGCACCGCGCCGCCACCGTCGCAGCGGATGTCGGAGAGCGTCACCACCGCTTCGCCCGGCACCGCGCGCACACCGTCGCTGCCGTCGTAGTCCGGCGGCACCAGCGAGATAAACAGCCGGTCGATGTCGCCGGCCCACACCGGGTCGGCCTCGCCCGGCAACAGGAAGCCGCCATCCAACGCGTCGAAATCCAGCGCGACGGTGCAGTCGTCCGGCGTGCCGGTGGCATAATTCCACAGCCGGACATACCAGGTGCGCGGATTGCCCGCCGCGTCGCGCCCCTCGATGGTCAGCGTCGCGCCGTGCAGGGCATCGAGGTCTTTGAGGTCGCCGCTGGCCTGCCAGCGAAAGCTCAGTGTCAGACCACGAAAATCCCGCGATGTCTCGTAGGCCAGCAGCGGATGGTCGTGCTGGTCCTGCGCCTCCCAGATCAGGCCGACGAGATCCTGCCGGCGATAGAACAGGCAATCGACGCGCAGGGCGTCCGCCGCCGGGGTGGTCAGCGCCGCCATCGCCGGGCGGGGAAAATTCACCGTCCAGAAGCGGGGATCGAAGCGCTTGATCCAGTCGGTGGCGATACGGTCCTCTTCCTCCGCCAGCCAATAGGCCATGGTCCGTGTCTCCCCTTAGCCAGCCCGCGCCAGCGCCTGGCGCACCGCGCGCGCCACCTGGTTTGCCGACCGCTGCATCAGCTGCGGCGTGGCAGCCTGCGGCGCCGCGACGTTGATGGTGATGGCAACCGGCCGTGCCGCCGGTGTCGCCGCCAGCGTCTCGACCCGCCCGGCGGCGGTCGGCACGAACAGCTCCGGTCCGCGCTCGCCCACCACATAGGCCCGCCCGCCGGTCACCGGCCCGCCGGTCGCCCGCCCGGCCAAACCGACCGCGCTGAGCACCGTGGAGAAAATGCCGCCCCAGCCGCCCCCGCCGCCCAGTCCGCCCAGTTGCCCGAGCGCACTGCTGATCTGCGCGCTGGCGATGTCGGCCAACGCGGACAGCGCGACGCGTTTGAGATCCTCGAAGCCGAACTTGCCGGTGCGCACGAAACGGTCGAGCGCGACCTCCATCCGCCGGCCGGCGGCTTCCATGCCCGCCGCCAGGCCGTCGTCGAGGGTGGTGGTGAGCGTCCGCACATCACTGGCGAAGGCGCGCGTGTCGGCGCGCACCTGAACGATCAGGGTGTCGAGTATGTCGGTCATGGCATTGTCCTCAATCCGGCCTCAGTCCGGGTGACGGGCCATCAGCGCGGCCAGCGCCGCGCCGTCGAGCGGCTGCTGGCGCGGCGTGAGGCCATGCGCCGCCGCCCAGGCGTCCAGCGCCGCGCGCAGGTCCACCGGCGTCGCCGCCCAGAACAGGGCGGGCGACCAGCCGAGCCACCCGTGCGCCAGCTGCCGTGCCGTGGCGATCCAGTCCCCGCTCACGCGCTGCCGCCGAGAATGGCCAGCGCCAGCGCCTTGTAGGCCGGCGTCAGCCGCGCCAGCCCGGCCGCCGCCAGCGCGTCGGCGAACGCCGCGCGCGTCAATGTCTCGGGGCGCGGATCGAGGCAGTGCCAGAACAGCGCCACCAGCTCGACCAGCCGCAGCTCGCCGGCACTGGCCCGCTCGATCAGCGCGAACAGCGAGCCCAGCTCGGCCTCGGCCGCCGCCAGCGCGGCAAAGCGCGGCACCAGCCGCCAACGCGCGCCCGCCACGTCGAGCGCCACCTCGCCGCGACGCGGGTTGATCGCCATGCTCTCGGACGGCGCGCTCACAGCAGCGTCACCGCGCCGGAGGATTCCAGCGCCAGCGTATATTGCCGCTCGCCGTTGAAGTCGCCGGCATAGTCGAGCCGCGTCACCAGGAACTTGCCCCGCACCCGTTCGCCGCTTTCAAACACCGCCTCGAAATCGTCGAGCGTGCCCGCCAGCGCCTGCTGCTTCAGCCGCGTCTCGGCGGGCGAGCCGGTGAACACGCCGGCGCCGGAAATCGACAGGCTGCGCACGCCGGCGCCCGACAGCAGTTCGCGCCAGCCGCCGGAGCCCTTGTGGGTGATCACCACCGGCTCGGCGTTGATGGCAAGCTGGGTGGTGCGCAGGCCGGCGATGGTGGCGTAGCCGACCGGATCGCCGCCATCGCCGATTTTCAACAGGAACGCGCTGCCTTTTTCGATGGCCATGGAAAACTCCTCGCAGTTGCGGTTGGTGCGTGGGGGTCGCGGCGCCGGTTGCCGTCAGTCAACAACCGTGCGCTCAGCGCACATGATTCAGGGACCGTGCGCTCAGCGCACATGATTCAGGGACCGTGCGCTCAGCGCACATGATTCAGGGACCGTGCGCTCAGCGCGCATCAGTCCATCACCGTGCGGGCGCGATAGTCGGCGATGCCGTGGTGGGTCTCGCCGTCGGCGTCGCGCAGCACCCGCGCGGCGAGAAAGCGCAGGCCGACCAGCCGGTGACCGTCGAGCAGCGCCGGCGCATGTTCAAGAGCGGCATCCACCAGGTCGAGCAGCGCCCTGGCTTGCGCCTGACCAGGATAATGCGACCACACATGCACGCTCAGCCGATGCTCGCGACCGGTAAAATCCTTCGCCGACCAGTCGCTGACCAGGTTCTCGCCCACCTGCACGTAAGGCAGCGGCTGGCCATCCGGCACATGGTCGAACACGCCGGTGACGGCGGCCATCAGGCCGGGGTCGGCGCGCAACGTGTCATACACGGCCTTTTGCACCGCAAGCTGGGCTGAAGCCATGATGTCATCTCCTCGGCACGAGTCCGGCGCGAACCTGATCGATCGCCGGGCGCAGGAACGGGCGGGCCGGCATCACGCGGGTGCCGAACTCGACAAAACGGGCGAAACCGGGCGCGATCACCGACGCGCCGTCGCCGTCCCGCGCGACATCCAGCGCCGCGCCCAGCCGGCCCGGTGCCAGGCCGGCGGCGGCGGCGCGGATCTCCTCGGCGAGGTCATCCGCCGCGCGGCCGGCGCCCGCCACGCCGACGGCGTGCAGCCGCGCGGTCAGTCGCGCGGTGTCCGGAGTGGTTGCGCGGCTCATGGCCCAGGCACCTCGCGCGCGGTGAGCAGCGCCAGATCAGCGCGCCCCGGCACGGCGTCGATCGCCGTGATCGCCAGCCGCCGGTTACGCCAGGCGATGCGCCAGGCCGGCGACAGGTCGGCGCGACGGCGCACCACCAGCCGGAAGCGCAGCGGATGGCTGACCTGCCCGGCATAGGGCGCCTCGCCCAGCGCCTCGGTCTCGATGGCCGCCCACACCTGGGCCACCGGACGCCAGACGCGGGTGAGCCCGCCCAGTCCATCGTCGGCGCCGGCCCGGCTTTCCAGCGTCACCTGCTCGCGCATCCGGCCGAGAAATTCGCCGCCTGCCGTCCCCATGGTCGCGCTCCCCACGATGCCGGTCATTGCAGGCGCATCCGGCGATAGGGACGCCACAACGCGGCAACCGCCAGCGGCGGGCCGCTGTCGTCGGGCGCGTCGCGGTGGGCGTGCAGGTGCGCCACCAGCCGCAGAATGCCCAGCCGCAACGGCTCCGGCAGACCGTTCCAGTCCGCCGCCAGCCCGGCCCAGTAATCCACCTCCAGCCAGACCGCGGTGGCGGGCGCCGCGCTCAACAGGCGGATGGTCGCACCGTCGCGATCGTCGAGGTCCGCCTGCCAGTCCGCCGCCGCCAGTGGCAGACGATCGTCGGCACTGGTCCGCCAGGCCACCGCCGCGATGGCGCGCACCGGCCCGGTGGTCAGTCGCGCGGTCCCCGCCAGCGGCAGCGGCCAGCGGTCACGCCACTGGCTGGCCAGCAGCACCTGGCCGGTGAACGCCTCGCACAGCTGGGTGGCGACGCGCACCAGCCCGGCCACCTCGGCGTCCTCGGTCGAGAGGTCGAGGCGCAGGTAGGCCCGCGCCTCGGCCAGCGACACCGGCGCGATGCCGGCGTCGGTGAGCAGGGTCGCCGGCATCAGCGCTGCTCCACCCGGATGGCCAGCGAACGCTCGTCGGCGCGCCCGTCGGAGAGCACCACATGATTGGTGACGCGATAGACATGGCCCGCCACACCGCCGCCGAGCGTCGCGGCGGTGCGGGCGCCGTCATGGATGGTCGCCGCGATCACCAGGCCGTCCGCCTCCGCCGGCTGCACCGACCACAGGCTGGTGACGACGCTCTGGCCGGACAGATAGCCGGCCGCCCAGTCGATGGTGTAGTCGAGCGACCCCTGCGGATCCTTGAGATAAAGCGACATTGGCGTGATCCCGACAAATAAAAGCCCCCGGTGCGGCCGGAGGCGGATGAACGGTCTGAAACGCGAGACGTGATTCAGTGACAGCGGCGCATGGCGAGTGGCTCATGACGGCGATGGCATCGCCCGTGCGCCGTCCGCTTCCCCGGTGTCCGCCACCTCGGCGCCTGGCACCCCACGCTCCCGTCATGCCCGGGCTTGACCCGGGCATCCACGTGAACACCGTCCTCACCGGCAAGGCTTGCAGCGACGGCGCCGCCGCCCGTGGATGGCCGGGACCAGGCCCGGCCATGACGGCCTCAACGGATTCTGGCCCCAGGGGATTCTGGTGGCGCCCTGGCCAGCGCGGGAAAATTCACCCGCGCCTTCCGCCCCGCCTCACGCCGGATCGGCGATCTCGATGTCCCAGGCGGCGAAGCTGACCGTGCCGCCGCTGGCCAGCGGCTGGGCGGCACAGGTGGTGACGTAGAGCAGCCGGCTGCCGGCGACATCGAGCAGCGCCACATGGGTGGCGGTGCCATCGGCAACGACGTTGACACCGCTTTTCGCCGCCACCGTCAGCTTGCGGCCCGAGGTGTCACCATCGGCCAGCGTGAAATCGCCGGCGACCATGGTGGCGGCGGCGAGTTTCAGCGCGCCGTTGGCGGCGGCGAAATTCGCCGGCTCGCCGGTGCAGGCAACCATGGACGTGGACGCGCCGACCACGGCAAGCGCGGCATCGAGCACGTCGGTGTGGACCGACTTGGCCATCTTCTCTCTCCTTGGAAAATGCGGATGAACTGGAAAAGCGACGCCGCTCAGCGCGTCTCGATGCGCGTCAGCCGCGTCTCCCCCGGCGGCAGCCACAGCTCGCCATAGCCGCGCGCCGTCAGCAGCGCGGCGAGGCTCGCCCGATGCGCCTGCACCGCGCGTCGCGGGGCGATCCACCCCGGCGGCGCGAGGCTGGCCAGCGTGGCCGCGTGGCCATGGACCGTCGAGACAGCGTGCAGCACGGCGGGCGAGACCAGAGTCGCCGCATCGGCCTGCTGCACGTGGCGTGTTGACGCCGGCGTCAGCGTGCCGGCCACCGTGAGGCTCGCCGGCACCGCGTGATGACCATGCAGCCCCGGCGCGGACGACAGCACCGCCGGCGCGGCGATGGGCGTCAGCGCGCCACTGGCGGCGGCGTGCTCGTGCCGGGCGTCCGCCGGCGCCACCAGCACCGGCGGATGGGTCGCGACATCGATCACCGGCGCGGTGCCATGGGTAGTGAGCGCGGCGTCACCGACCACCGCTGCCGTGGTGGTGCGCAGCGGGCGATAAAACAGCAGTTTGTCCGGCGCGATCGCCAGCGCGGCGCCGCCGGCCACCAGCGCCGCCACGTCCGCCGCCGACAGGCGATAATCCTGCCACACCGCCACCTCGGCGATCCAGCCATCGAAATAATTGGCGGTCGTGCCGTCGCGCGCCAGCAGCGAGACGTTGCCGCCGGGGCTTGGCGGCGCCGCGCCGCCGGTGCCGGTGAGGTTGGGCGCCGTCTCGACGCCGTTCCACCACAGTTGATGAATCTGCTGGGCGCCACCACTGCCGCTGTTGTCGCTGGCGGCCGGGCCGCGCACCGATACCGCCAGCGCCTCGAAGTCCGCGCTCGACAGCGGTCCGGTGGTGAAGCGCCCGCGCCCGTCGTGGCCGCTGGCCACGCCCCAGCTCGACGTGCCGCCCGACCCCAGCGACAGCACCAGGTCGGTGGCCGCCGCCGACAGCGTCGAGCCGCCCATGGTCAGCTGCAGGCCGCGCGTGCGGGCGCTGTTGGTCAGCGTCATAACGCGATCGGCGGCGTCCGGCGTGCCGGCCCGGCGCAGCCACAGGAACAGCGACAGGTCGCGCGTGTCGTCGAAGCCCGCCGGCAGCGCGAAGCTGAAACCGCCGTTGTTGGTGCCGCGCAGTGCCATGAGAATTCCGCTCCGTCAGAAACCGGCCTCCGCACCGGCGCCGGCCTGATGCCGGCACCGATGCGGCTTCCCGATCCGGCTCAGCTCGCCGCGAACTTCAGCAGCTTGATGGCGTCGGAATTGACCACCGCGCCGCCAACCCGGCGGGTGGCGTAGAAGTGGACGAACGGCTTGTTGGAGAACGGATCGCGCAGGATGCGCGTCGCCGCCCGCTCGGCGATGACATAGCCATGGGCGAAATTGCCGAAGGCGACGGCGAGCGCGTCGGCCGCCACGTCCGGCATGTCCTCCGCCTCATGCACGGGGTAGCCCAGCAGCGTCGCCGGCTGGCCCTCGGCGAGGCCCGGTCGCCAGATGAAATTGCCATCGCCGTCCTTGAACTTGCGCAGCCGCGCGCAGGTCGCCGAGTTCATCACGAACGCCGCGCCCTGACGGTAGGCGGGCCGCAGCGCGTGGACCAGATCGATGAGAATATCGGCCGGGTTGCTGGCGGGGAAATTGCCGGCGACGCCGGTGGGCACATGCTGCAGCGTGCCGAAGGCGCGCGCCGTGTCGCCGGTCGCCGCCGTGGCATGGCTCAGGAAGCCCTTGGGCTTGTTGGTGCCGTTGCCGGTGATGAACGCCGCGCCCTCCTGGCGGGCGAATTCCAGCGCGATCTCGTGCGCCAGCCAGGCCTCGACATCGAACATCGCGTCGTCGAGCATCGCCTGGGTGGCGGCCGGGTTGGCATAGATCTCGCCCCACGGCGGCGCCACCTCGGCGAATTGCGGCGCCGTGGTTTCCGGCCGGGCGGCGCTCTCGGCGACCCAGCCGGAGGCGATGCCGCTGGTCGCCACCAGCTTCTTGTAATTGGCGCTGCCCACCGTCACCACGGTGGCGAGATCGCGGATCGGCGAGATATTCTTCAGCCGGGTGGCGATCGCCTGGTCGATCACCTCCGGCACCGCGTAACCGCCCTCGGCCGACGTGGTGATGTTGAGCGCCTTGGCCTCGATGCCGGCCAGCCCGGTCTCCAGCCCCTTGCGCAGGTAGCGCTCGCTGAAGGCGGCGCGATGCGTGTCGTCGCCATAGTCGGCCCTGGTGGCGGTGAGCGGCGGCCGGCGACCGGCGGTGGCAAGTGCTGCCATCTTGCGCTCCAGCTTCTGTTCCAGCGCGGCAAGGCCGGCGTCCAGCGCGTCAAGGCGTGGCGTCAGCGCCTCGGCCTGCGCCTGCGCGAAGGCATCCTCGAACGCCGGCAGCGCGGGCGTGTCGGCCTTGGTGTCGTAATCGGTCATCGGCTATCTCCAGATTGGTGCGGTGAGCGGTTCGCGGGCGAGAAGGGAGTCATCCAGCGCCAGCACCCGCGCGGCCGGCTGCATGGGAAAGGTCACCAGCGAAATCTCGATCAGCTCCAGCTCGGTGAGGCGGCGCAGCCGGCGGCGCGGATCGGCCTCGGCACGACGCACGCGATAGCCGATCGACAGGCCGGCAAGCGCGCCGGCCCGCAGCAGCGCGGCGGCATCGCGGCCACGGCCGCAGCCCTCGGCGAGCACCGCCACCACCCGCAGGCCACGCGCGTCCTCGGCCAGATGCAGCACCCGCCCCACCGGCTCGCGCGCCTCGTGCTGCCACAGCAGCGGCAGCACCGACCGGCTTTCGGCCAGCCAGCGGGCGAAGGCGCCCGGCGCCACCACGTCGCGGCCGCGGTCCGGCAGGTCGAACACGCTGGCATAGCCGGCGAAGCAAAGCCCGCCGCCCGGCGGCGCGCCGGTCGTGATCTCGGTCATGTCGATGCCTCATGGATTGCCGCGCGCATCAAGCGCGGCGGGATGGCCTCATGGATTGCCGCGCGCATCAAGCGCGGCGGGTTGGCCTCAGCCGTGCAGGTCCGGCGCCAGGTCGATCAGGCGCAGTTTCACCGCCAGCCCCAGCAGCAGGCCAGCCAGCACCAGCCGCACCAGCCAGCCGATGACGGCATGGCGGGCGGCCCGCCGGGTGTCGCGCCAGGCCGACAGCAGCTGGCGCAACTCCAGAATGTCGGCGCCGGCGCTGCCGTCGTGCAGACCCAGCCGGGCCAGCGCGCGGGCGGCGCCAGCCTCCGCCGCTTCCTCGGTCAGCGCCTTGAGTGTCACCACCGAGGCGCCCTCGTCGCGCGCCTGGGCCACCAGCAGGCCGAGCGTCGCGGCACAGCGATCCGTGATCGGCGCGGTCATCACGACCTCCGTGAACAACAGGGGCACAAACGCAAACGGGCCGGGGAAAACCCCGGCCCGTGCATCCTCCACCTCGGGAACAGGCGGTGAGGAAAATATCGTGGGCGCGCCAGCCACGCCCGTTCAGTCCTGCCGACCCGGCCTCAACGGCCCGGCCTTACAGGCCTGACGTTACAGCCATTGCAGCAGGATTTCGTCCTCGGCGCCCTCGCGGCGAACGATCGCGAGATCGAGCGTCATCGCGCCTTCGTCCGCCGGGGCGGCCTCCTCGCCCTCGGCCTCGGCGACCTGATCGCTGGCGCTGGCGCCCTCGGCCTCGGCCGGCGGCGCCATGGCGATGGCCGGCGATTCGATACGCTCCTCCGGGTTCATCCGCAGCACGTTGGCGAGCGCCTCGACCAGCGCCGGCTTCTGAGCGTCCGGCGCCGTGGCCAGCGCCTCGATCAGCGCACCGGCCATGGTGGCGGCGTCAATGCTGGCGCCCTCGGGCAGTTCCAGCTCGAAATCCATGGTCTCGGCCCGCGCCATCGCGGTGTTGAGCAAGGTGGCGCCCATGAACGCCAGTGCCAGACCGATCGCCGCCAGAATCTTCCCCAACATGTCCGTGCTCCCACACTTGTTCCGTTAATACTGCCCTACCGCAAGGAGCGGGCCAACTGAAACTTGTGCAATCGGGACAGAAACTTCGATGGTTAGCGGAATGGTAGCATTGGTTAAGATGTAAGGAATTCCGTCACTGCTCTGTCACATTTTCCGACACCTCCAGACCGAGCAGCCGGCGCTTGTCGACGGCCGTGAGAAAGTCCGCCGCCGACACCTGCGCCCACAGCCGCTCGCGGTCGGCGCTGAGCGCCGGAACGGCGTCGCGGTCGATGTCCAGCGTCAGGTCAGGCCACCAGGCGCTGAAATGGGCGGCGACCCCGGCCGTCAACTTGGCCAGCAGCGGCAGGATGGTCAGCCGCCACAGCGCCCGGTTGGCTTCCTGATAGTTGGCGTAGGTGTTGTCACCGGGCAGGCCGAGCAGCATCGGCGGCACGCCGAAGGCGAGCGCGATCTCGCGCGCGGCGGCGTCGCGCGCGGCGACGAAATCCATGTCGGCCGGCGACAGCGACAGCGGCTGCCATTTCAGCCCGCCTTCCAGCAGCATCGGCCGGCCGGCGTTGACGGCGCCGGCGAAACCCTCCTCCATCTCGCGTTTCAGCCGCTCGAACTGGTCGGCGCTCAAGGCGGCGCCGGCCTCGCCGGGGTCGAACACCAGCGCGCCCGAGGGTCGCGCGGCATTGTCGAGCAGCGCCTTGTTCCAGCGCGCGGCGGCGTTGTGGGTCTCCACCGCCGCCGCCACCGCCTCCAGCGGCGACAGGCCGTAATGATCGTCGAGCGGATGGAAGGCGCGCAGGTGCAGAAGCTCCGCCCGCCCGCTCACCGGATCGACCGGATAGCGCGCCACCTGTCCGCCGGCCTGGTAGCGATATTCCGCCGGCCAGCCGGTGGCGCCGGCGACAATGCTGACCCGCTCCGGGCGCAGCAGATGCAGCTCGACCGGCCGGTCGTCGTCATCGGTCACCACCTCGACATAGGCGTTGCCGGCCAGCAGCAGATGGCTCGCCAGCGCCTCGACGAGGTCAGGGCCGGACTGGCGCGGGTTGGGTCGGGCCAGCAGCGCCAGCAGCGGATGGCCGCCGGTGTCGACAACGCCCACGCGGTCGGTGCCGCCGGCCAGCCAGCGCGCCGAGGCCGCGCCTTCCGCCACCAGCTTCACCGCCCGCTGGGCGATGGCGTTGCGGACATAGGTCTCACGCGCCAGCGTGTCATGGCCGCGCGGCAGGCTGGCGCCGGCCCAGCCGGTGAGCAGCGCCAGCGGCGCGCGCGACGGCGGCGCCCGGCGGGCCTTGGCCCACCAGCGGGTCAGGGGAAATGCCATCTGCTGTCTCCTTGCAATCCGTGGATGCCCTCACACCCGGCGCACCCTGGGCTGTGGCGCGCGGGCCAGCATCAGCTCGGTCAGCGCCCACACGGCGGCGTCGGCGCGGTCGGGCGAGCGGCCCGGCCCCTCGTAGCCGCCGCCGGGCAGCAGACCGCACAACTGGTCCTCCAGATCGGCAAGACCACCGACATGGTGGACCAGGCCGCGTTCATAGAGCGCCGCCACCGGCTCGGCACGCGCCGCCTTGCCCCGGCTGGCGCGCACCAGCTTCAGCGGCACCCGCGCGTCCACCGAGCGCAGCACCACCCCCACCAGCTCGCCGCCGTTGTTGACCTCGGCGACCAGCCGGTCGGCGCCATGATGGTCAGCGGCCGCCACCGCCGCGCGCGCCCATGCCTCGGGACTGGCGCCGGCGAGCGTGTGATCGGCCAGCACATAGCCATGGCCCTCGGCATCGAGCCCGGCGGCGACGATGCCGCAGGCATCCGCCCCCGGCCCGCTGCTCACCGGCGGATCGACCGCGACCACGACACGGACCAGCGGCGGGGCGGCCCGCACCCGGCCACGATCGAGCCCGGCCCGGCTCCACAGCGCACCGGCGATGTCCTCCACCAGTTCGCCGTCCAGCTCCTGCCGGCCGAGCCGGGTGCCGGCGTAGGCCGCCGTCACCGCCTCCAGAAATCCCGGCGCCAGAAAGGCGCGATTGTCGGCGGTGCGGCCGCGTGTGCGGGCCACCGCCGGATCGTCGAGCAGCTGGCGCAGCAGCGGCACCGGGCGGGGCGTCGTCGTCACCACCGCGCGCGGCAGCGTGCCCAGCCGCAACCCCATCTGCAGGTTCATCCACACCGTCTCGGCATCGGGCCACTTGGCCAGCTCGTCGCACCACGCCACATGATGCTCCGGCCCGCGCAGCTGCTCCGGCTCCTCGGCCGAATAGAGAAACGCCCGCGCGCCGTTACGCCAGCTCAGCCGGCGCAGCGATGGTTCGAAATGCGGCCGCTGGGCCGGCGCCGCGATGTTGAGCAGGCCGGCTTCGCCCTCCACCATCACCGCGCGCGCCTCCGCCAGCGTCGCGCCGACCAGCGCCACCCGCAGCCACGGCTGGGCCTCGGCCAGGGCGCGCACCCATTCCGCGCCGGCCCGGGTCTTGCCGAAGCCGCGCCCGGCGACCACCGCCCACACCCGCCAGTCCCCGGCCGGCGGCTGCTGTTCCGGCCGCCCCCAGCAGCCGAAATCATGCAGCAGCGCCTGCAGTTGCGCCGGGCTCAGCGCATCGAGCATCGCCCGGCGCTCGGCCAGCGGCAGCCGTGCCAGCGCCAGTGCCGGATAAGCCGCCTCAGCCATCGCCATCCGCCCTGTCCGCCGCATCCGTGCCGTCATCGGCGTCCTGCCCTTCGGGCATCGGCGCGTCGCCGCGAGCCAGGCTGTCGAGCCGGGCCTCGATGGCGGCGCGCGCCTGGCGGGCCTCGGCCACCGGATCGGCCGTCTCCGGGCTGTCGCGCTCCGTCTGCGGCCGGGCATAGATTTCCGGCCGCCGGCTGCGCAGGATGAACATCGCGGCGGCGTCGGAGTAGTGGCGCACCGTGCCGCACTGCTGGCCGCCGTAATAGACGGTCTTTTCCACGCCGTTGATGGCGCGTTCCAGCATCGCCGCCTCCAGCGCGTCGAGCGCCACCTGGATCGCCTCGTCCCAGGCCGCCGCGAACGGCGCCGAGGTTCGCCGCAGCCGGTAGGCGGCGCTGCGCGGCATCCGCGCCGCCTTCGCCGCCGCCGTGACGTTGCCGGACTCGGCCAGCCGGGCAATGAAGGTTTCCCGCCGGGCCATCGTCCAGCGCGCCGGCTTGCGCGCGGCGGCGGACGCGCGCCGGGGCGGCGTGGCACCGGCATTGGCACCGGCAATGATCTCGTCAGTCATGGCAGTCACCGAAACAGGAAGCCTGGACAGGCAATCGCCCCCGCGACCACGGCTCCGAGGAGCCCGTTCACGGGGGCGACCGGTTCGTTCCCCTGGCCCCGCCGGATCGGCGCGGGCGCAATTTCAGAGCATGTCGAATCTTCTACATAGTATCGTGACGATGGTCAAGAGGTTTTATCCTATTTTTCACACCGGGCCCGGCCCCGTCACGCCAGCCCGTAATGGTCCGCCAGCCGGTCGAGCGCCAGCCCCAGCACCACCTTGCCGGCACGCGCCGGCCAGCCCAGCGCCCGCTCCGCCTGGTCGAGCCCCTCGCCAGCGCAGGCCACCCGCCACAACACATCCCCCAGGCCAGGCCCGAGCGCGGCCAGCGCGGCATCGAACCGGCGCCGGGCGGCGAGCTGCGCCAGCGTCGGGTCCAGCACTTCCGGCGCGCCGCGCGGCTGGCGTGAGGGTGCCAGCATGTCCCAGCCCATGGTGACGCGCGGTCCCAGCCGGGCGGTCTCGAAGTCGCCGCGCAATCGCTCACCGGCCTCGAACTGGCGGGCGTCGATCCGCTTATGGCGCAGCAGCCACCCCAATGGTGATTCAGCGAGGTTAACCGTAACCAATCTGTCCACACCAGCGACGCGCCGCTGCTGGCGCGCCAGCAGCCGGTTCTGCGCGTGGGTACCGTCGCCCCCCGCCTCGGCCGCCGCCCGCCGCGCCAGCCAGGCCTGCCCCGGCCCGCTCAGCCGATAGCCCCCGCCGGCCGCCTCGATCAGCTCCGCCCGCCGCAACTGCGCCACCAGCGCCGCCGAGGCCCGCGCGCGGCCGATGCGATACCCGGACTCGTCGGGTTCCAGCCGCTCCCCCGTCGCCAGTCGCTCCAGCAGCCGGGCGGTGCGCGCCTCGGATGTCCCCCGTGCCTGTGCCATTCGACGCCTCCTGGTTCACGACTCACACAAGACCTCTCGACTAAGCTGCATCGGTTGCTGTAGGACAGATAAAAGTGCCGGTTGGGTGAGGAGGTCGAGATGCACACGCGAATCCGTGAAGTCCGCAAGGCCAAGGGCCTGACCCTGGCGGAAGTCGCCGCGCGCTGCGCGCCCGCCACCACGGCGCAGACCATCGGCCGGCTGGAAACCGGGATGCGCACCGTCTCGGTCGGCTGGCTGAACCGCATCGCCGGCGCGCTGGAGGTGGATCCGTCGGAACTGGTGAGCCTGCCGGACCGGCCGGACGTGGCGGTGGCCGCCGTGCTGACCGCCCAGGGGCCGGACGCGCCGCGCCGCCCGATGGTGCTGGCGCCGCCGCTGGTGCGCCCCGATCTGCTGGGCCTCAAGGTGGAAGCCAGCCAGGGCGACTATCGCGCCGGCGACGAGGTCTGGCTGCAACGCATCGAGCCGGAGGATTTCGCCACCGCCCTCAACAAGGACGTGCTGGCGCCGCTGGCCGCCGGCCGCTTCGCCTTCGGCCGGCTGGTGTCGGCCTATCCCGAGCGGCTGCTGATCCTGCCGCTGGCCGCCGGCGAGAAGGCGGTGCCGGTGCCGGCGCCGGGCTGGATCGGCGTCGTCAGCCTGCTGGTGCGCCAGCTGTAAACCGCCCCGCCGGCACACTCGACTGGCCGCGCACCGCTCACTGTTGAGCGTGCAGCCTCTCGCGTCGCACACGCGGCAGGCGTATGAGGCCGCTCATATTCCGGGCGCTACCAGATGCTTTGGGCTGAAGACCGTGGAGGGGACCATGGCGAGATTGATCCGTACTGCCTTGGCCGTGCTGGCGCTGACCGCACCGGCCGTCATCGCTCTGGCCGCCGTGGCCCAGGCCGCGCCATCGCCGGCGATGCTGGAGCGGTCTGCCAGCGACCCGCTGCGCACCGATGCCGCCAGCGCCGGAGCCGCCGCCGGGGCCGCCAGCGCAATCGAACGCCCGCTGCCGCTGCCCGACCGGCAGGACATGATCGGCGCCCTGCCGTCGAGCCCCCAGACCTGCCAGCAGCAGTCCCTCACCGACCGCCTGCTCTCCTATGCCGGCCGGCTGTCGCGGCTGGGTCGCGGGCCGATCCTCGTGCTCTGACGCCCTGGCCCGCCCGCACCCTCAGCGCGGCGTCGGCTCGGCCAGCAGCTTGCCAACAAACCCGTCGAAGTCCTTGACGAAATCCGTGTGCAGCTTTCCCGTCGCCGGGCCGGAGAAGCCGGTGTGGATGCGCCGCAGCCGGCCGGCACGGTCGATGAACAGCATGGTCGGGTAGACGCTGACGCCGCCGATCGCCGGCAGCGCCTTGCGCGTCGCCTCCGGGTTGGCGACGCCGGCCACCAGCATCGGATAGGTGATGCCATAGCGCTGGGCGAAGCGCCGGATCTGGGCGGCCGAACGCGCCGGATCATCGGTATACTCGAACTGCAGCCCGATCACTTCCAGCCCGCGCGCCTTGTGGCGGGCGTGATAGGGCACCAGGAAGCGCGCCTCGTCATGGCAGTTGGGGCACCAGGTGCCGCCGATCGACACCACCACCACCTTGCCCCTGAAGCGCGGATCGGCCAGCGACACCATCCGGCCATCGGCATCGGGGAAGGCGAACGTCAGCCGCTCGAAGCCGGGTTGCAACAGCCGCGGCCGCGCCGGCGCGGCAAGCCGGGCGCTGGCGTCCCGCCGGGCGGTCCAGCGCGCCGGCGCCTGACTGTTGGCCTCGATCTTGGTGCCGGCCAGCGTGCCATCCCTGTCCAGCGTGCCACGCCACAGCGTCCCCTGGTTGCCATCGAAGGTCGACAGCATCAGCGTCTTGCCGATCACGTCGCCGGCCAGGAAGCGATAGTCGCCGGAGGGAAACAGGAAGGTGCCCTCCACCCGGCTGCCGATCTGCCGGAAGGTGGCAAGGCCCTGCTCGCGCTGGCCCTCCTCCTCCAGGGACACCGCCCAGGTGCCGGCGACACTGGTGGCCCCGGGGTCGGCGGCGCGGGCGAAGCGCCAGCGGTCGCCATGGGTCGCCACCGCCTTCAGCGTCAGCGGGCCCGCGCGCCGGAACAGCCTGGCGGTGCCCGCCAGCCGGCCGTCGCCCGCCAGGGTCAGACTGAGGCTCGACTCGTAGGAGGGGAAGGCCAGCGTCAGGGTTCGCCCGACGATCCGCGTCTGCTCGGCGCGGGTACGGTCGGCACCGTTGACCAGATAGGCCACCACCGCGCCCTTTTCGCGCGCCAGTTCCAGCCCCACCGGCAGCTCGCCGCCGGGGAAGGCCAGCGTCAGGCGCCAGTCGCCCAGCGGGATGGTGGCGGCGGGATTGATAGCCTGGGCGGGGCTCGCGGCCCGGGCGACACGTGCCGGCGGCGCCAGCGCCGCCATCACGGCCAGCACCATCGTCAGCGTCATCATCAGGGCCCGCGACCGACCCGCCCGCGACAGCCGGCCACGCCCCGCCGGTTGCCCGGCCACCATCTTCTTCGTCATCACGCCGCTCTCCAGTGCCATCGCCGACGCTTCCGCCCCCGTCAGCCCAACACGGCAACCACACCCCCCGTTGGCGCCTCTTGACGCTTACGTAAACGTCAACGAAAGTCCTTGGCCTATTTTTATCACCATAGTTCCAGTTCCGAGGATTTTATCAGCATGATCGAGACCCGCGCCATTTACGAGCCCGACCACGAGATGTTCCGCGACCAGGTTCGCAAGGTATTTGCCCGCGAACTGCTGCCCAACCTCGACCGCTTTGAGGAAGAGGGCATCTGCTCGCGCGCGTTCTGGCTGAAATGCGGCGAGGCCGGCCTGCTCTGCCCGACGGTGCCGGAAGCCTATGGCGGTCTCGGTCTCGACTTCCGCTATAACGCCATCATCGACGAGGAACTGGCCTATGCCGGCTCGTCGGCCGGCATCACCCTGCAATCCGACATTGTCGCCGACTATCTGGTCGCCTACGGCTCGGAGGAAATGAAAAAGACCTGGCTGCCGAAAATGGTCTCCGGCGAGGCCATCGGCGCCATCGCCATGACCGAACCCGGCGCCGGCTCCGATTTGCAGGGCGTGCGCACCACCGCCCGCAAGGATGGCAACCATTATGTCATCAGCGGCTCGAAGACCTACATCACCAACGGCCAGAACGCCGACATCGTCATCGTCGTCGCCAAGACCGACCCCGAGAAGGGCGCCAAGGGCACCTCGCTGATCCTGGTGGAGACCGACCGCGAAGGTTACCGGCGCGGCCGCAACCTCGACAAGATCGGCCAGAACTCCGCCGACACCTCGGAAATGTTCTTCGACGAGGTGCGGGTGCCGATCACCAACTGCCTTGGCGAGGAAAACAAGGGCTTCATCTACCTGATGAACCAGCTGCCGCAGGAGCGGCTGTCGATCGCCGTCTCCGCCCAGGGCGCGGCCCAGAAGGCGTTCGACATCACCGTCGAGTTCGTCAAGGACCGCAAGGCCTTCGGCCGCACCGTGTTCGACTTCCAGAACACCAAGTTCACGCTCGCCGACCTCAAGACCAAGCTGCAGGTGGGCTGGGCGCACCTCGACTGGGCGATCGCCCGCCACATCAAGGGCGAGCTGAACGCCGCGGAAGCCTCCGCCGCCAAGCTGTGGCACACCGAGCTGCAATGGGAAATGGTGGACGCCTGCCTCCAGCTCCACGGCGGCGCCGGCTACATGAACGAGTATCCGATCGCCCGGCTGTGGCGCGATGCCCGTGTCCAGCGCATCTATGGCGGCACCTCGGAGATCATGAAGGAAGTGATCAGCCGGACCATCTGAGGCCGGACGGCGGCGATCCGGGATGGGGCGATGGCGCCGCCATCCCGGACGCCCGCTCCTGCCGCGCGGCCGCCGTTGCCGCCTGAGGCCCCGCGATGTGCCGTGGCCCAACGCCGCGGAACGCCGGCGCCCGGAAGATCGATGCCCGGAAGATCGATGCCCGGAAGATCGATGCTCAGAAGGCCGGCGTTGGCCGGTTGCTCATGCGCAGATCGCCAGCGCCGTCCGCCAGCGCTTCCGCCATGTCCTGCAAGGCCGCCAGCGCCAGCGTCGCGCCGCTGCCATCCCGCGCCAGCCGCGTCGCGGGCACCAGGGTCACGGCGGCACACAGCGGTCGTGGCGGCGCGCCGGGCCGGCCCTGCACCACCAGCCCCGCCGCGCCATCCACCAGCAAGGGCTCGCCCGAGCCGCGATACAGCTGTACCTGAAACGTCACCCGCGCGCCGGTAACCACGGCGTCCCGCGCCCGCATGATCTGGAACAGGTCGGTCGCCTGGCCATACAGCGCGCTGGGCATCTGTCGCGCGAGCGCGCCGGGGCTGTAGCCCAGCAGCCGCTCGGCAAAGGCGTTGGCATAGAGAATGCGGTGATTGCCCCGCTCGCCCGCGCGCGTATCCATGAGCAGGACCGGCACCGACTGCTGGTCCGCCAGCGCGAACACGCGGGCGGCCAGCTGGCGTAGTGGTTTACCTGTACCTGTCACATCGACCTCGGCGTGCGCCGCTCACGGCGCGAATCATGTCTGCCGGTAGTCTCTTTGTGTTAGAAGCGTGCGCCGTCAAGCTTGTTGCGTAGTCGAAACAATATCCGGGCCATTCAATCACTGCGCGCAAGTGATATTTCTTCACTATCGCAAGCAGTTAGCCAGAATACCGACAGATCGGGTCAACGCGCGGTCATCGCCGGCCGTCCCCCCGGCCTGGCGAGACATCATGGTTAACAACGCCCGGTTGCATCCACGTCGCGAGTCGTTCTCATTACAGCCCGCCACGCAGCCCGGCGGACGGATCGATCGCTAGCCGGCAAGAACCCGGTCGGCGACGAACGGGTTGCTGCGGCGTTCGGCGCCAAAGGTCGACATCGGGCCATGGCCGGGGACGAAATGCACATCATCGCCCAGCGGCCACAGGCGCTGAGTGATGGAGGTGATCAGCGTCGGCATGTCGCCACGCGGAAAATCGGTGCGGCCGATCGAGCCCTGGAACAGCACGTCACCAACGAAGGCGAGCTTCACGCCCCGGTGGAAGAACACCACATGGCCGGGCGTATGACCGGGACAGTGCCGGACCTCCAGCGTCTGATCGCCCACCGTCACCGTGTCGCCGTCCACCAGCCAGCGGTCAGGCACGAAACTCCGGGCGGGCGGAAAGCCATATTGGCGGGCATTGTCCTCCAGCTGCTCGATCCAGAAGCGGTCGTCCTCGTGCGGTCCCTCGATCGGCACGCCGAGCCGCTCGGCCAGTTCGGCGGTGGCGCCGCAGTGGTCGAGGTGACCGTGGGTCACCAGCAGCTTCTCCAGCGTCACGCCATGGCGGGCCACCTCGGCGAGCAGGCGGTCGATGTCGCCGCCGGCATCGATCAGCGCGCCGCGCATCGTGCGGGTACACCACAGCAGGCTGCAGTTCTGCTGGAACGCGGTGACCGGAATGACGGCGACCTGGATCGGCGGCGGGCTTGGTGACGGTGCTGACTGGCTCATGCTCTCCCTCGTGCCCGCCCGGGCCGCCCCTTGTCAACGCTCCGGTTGGCCCTGACAGGGGCAGGGCACCCACCCCGCGCGAGGGGCTGAAACGAACGCCGTCACAAACGGCGAGGGCCGCGCCATTGCTGGCGCGGCCCTGGCGGTCGGGCATCGCTGCCGCCCCTCTCGGGCGGCAGCGACGATCCCGGGACTTACTTCTTGCGGCGGCGCAGGGCCAGACCGCCCGCGACCAGGCCCGAACCCAGCAGCGCGAAGGCGGCCGGTTCCGGCGTCAGCACCGGACGGGTGGTGATGACGAAGCCGAACTTGGCTTCGTTGATCTTGCCTTCCTCGGTGACGAAGCCGATGCAGCCCGACGGCGCGCCGGCGGCGGCGCAGACATCGTCATCCAGCGCGGTCAGCGAATTGGTGACCTCGAAGATGCTGATGTAGTAGGTCTGGCCGTCATAGGAGAACGACTGGTTCAGCGAACCCGAACCCAGCACGAAAATGTCGGCGCAGTCCGGACCGACCGGATCGGCGCAGGGCGCCTGGTTGACGGTCTCCGAGAATTCGATGTCGAAGGTCACCGCGATCGGCGCCAGCGGGCTGCCCGCCGGGCTGGTCGGGGTGAGCAGCAGGGTGGCGAACAGCTCGGCCGTCTCCAGCGTCGCGTAGCTGCCGCTGATCGAGTTGTTGATGTGGAAGATCGACGGCCCGAGGCCGGCGTTGACCAGATCGTTGGTGTTGTAATTGCCGCTGGTCTCGGCCTGGCCGGCGCCATTGACGGTGTCGCCTTCCAGCTCGATACCGCTGCGGTTGCTGTTGAAGCGCGGATCGCTGCTGCCGAACGGGGAACCCCAGTTGACCGCCAGCTGGTCCTCCACCTGGGAGCCGGTGCCGGACGAGAAGGTGGCGTCACCGAACTCGCTCTGCAGCACGTAGCTCCAGCTGTTGACCATCGCGGCGTTGGCCTGCGCGCCGAACAGACCCGCCACCGTGACCGCCGCCAGAGCCGTACCCTTCATGAAACCTGCGAACATGATCTTCTCCAATAAACAAGCTTTGCCGGGATATAAGCAGGATGCGTGCCAAGAACAAAAAACGCCACAAAAACAAACAAATAGCTGAATCGTGCCGGTATCGTGACAACGCAAGTGTCAGATTCCTCGACAATCCGGCCGCCTTGCCTCGCCGGCAAAAGCGAAAGCCGCGACGCCTCCCGGCGCCGCGGCTTCACATTCTATCGGATAAGCGCGTGGCTTAACCGGATAAGCGCGTGGCTTACTTGCGGCGACGGCGCGCCGCGAGGCCCAGACCCGCCAGACCCGCGCCGAACAGCGCGAAAGCCGCCGGCTCCGGCGCCTGGATGATGAAGCCGAACTGCGCGGAGGTCGCTTCGCCCTCGGAGGTGACGAAGCCGATGCAGCCGGCACCCTGGCCAACCGCGAGGCAGTCCGATTCATTGAGAACCTTGATCGCGCCGGTCAGCTCGAAGATGGTGATCTTGTAGGTCATGCCACCATAATCGATGAACTGGGTCAGCGAACCCGGGTTGCTCAGCACGAAAATGTCCGCGCAGTCGGGCCCCTGCGGGTCGGAGCACGGCGCCTCGTTCAGCGTCTCGATGAACGAGATGTCGAAGTTGACCGCGATCGGATCGGCGGCCGGACCCGCCGGCACAGCGGCGGTCAGATACAGCGTCGACAGCAGGGTCGCGCTGCTGAGCGTCGCATACTGGGCCGGAATGGCGGTGTTGTTGTGGGTCAGCGTCGGACCGACGGCAATACCGCTGTTGGTGTTGACGACACCGTTGACCGTACCGTCGGCCGGCGAGATCGTCAGCGAACTGCGCTGCGTCGGCGAGCCCCAGGAAATCTCGGTGGCGCTTTCGAACCAGCCGGCCGCCGAATCGTCGTTGGCGGTGTTGGTCGCGGCGGTGAATTCGTCGGTCAGCGTGTAGTTCCACGTCGTCACCAGAGCGGCGGACGCGGGCGTTGCGGCAAGCGCCAGCGCGGTGGCGGCGCCCAAAGCGAAGGTCTTGAGAGAGAGCATCTGCATGGCCTTACCCCTGAAGTAGCTGCGTGGTTAATAATGCATTAACCGTGCCAACAGCCCGTTTTGTTGCGTTTCAATGTGTTAAACGCCCACGGAACGACCCACCGTCGCAAAGTTGTCAAAAACTTCGACGCTTCAACCCGGCGCGACGCACGCTCCGGCGCGTGTCGCTTGCCCGTCAGCGGCGCGTTTCCTAGGCTGGCGCCAGCGAAAACCATATCCACGGGGCATCCATGATCCGTCCGACAACCCTGCTGGCGCTGGCCTTGGCGCTGGCGTCCCCCACCTTCACCGTCCCGGCCGCGGCCGCCGAGGCACCGGGCAAGACCGGTGCCCGGGCTGAAGCCGCCGCCATTCCCGAGCCCTACAGCGTCGTCACCCGCCACGGCGGGCGCTTCAACGGCACCGACGTTCGCTACACCGCCATCGCCGGCGAGCTGCACCTGAAGGATGACAAGGACAAGCCGAAGGCGTCGATCTTCACAGTCTCCTATCTCCGCGAGGGCGTGCCGGACAGCAGCCGGCGGCCGGTGACCTTCGTCTTCAACGGCGGCCCGGGTTCGGCATCGCTGTGGCTGCACATGGGCGTGTTCGGCCCCAAGCGGGTCGACCTGCCGTCGGACGCCCGCGACGATGGCGCCCCGCCCTACCGGGTGGTCGACAATCCGCTGAGCCTGCTCGATGTCTCCGACCTGGTGTTCATCGACCCCGTCGGCACCGGCTACAGCCGGCCGCTGGGCGAGCATGAGGGCAAGGCCTTCTGGGGCGTCAAGCAGGACGCGGACTCGATGGCGGAGTTCATCCGGCTGTGGCTGACCACCCACAAGCGGTGGAACTCGCCCAAGTACCTCGCCGGCGAGAGCTATGGCACCACCCGGGCGGCGGCGCTGGCGGAACGGTTGCAGGAGGGTTTCAACGGCATCGCGCTCAACGGCGTGATGCTGATCTCCACCATCCTCGACTTCTCCACCGCCCGCTTCCAGACCGGCAACGAACTGCCCTACATCGGCTTCCTGCCAACCTACGCCGCCACCCACTGGTACCACAACCTGCGGGGCCGGACCGACGTCACGCTGACCCAGCACGTCGAGCGCGCCCGCCGCTTCGCGCTGGATGTCTATGCCCCCGCCCTGCTCAAGGGCGATCGCCTGCCGGCCGAGGAGCACGCGCGCGTCCGCAAGGAGCTGGCGGAGCTGACCGGCCTGTCCGAGACCTACCTCGACAACACCCGGCTGCGCATCCATGCGCTGCGTTTCATGAAGGAGTTCGGCCGCGCCGGCGGCTTTACCGTCGGTCGCTTCGACACCCGCTACAAGGGCCAGGACTTCGACAACGCCGGCGAGACCTTTGACGACGATCCGTCCGGCTACGCCATTCCCGGCGGCTACGCGGCGGCGCTCAACAGCTATTACCAGAGCGATCTGAAGGTCACCCTCGACCGTGAGTACAAGGTGCTCTCCGGCGAACCGGGCCGTCACTGGGACTGGAAGACGGCCGAACGCAGTTTCGGCTACGCCAATGTCAACGTCGCGACCGGACTGGGCAAGGCAATGCGCGAGAACGCCGACCTGCGGGTGCTGCAGGCCAGCGGCTACTATGATCTCGCCACGCCGTTCTTCGCCGCCGAGAACACGCTGGCCGGCAACGGACTGGTGCCGGACCGGGTGACCTACACCTACTATGAGGCCGGCCACATGATGTATCTGCACCGGCCGTCGCTGGAGGCGCTGGCGCGCGACGCCCGCGCGTTCATCCTCGCCGGCGGGAAATAAGCTCGCCGGGCCGAAAACAGGCCGTGACCCCGGGGCGGAGTGCGACAGCCGTTGTCGTGCTCCGCCCGAGGGCTTAAAGGGCGCTCATGCTGCCGCTTGCGCCCCTGCGCCCGTTCGCCCTGTTCGACGATGCCACCGGCACCGGCCCGTCGCGCCTGCTCACCGGGCTCGCCGATACCGCCGAGGCGCACGCCGCCGATGATCTCGCCACCGCCCTCGCCGCCATCCGCGCCGGGCTCGCGCGGGGCCTGCATGCCGGTGGCTGGCTCGCCTACGAGGCGGGGCTGCTGCTCGAACCCCGGCTCGCCGGCCTCTGGCGCGCGCCGGTGGAGGAACCGCTGGCGTGGTTCGGCCTGTTCCGCGACTGCCGGCTGCTGCCGCCCGAGGCCATGGACACGTTCTGGCGCGCCATCCGGCCGGCCGGCCAGGCCGCCGCCGTCACACCTGCCATCACCGAGGCGGCGTACACCCGTGCCGTGGCGCGCATCATCGACTATATCGCCGCCGGCGACGTCTATCAGGTCAACTATACCTTCCCCGCCGAGGTCGCCTTCACCGGCGATCCCGTCGCCCTGTATCGCCGCCTGCGGGAGGCCCAGCGCGCACCGCACGGCGCGCTGATCTGGACCGGCGCGCGCTGGCTGCTGTCGCTGTCGCCGGAGCTGTTCTTCGCGCTTGCCGGCGACCGGCTGACCGCCCGGCCGATGAAGGGCACCGCCGCCCGCCGCCCCGCGCCGGCGGCCGACCGCGCCGCCGCGGCGGCGCTCGCCGCGGACGCCAAGAACCGGGCGGAGAACCTGATGATCACCGACCTGCTGCGCAACGACCTCGCGCGGGTGGCGACGGTGGGCTCCGTCAGGGTGCCGGCGCTGTTCACCGTCGAGAGCTACCCGACGGTGCACCAGATGACCTCCACCGTCACCGCGACGCTGGCGCCCGGCCTCGACGCCGTGGACGTGCTGACGCGGCTGTTCCCCTGCGGCTCGATCACCGGGGCGCCGAAGATCCGCGCCATGGAGATCATCGCCGGGCAGGAAGCCCGCCCGCGCGGGGTCTACACCGGCGCCGTCGGCTGGCTCGCGCCGGCCGGCGCCACCGCCGGGCCGGGCGACGCCTGCTTCAGCGTCGCCATCCGCACCCTGCTGGTCACCGGCGACGGCCAGGCCCGCATGGGGCTGGGCAGCGGTATCGTCGCCGACAGCGACCCGGCCGCCGAATGGGCCGAGTGCGCGCTCAAAGGCAGCTTCGCCGCCACCACCCTGCCGCCGTTCGACCTCATCGAGACGATGGCATGGCTGCCCGGCGAGGGCTTCCGCCATCTGGAACGCCATCTCGCCCGGCTGACGGCGAGCGCGACCCACTGGCGTTTCAGGACCGATCCCCAAGCCTGGCGCGGCCTGCTGGCCGATGCCGCGACGCACTGGCGCCAGCCGATGCGGGTGCGGCTGCTGGTGGGCCGTTCGGGCACCGCCAGCGTGCAGGCGGCCCCGATGCCGCCTGCTCCCGCCGAGCCGGTGACGGTGGTGCTGTCGCCTCGACGGCTCGACGCCCGCGATCCGCTGCGCGCGCACAAGACCAGCCATCGCGGCTTCTATGACAGCGAACGGGCACGGCTCGCCACCGCCACCGGCTGCTTCGAGGTGCTGTTCGCCAATCAGGACGATGCGGTGGTGGAAGGCTCGTTCACCAATGTCTTCGTCGAGCGCGACGGCCGGTTGCTGACCCCGCCGGTCACCGCGGGCGCGTTGCCCGGCGTGCTGCGCGCGGCGCTGCTGGACAGCGGCCAGGCGATCGAGGCGGCGTTGACGCTCGACGACATCAAGGCCGCCGACGCCCTGTGGGTGGGCAACAGTCTGCGCGGCCTGCTGCGTGCCCGACTGGTGGCGGCGTAGAACGCCCTGTCAGACCCGCCGGCGCAGGCTGAGCGCCAGCAACACGCCGCCCGCCACCGCCAGCACGACCGTGAAGCCGATCGGTCCGGCGGCCATCATGGCGCCGCCGCCCAGCGACGGGCCGACCAGCGAACCGCCCTGATAGGCGAGCAGGAAGCCGGCATTGGCCTTGACCACGTCCTCGCCGTGAAAATGGTCACCCAGCAGGATCAGCCCGAGCGAATAGAAGGCCAGCACCCCCCCGCCCAGCAGGAACGACAGCAGCAGGGCGACGGTCGGCTGGGTGGTGACCAGCGACAGCCCCACCACCGCCAGCGCGGTGATCATGGAGATCAGCGACAGCACCCGCCGGCGCGACCAGCGGTCGGCCAGCCAGCCGATCGGATATTGCAGCACGATGCCCCCCACCAGCAGCGCGGTGTAGGTGTGCAGCGATTGCGAGGCGCCCCAGCCGAGATCGAGGCCGTAGACCACGAACAGGCCGAAGCACAGGCTTTCCGTCAGGCCGGCGGCCAGCGCCGCGATGGCGACGACCGGCGCCCGGCGGAGCACCGGGAACGGGTTGTCGAGGCCGTGAATGGCGATGACAGGCGCGTAACGGCGGGCGACCATCAGCGGCAGGGCGGCGCCAACCAGGAACAGGATGGCGCCAATGATGGGCGCCCACCCCTGATAGCCGACGATATCGATGAGGATCGGCCCGGCGGAAAAGCCGACGAAGAAAGCGGCGGCATAGCTGGCGACGATGCGGCCGCGCAGATGTTCCGGCGCCGCCAGATTGACCCAGCTTTCACCGAGCAGCCACGGCATGGTCAGCCCCAGCGCCGATACGAACCGCAGGCCGATCCACGCCCAGGTATCCGGCAGCAGCTGCATGGCGACGAGCGCGGCGGCGCCGACCGCGCAACCGGCTCCCATGATGATGGTGGGATTGACCCTGGGCAGGCGCGCCAGCAGCGGGATCATCACCAGCAGCGCCAGTGCCGTCATGCCGCCGGCCAGGCCGACCTCCAGCGGGCTGGCGCCCCACGCCTTGAAGCGCAGCGCGGTCAGCGGCGCCAGCACGCCCACCGTCGCGCCGACAAAGCCCATATGCAGGATCACCGCCACCAGTCCGGGGATGGGGTTACGCACCAGTGGTGGCGGGGGCGTGGTCAGTTCAGCACGCATCGGCAATCGTTGGCGACCTTGTCCCGTTCTTGTCGGGCACCCGATTGCCAGAAAAGCACCGCCCGGTCGAGACCTTGATCGGCCGGCGCGGGAATGGCCACGGTCCCTGCCATGAGGGCAGGACCAGCGCCGGAGGTCCGGCGGGCGGCAGGGATGGAGACACGAATGCCTCCATCCCGGTTGGCTCGCCGCCAGCAGCGGCCGGACCGCCCCCTGTCCGGTCGTGGCCGCCAGGCGATCAGAAGGCCAGGCGCAGGGTCGCCTGCACCGTCCGCGGTGCGCCGATCGCATAGGTCGGCTGGGTCGCCGACAGGGTGACCGGCGTGCCGTTGACGCTGTCGACCGTGGTCGCCACCGCATTGCGGGTCGAGCTGATGTTGCCGAGGTAGTCGGCGCCGAACAGGTTGGTGACGTTCACCTGGAGGTACGAGCCCTTGAGGTTGAACAGATCGCCCAGGTCGTAGCGGACGTCGAGGTCGACCACCGTGTAGGCGGGCGACTTCTGGTCGTTGAGATCGGTGGCCCAGCGGGCACCGACATGCTTGACCTGACCGCCCAGGGTGAAGCCTTCATAGTCATACTGGGCGCGGGCCGAGAAGGTCCACTCCGGCGTTTCCACCAGGCGCTTGCCCTTGGTCGGCACCTCGACGATCTGCGAGCTGGTGAAGGTCAGGTAGTTGGCCTGGATCTCGCTCTTCGACCACGACGCCGAAGCGTAGACGGTCAGCGACTTCACCGGCTGCACGCCGATCTCGAAATCGGCGCCCCACAGATCGACGGCACCGACGTTGCGGTCCTCGAACAGGCCGGTTTCGTCGTTGTAGGAGGTGACGATACGGTTCTTGTACTTGGTGTACCAGCCCGCCAGCGAGGCGGTCACCGTGTCGCCCTGGAAGCGGTAGCCGAGGTCGTAGGCCTGGGTCGTTTCCGGCTGCGGATTGGCGATCTGGATACCGTAGAGGAAGTCCGTGCGCGGTGCCGACAGGCCCTCGGCGTAGCTGGCATACAGCTGATGGCCGCCGTCCAGCCGGTAGGAAACGCCGAGGTTCGGCAGCACCTTGTCATACTTCCTGGTCGCCTCGTACGGCGCGACGACGGTCGAACCGAAGGTGACGCCGGTGGCGTTGGCGACCGTGCCCGTGGTGCAGTACTGGTTGGAGTTCAGCGTGTAGGTGCCCGAGAAGGCGCCCGACACGCTCATGCTGTTGATGGTGTAGCAGTACTGGTTCAGCTCGCGCTTGAAGAACGGCGCGCGGACACCGAGGTTGACGCGCAGCGCGTTGTCGAACGCCTTCAGCGTGTACTCGCCCGACACCTGGTGCAGCTGGGCAATCGACAGACGGTCGCGGGTGCGCAGCACATTGCCGTCGGCGGTCTCGATCGGATCGCCCTTCAGGCCGGCGAACACGTTCTCCGGCGAACCGTCGGCGCTGATGTAGCCGACGCGGCCGGTCTGCCGGTGACGGCCGCGGTCGAAGGTATAGGCGACGCGGACCTTGTTGTTGTCGTTGATGTCCCAGATCAGCGAGCTGGTCAGGCCGTAGCGGCGGGTGTTGGTGGTGTTGGGGGCATACAGGCGCACCCGGTCGAGGACATCACCGTCGCCGTTGAGATCGACGCCGGTCGCCGAGCTGGTGCCGCGCAGACGCGGGTCGGTCTCGGCGAACAGCTGGCTGCCGCCGCCGTTGGCCAGCACGTACTGGAACGACGGGTCGACGGTCAGGATCACGCCCTCGGCCAGGGTGAAACGCGACTGGACACGGATGTTGCCGGTGTTCGACGGGTTGATGCGCAGCTTGTAGTAGTTGGACATGCCGCTGCCGTCGTTGTCGGCGACGCCGGCGGTCGGCGCGTCGATCACATAGTCGCCGTCAAGGTACTCGAAATCCTCGCCCGACTTGTCGAGCCGCCAGTTGGCGAGATTGATGTTGTTGTAGAAGTTGTTGCGGTTGACGTTCCAGTGGCCGGCGATCGAGATGAAATCCCCGTTGTCGCCGATCGGCTGGTAGATGCGGCCGTTGTACTGCTGCTTCTCCATCTCGCCCGGGCCCTTGAACTTGTCGTAGTTCGTATAGGACGCGGCGAACCAGGCCTTGGTGCCGATCGCGGTGAACTCGCCGGTATCGACCATGCCGAACAGGCGGCGATAGTTGAAGCTGCCGATGCTCGGTTGCAGCACGACGCCGAAGTCGTTGGCCGGCGTGCGCGACACATAGTTGATGGTGCCGCCGGTCGCCGAGGCGGTCGGGCTGTCGACATCGGTGGTGCCGAGATTGACGTTGACCCGCTCCATCAGTTCGGAGTCGAGCTGCTGGTTGGTGTAGAGCGCGTAGTTGCCGGTGTCATTGAGCGGCACGCCGTCGAAGGTCATCGAGACGCGGGCGCCATCGAAACCGCGGATACGCAGGTTACCGCCGGAGTTGCCGTACGGGTCGCTGTTGGTGAAGTTGACGCCGGGCAGCAGGTTGATCAGCTGGGCCACCGTCTGGCCGGCGGCCTGCGAGCCAATGAACTCCTCGGTGATGGTCGAGCGGGTCTTGGGCGCCTGCTCGGCCTTGATCAGACCGCCGACGCTCTGCTGCGTGGCGGTCGCGGTGACGACGATATCCTGCATCTGCGAGGCGGTGGACTGCGCCAGCGCCGGCGCGGCGACACCCAGGGCAAGCGCGCCGACGGCGCACCCGGAAAGCAAACGGCTCATCATGTAAATAACCCCTATCATTGTTGCCGAACGTCGTCGGCCCCTGACGCTGCACCTGCGCAGGCAATGTTTCAGCTGGATGACAACATGATGATGTTTTGATCTAACCGAGGGAAGCAGCGATACTGCATTGCAACATCCGCCACCGCTGTGGCGCGGCGGCAACAACCGTTGGCGGCGTGGCGGGCGGCACGGCCGACGTCAGAAGGCGCCTCGGCGGCCAGACCGGGCGACCGGCATGGCGCCCCGGCCCGTCAGAGCGACGTGCGCAGGTGGAATGACTTGGGTCGCGTCAGCGCCTCGAAGCCGACCCGGCTCAAGGTGGCGCCCCGGCCGGTGTCCTTGACGCCGGTCCAGGCCAGTGCGGGGTCGAGATAGTCGCAGCGGTTCATGAACACGGTGCCGGTTTCCAGCTGGTCGCCCAGCCGTTCGGCGGCTTCGAGATCACGGGTCCAGACGCTGGCGGTCAGGCCGTAGGGAGAATCGTTCATCAGCCGCAGCGCCTCGGCATCGTCGCTCACCTTCATGATGCCGACCACCGGGCCGAAGCTTTCCTCCACCATCACCGACATCGAGTGGTCGACCTCCACCAGCACCTGCGGGGCCAGATAGGTGCCGGTGCCGACATCGGCCGCGAACCGGCGGGCGTCGATCAGCGCCTCGGCGCCGCGATTGAGCGCGTCCTCGGTCTGGCGCCGCACCGTATCGGCGATACGGGCCTGGGCCATCGGCCCCAGCGTCGTCGCGTCTTCCAGCGGGTTGCCCAGCGTATAGCCGTTGGTCAGCGTCACGAAGCCGTCGACGAAATCGTCATAGACATCCTCGTGCACATAGATGCGTTCGATGCCGCAGCAGCACTGGCCGCTGTTGTAGAAGGCGCCGTCCACCAGATTCTCGATGGCGTGCTCCAGCGACACGTCCGCCCGCACGTAGGCCGGGTCCTTGCCGCCCAGTTCCAGCCCGACCGGCGTGAAGGTGCCGGCCGCCGCCCGCTCGATCACCTGTCCGCCGGCCACCGAGCCGGTGAAGCAGACCAGATCGACCTCGCCCGAACCGATGAGGCGGGTGGTGTCGTCGTGCGACAATGCCAGCGTGCGGAACAGGCCGGCCGGCGCGCCGGCCGCCTCGAAGGCCTGCTGGAAGCGATCGCCGACCAGGATGGTCTGGGCGGCGTGCTTGAGCACCACGGCGTTACCGGCCAGCAGCGCCGGCACGATGGAGTTGACCGCTGTCAGATAGGGGTAGTTCCACGGCGCCACGGTGAACACCACGCCCAGCGGCTCGCGTTTGATGTAGCGCTTGAAACCCTGCCATTCCTCCGGCGGCCGCACCGGTTCGAGATACTCCTCGGCATGGCGGGCCATGAAGCGGATACGCTCCTCGAAGCCCTTGAACTCGCCGCCATAGCGCACCGGCCGGCCCATCTGCCAGGCCAGCTCCGGCACGATGTCGTCGCTCATCGCCACCATGGCATCGAGGAACTTCAGGCATAACTCGGCCCGTTCGGCGATCGGCGTCCGCTTCCAGCCGGCCTGGGCCGCCCGCGCCGCCGCCAGCGCCAGCTCGATGTCGGCGCCCGAGGCGGTGGGCCGGCGATCAACGATCCGGCCATCGATCGGCGAGGTACAGACGATGTCGCTCATACGGAGGCTCCAGCAGCAGGGAAGGCACCAGACTAGCCGTACCCGCCGACCGGCGTCGAGAGCCGAGATCGTGCCGCGAACGCGCGCCCTTCAGCAGCCGGCGAGGCGATAGAAGCCGGCGGCGAAAAACGGCACCAGACGGGCCTCCAGCGCCCGGAAGTCGCCCGAGCGCACCATGCCCGCCGACAGCGCGTCGATGGCGCCGGTCTCGGCCACCAGATAAACGATGCTGCCCTGCAGGAAATAGAAGGAGCTGTAGAGATTCTCCGGCGAGGCCGCCGGCAGCGCCCGCTGCAGCGCCGCGATGTAGGCCGTCACCACCGGATCATAGCGTTCGTTGAACGGTTGCATGTAGGGGCCGCGTTCGGGCGAATCCGCCACCTGGCCCAGCAACCGGATATAGTTCTTCCAGCCCTGCCCGCCGAACTGGGTGCGCTCGAAGATCGGATGGCAGAAGGCGGCGATGATCGCCTCCACGCCCGGCGGCCGGTCGCCGGCCGCGCGTGTCGCCTCCGCCAGCGAACCCATCAGTGCGTCGCAATGGCTTTCCGCCCGCCGGCCCACCACCTGGCGGAACAGCTCCTCCTTGGCGCCGAAGTGGTAATTGACCAGCCCCAGTTCGACGCCGGCATGACCGGTGATCTCGCGCAGCCCGACGCCATGATAGCCACGCAGCGAGAACAGCGCCTCGGCCGCGTCGAGAATGCGCTCCTTGGTGGTCCGCTCGTCGCCCGCCCCCATCGCGCGGGCGCCACGCGACGGCCGCCGTCGCGGTTTCACCGTCTGCCGCATGTCCGCATCCGCGTCCGCCACGTGCCGCCCGCCTTCCGTCTCCGGCACCGTCCTATGACAAGCGCCTGTTGCACCGCGCGGGACCATCCCGCAAGTTTGGTCAACCGTACAAACAACAACTGTGCCGGGGAAGGCCTGAACGGTGCCGGATGGCGCGCCTCCCCCCGGCAGCCGGAGCACCTCAACCCATGCCTGCCCAGACGCCCGCCGACACGCCCGCCGACACACCCGCCCGCAACCGCCGTATCCTGCTCGCCCGTCGCCCCTGCGGCGTGCCGGTGCCCGACGACTTCCGGCAGGTCGAGGAGGCGGTGCCGACGGCCGGCGACGGCGAGATTCTGGTGCGCAACCGGCTGTTGTCGGTGGACCCGGCGATCCGCGGCTGGCTGGATGACAAGGAAAGCTATTTCCCGCCGATCCAGCTCGGCGCGCTGATCAACGCCATCGTCATCGGCACGGTGGTCGAGTCGCGGGTGCCCGGTTACGCGCCCGGCGACATCGTCACCGGCTTCGGCGGCTGGGAGGACTACTCCCGCCTCACCCCGTCGCCGATCGTCAGCAAGCTCGACCCCGCGCCCGACGTGCCGCTGTCGCGTTACCTCAGCGCGCTGGGGCCGACCGGGCTGACCGCGCATGTCGGCCTGCACGTCATCGCGCCGGTGCGCGCCGGCGAGACGGTGGTGGTGAGCGCGGCCGCCGGCGCCGTGGGCTCGATCGCGGTGCAGATCGGCCGCCTGCGCGGTTGCCGGGTGGTCGGCATCGCCGGCGGCGCCGACAAATGCCGCTGGCTGGTGGAGACGCTGGGCGTTGGCGCCGCCATCGACCGCCATGACCCCACCCCGCTGGACGACGCGCTGAAGGCCCACTGCCCGGCGGGCATCGACGTCTATTTCGACAATGTCGGCGGTGCGACGCTGGACACCATCCTGGGGCACATGAATATCGGCGGCCGCATCGCCACCTGCGGCATGATCGCCGACTACAATGCCGCCGAGCCCTATGGGGTGAAGAACCTCTGGCAACTGGTGGTGAAGCGCCTGAACATGCGCGGCTTCCTCACCTACGACCATGAGGACGCACTGCCCGCCGCCCGGCGCGATCTTGGCCAATGGGTCGCGCAAGGCGCGCTGATCTCGACCGAGGAAGTGGTCGACGGCCTCGACAACACGGTAGCCACCTTCCTGCGGCTGTTCACCGGCAGCCACAGCGGCAAGCTGCTGGTGCGCCCCTGAGCACCCCCGCCGGTCCCGGCACGGAGAAACCCCTCGGCGAGCGCTGGCTTCGGGCCTGTGCCGAAGCCATGTCATGGGGAGCGATCGTCAGCACGCCCGCCGAGGGGGCCGCCGCAACGACGGCGGACATCAGGCCCGGGTCCGGTCGGTACCGGCGCGCACGCCGGCACCGCTGGATCGCGCCATTATGGCACCGGATTGCACGGTCGTTTAACGCCCACTTTTACCAGCCCCCGCCATACCGTCCGCCGCTGTCGGCAATCCACCGATTTCCGGCGACACCCTCTCAAGCTTGATAGGCTCGACCGCCCCCAACTTGACGGCCGCACCCCGGTACCGCAGAGTTTATTTGAACGATCGTGCAATGTAGAATCGCACAATGGCGCGACAGGCGGCTGTCGGCAGGACGATCGATCACGTGGCATGGGGACGGACGGAGGCATCGGCATGACGGCACAGGCGTTGAAGATCATGGGCACCCCGCGCGACAAGGCGCCGGAGATCGAACTTCGCGGCGATCCGCTCAGCGGCGACCGCTACTGGTCGCGCGAGTTCATGGAGAAGGAGTGGGAGCGGATGTGGACCCGCACCTGGCACATCGGCGGCCTGGTGTCGGAACTGCCCAACCCCGGCGACTTCATCACCTGCAAGCTGGGGCGCGAGTCGATCCTGATCAGCCGCGCCCGCGATGGCGCCATCCACGCCTTCTACAATTTCTGCATCCATCGCGGCAACCGGCTGGTGCAGACCGAGCGCGGCAACACCCCCTATTTCCGCTGCACCTACCACGGCTGGGCCTTCGACAACGAGGGCGTGCTGCGCGGCGTGCAGAACCCCGAGGATTTCCCCGGCAGCAACCCCTGCGGCAAGAACAAGCTGAAGGAAATCCGCTGCGAGACCTGGGGCGGCTTCGTCTGGTACAACATGGATGAAAACGCCCCGCCGCTGGCCGAGGCGCTCGACCCGGTCTATGACCAGCTGCTGCCCTACAACATGGACAAGATGGTGCGCGTCCTCTGGCTGACGGCGGAAGCCGACTGCAACTGGAAGATCATCCACGACAATTTCAACGAATCCTACCATCTGCCGACCATCCATCCGGAGCTGAACACCTTCATCGAGGACAGCTACAAGCAGTGCCAGTTCGACATGTACGCCAACGGCCACAACCGGATGCTGATGCCCGGCGGCCAGCCCGCCTACAGCTCGCGCAACTGCGACATCCCGCAGGCGCCGCTCACCGACATGCTGGCCTACTGGGATCTCGACCCCGCCCGGTTCGAGGGCCGGGCGCGTGAAGCGCGCGAGGCATTGCAGCAGCAGAAGCGCAAGCTCGGGCCATCGCGCGGCTACCTGCATTACGTCGATCTCAGCGACGAGCAGCTCACCGATTACTACCATTACACCCTGTTCCCCAACACCTCGCTGACCATGAGTTCCGACGGCTTCCAGGTGCTGCGGCCGCAGCCGCACCCCACCGACCCGGAAAAGTGCATCTTCGACCACTGGTTCTTCGTGCCGGTGGTGGAGGGCCAGACGACGGTGGAAACGCCGGTCGGTCCGCGCCCGGTGGCGCCGGCGGCGCACGAGGTATTCCGGCATGGCGACCAGTCGCTGGGTTTCGTCGCCGACCAGGATCTCAGCGTCATCCCCGGCCAGCAGCAGGGGCTGCGCTCGCGCGGCTACACCGACTCGCTGCTCAGCGGTCAGGAAGCCCGCATCCGCCGCTACCACGAAGTGCTGAACGACTATCTGGAAGGGCGGCGCTGACGCCACCCGTCACGGCGCGCAGGGCCTGGCGTCCGCCACCGGCGGACGCCCGTGCGTTTTCCAGGCGGCGCGGTTCGTTCCGAACCTCGCCGGGGCTTAATCGCGCTCGGGCGGATCGAGATGACCCCAGCGGGTCAGCGCGTCCGTCACCAGCCGATGCGCCACCTCGGCCGGTTCGCTGAGATCGCCGAGCCGCTCGGTGAGCACTTCCTGCAGCACCTGACGCACTTCAGGATGGTCGCTCAAGATATCCTCGAACGACAGCGGGTCGAGGATCAGCAGCCGGCACGGCGTATCGGCAACCACCGAGATTTCATGGGGCGCGTCGTGCAGCAGCGCCAGTTCCCCGAAGAAATCCCCCGCCCCCAGCCACCACGTCTTGCGGCGGCGGCGGGCGCGGGCGCGCCCGTCGACCAGGAAGAACAGGCCCTCGCTCGGCGTACCGACCCGGCAGATCGCTTCGCCGCGCCGCACCCGGCGGGTGCGCAGCAGATGGCTGATCTCACCGATGGTGCGGGCATCGAGATTGCGAAACAGCGGCACGCGGGCGACCATTTCCCAGCGCACCAGGAAATCCTGGCGGTGCATCTCGTTGGTGAAGCCCGAGGCGATGATGCCGATCGGAATGGCGAAGAAGGCGAGCCCGCCCATGATGACGAGACCGGCCACCAGCTTGCCCAGCAGCGTCACCGGCACCACATCGCCATAGCCCAGCGTCGCCAGTGTCACCACCGACCACCACATCGCCGCCGGAATCGATCCGAACGCCGCCGGCTGCGCGTGTCGCTCGATCACGTACATCACCGTCGCCGCCATGAACACCATGATGACCATGACGAAGCCGGCCGCCGCCAGCGCCTTCAGTTCGCTGCGCAACACCCGGATCAGCGAATCCAGCGCCGTGGAATAGCGGGCCAGCTTGAACAGGCGCAGCAGACGCAGCAGCAGCAGGAATTCAAGCCCGCCACCCGTCGCCCACTCCACGAGCGCCGGCACGACCGCGGCCAGATCGATCAGCGCGAACGGCGTCACCATGTAGGCCAGCCGCGCCCGCAGCGGGGTCTGCCCGCGCGCCTCCAGCCGCTCCACCGAGACCCACAGCCGCAGGGCATACTCCAGGGCGAACACGACCAGCGTGGCGCGCTCGATGCCGGTGAACACCGTGCCGAACCGCGCGGCCTGGGCCGGGACCGTGCTGGCGACGATGACCACCGCGCTGGAGACGATCAGCGCGATGATGCACCAGTCGACAACCCGGGACCACGGATCACCGTGGCGGCTGACTTCCAGGATCTCGAAGACCCTGCGTCGGATCTGGCGGATGGCGTCGGTCACGCGATGGGATCACTCCCGTCGAGCGTGCGGACCGGCATCAGACCGCCAGCGCCGTCCGCACCGCCGCGACAGCCGCCTCGGCCGCCGTCGCGTCGGGGCCACCGCCCTGCGCCATGTCCGGCCGGCCACCGCCACCCTGACCACCCAGGGCGCTCACCGCCGCCTTCACCAGGTCGACGGCGGAGAACCGCGCCGTCAGGTCGTCGGTCACGCCGACCGCCACCGAGGCCTTGCCGCCCTCGGTGGTCACCATCACGGCGACGCCCGAGCCGAGCTTGCCCTTGGCGGCGTCGACCATGCCGCGCAACTCCTTCGCCGGAATGCCGTCGAGCACCTGGCCGATGAAGGCGACGCCCGCCACCGTCTCGGCCGCCGGGCCGCCCGTGGCACTGCCGCCGCCCCCCAGCGCCAGCTGGCGCTTGGCTTCGGCCAGCTCACGCTCCAGCTTGCGGCGCTCCTCGACCAGGGTGGCAACGCGATCGACGATATCCGCCGGGCTGGTCTTCAGCGTCGCCGCCACCGCCCGGGCGCGGGCTTCCTGCTCCACCAGATGCAGGCGCGCCGCCTCCCCGGTGAGCGCCTCGATACGCCGCACGCCGGCCGAAACCGCGCTTTCCCCGACAATGGTCAGCAGGCTGATGTCGCCGGTGCGGCTGACGTGGGTGCCGCCGCACAGCTCGATGGAATAGTGTCCGCCGCGGCCGTCCGCGTCCGCGCCCATGAACAGCACGCGCACCTCGTCGCCGTACTTCTCTCCGAACAGGGCCATGGCGCCGGCTTCGCTCGCCTCCTCCGGCGTCATCAGCCGCGTCACCACCGCGTCGTTGGCACGGATGCGGGCATTCACATCCGCCTCGACCGCGGCGATTTCGTCGGCCGCCAGCGCCTTGTTGTGGGCGATGTCGAAGCGCAGCCGCTCGGCCGACACCAGCGAGCCCTTCTGGGTGACATGGTCGCCCAGCCGGCGCCGCAGCGCCTCGTGCAGCAGATGGGTCGCCGAGTGGTTGGCGCGCACCCGCGTCCGGCGGTCATGGTCCACCAGCAGCTCCAGCTGATCACCGACCCTGAGCGTGCCGGACACCACCTCGCCAACATGGACATGCAGCAGCCCGAGCGGCTTCTGGGTGTCGCTGATGGCGATCTTCAGCCCGTCCGCGCCCAGCGCGGTGCCGGCGTCGCCGACCTGGCCGCCGGATTCGCCATAGAAAGGCGTCTGGTTGGTGACGATGCGCACGGTCTCGCCGCTGCGCGCCGAGTCCACCCGTTCGCCATCGCGCACGATCGCCAGCACCTGGCCCTGGGCGGCCTCGGTGGAATAGCCGACGAACTCGGTGGCGCCCAGTTCCTGGGCGAGGTCGAACCACAGCGTCTCGGTCGCCTTCTCGCCCGAGCCGGTCCAGGCGGCACGCGCCTTGGCCTTCTGCTCGGCCATGGCGGCGTCGAAGCCGGCGCGGTCGACCGCGCGGCTCTGGGCGCGCAGCGCGTCCTCGGTGAGGTCGTAGGGGAAGCCGTAGGTGTCATAGAGCTTGAAGGCGACATCGCCCGGCAGGGCCGCGTCCGCCGGCAGGCCGGCCACCGCCTCGTCGAGCAGCCGCAGACCGTTGACCAGGGTCTGGCGGAACCGCGTCTCCTCCAGCTTCAGCGTCTCGCGGATGAGCGCCTCGGCGCGCACCAGCTCCGGGTAGGCCGCGCCCATCTGCTGCACCAGCGCCCCCACCAGCCTGTGCATCAGCGGCTCGGCGGCGCCCGAGAGATGGGCATGGCGCATGGCGCGGCGCATGATCCGGCGCAGCACGTAGCCGCGGCCGTCGTTGGCCGGCAGCACGCCGTCGGCGATCAGGAAGCTCGATGCCCGCAGATGGTCGGCGATCACCCGGTGCGACACCCGGTGGGCGCCGTCCGGGTCGGTGCGGGTGGCGTCCGCCGAGGCCTGAATGAGCGCCCGGAAGGTGTCGGTGTCGTAATTGTCGTGCTTGCCCTGCAGCAGGGCGGCGACGCGCTCCAGCCCCATGCCGGTGTCGATCGACGGGCGCGGCAGGCTGACCCGGGTGTCGGCGTCGACCTGCTCATACTGCATGAACACCAGGTTCCAGATCTCGACCCAGCGGTCGCCATCCTCGTCCGGCGAGCCCGGCGGGCCACCGGGGATGTGCGCGCCATGGTCGTAGAAGATCTCGGAGCACGGTCCGCACGGGCCGGTGTCGCCCATGGCCCAGAAATTGTCCTTGGTGGCGATGCGGACGATGCGATCATCGGGCAGGCCGGCGATCTTCTTCCACAGCCCGTAGGCCTCGTCATCGTCGTGGTAGACGGTGACCAGCAGCCGCTTCTTGTCGACGCCCCATTCCTGGGTGATCAGCCGCCAGGCGAGATCGATGGCGCGCTCCTTGAAATAGTCGCCGAACGAGAAATTGCCCAGCATCTCGAAGAAGGTGTGGTGGCGGGCGGTGTAGCCGACATTGTCGAGATCGTTGTGCTTGCCGCCGGCCCGCACGCACTTCTGCGCCGTCGTCGCCGTGCGGTAGGGGCGGCTCTCCAGACCGGTGAACACGTTCTTGAACTGCACCATGCCGGCGTTGGTGAACATCAGCGTCGGGTCATTGCGTGGCACCAGCGGACTGGAATCCACGATCTCGTGGCCCTCGCGCCGAAAAAACTCCAGAAACGACGAACGAATTTCGTTAGAACTGGCCAAGATGGTCCTCACCTGTTGCTTCCCCCGCCAGCCGGCGCCGTTCTTGCCGAACAACCCTCCGGGACAGGGACTCTTGCATGCCTGACGACATATAGTGTCAGCGGTCGAGATGGAAGCAAGGATGCGGGGCGCCCGTCCGCAAATCCGCCGCGTACGGAGTTGCCGTCCCCCCGCGCGCGAAGACGACCGCTTGGTCCTGTGTGAGCCGGTCGGAGACGAGTTCACCGCCCCCCCGCGCGAAGTCGACCGTCGCCATGGCGTACACCCGACCCCAGCCCCCCGACCTCAGGCCCCAGACCACTCAGGCCCCAGACCACTCAGGCTCCCGAACCACTCAGGCTCCCGAACCACTCAGGCACCGCCTTCCGCGGCCCGCCCTCAGGCGTCCGCGTAGCAGACCGCGTTCAGCTTGTTGCCGTCGGGATCACGGACATATCCGGCATAGAAGGAGGGTCCGTAATGGGGTCGCAGGCCCGGCGCGCCCTCGCAGGTGCCGCCATGGGCCAGCGCGGCGGCGTGGAAGGCGTCCACCGTCGGCCGGTCCGGCGCCAGCAGCGACACCATGGTGCCGTTGCCCGCACCCGCCGGTTGGCCATCGAAGGGCCGGCACACCCACAGGGTCGGCTTCAGGCCGCCGTCATAGACGCCCCAGCCGGCGAACTGGTCGTCGGTGTGGAAGCGCGTGTGCCCCAGGGGCGCGAGCACCGCGTCATAGAAGGCGATGGCGCGCGCCATGTCATCGGCGCCGAGCGTCACGTAACTGAACATGCCGACCCCTTTCGCGCGGCGTCTCCCGCCGCCCCGACGTCACCCTCAGATGTCGTCGTCTTCTTCCGGCGAGGCCATCAACGCTTCCGACACCAGGCCGGCGTTGCGACGGATGGCGGCCTCGATCTGGTTGGCCATGTCGGGATTCTCGGTCAGGAACTTCTTGGCGTTCTCGCGACCCTGGCCGATGCGCTGGCTGTCGTAGGAGAACCAGGCGCCCGACTTCTCCACCACCCCGGCCTTGACGCCGAGATCGAGGATCTCGCCGGTCTTGGAGATGCCGGCGCCGTACATGATGTCGAACTCCACCTGCTTGAACGGGGGCGCCAGCTTGTTCTTCACCACCTTGACCCGGGTGGTGTTGCCGACGATGTCCTCCCGGTCCTTGATCTGGCCGGTGCGGCGGATGTCGAGGCGGATCGACGCATAGAATTTCAGCGCGTTGCCACCCGTGGTCGTCTCCGGGTTGCCGTACATCACGCCGATCTTCATGCGCACCTGGTTGATGAAGATCACCATTGCCCGCGACTTCGAGATGGAGCCGGTCAGCTTGCGCAGCGCCTGGCTCATCAGGCGGGCCTGCAGGCCGACATGGCTGTCGCCCATCTCGCCCTCCAGCTCCGCCCGCGGCGTCAGCGCCGCCACCGAGTCGATGACCAGCACGTCGATGGCGCCGGAGCGGACCAGCGTGTCGGCGATCTCCAGCGCCTGCTCGCCGGTATCCGGCTGCGAGATCAGCAGCTCGTCGATATTGACGCCAAGTTTGCGGGCATAAATCGGGTCGAGGGCATGTTCAGCGTCGATGAACGCCGCCGTTCCACCCGCCTTCTGGGCTTCCGCGATGGCGTGCAGCGCCAGCGTCGTCTTGCCCGAGGACTCCGGACCATAGATCTCGATGATGCGGCCGCGCGGCAGGCCGCCGATGCCCAGCGCCATGTCGAGGCCCAGCGACCCGGTCGACACCGCCTCGATCTCGATCCCCGTCGAGCGCTGGCCGAGCTTCATCACCGAGCCCTTGCCGAACGCGCGATCGATCTGCGCCAATGCCGCTTCCAACGCCTTCGACTTGTCCATATCGTCCTTCTCGACCACCCGGAGCCCTGCTGCCATCGTCTTGTCCTCTCGCATAGAGTTTAGCGGCACTGAACGCAATGCGGTCTTTGTACGCCATTTGTTCTCACACGCAAGCGGCATCGTTAACTGGTTGATTTTCGTTTAAAATTTACGGTTTGTTCCGGATTTGATCCGGCCCGAATCAACCGGCGTCCGTGTCGGCCGCCGCCGGTACGCGCGCCAGCGCCTCGCGCACCGCCTCCGCCAGTTGCTGGACCGAGAAGGGCTTGGGCAGGAAGGCGACATCCGGCACGTCGATCGAGCGGCGCAGCTGTTCCTCGGCGTAGCCGGAAATGAAGATGATCCGCAGATCGGGGTAGCGCTGGCGGGCATGGCCGACCAGCGTCGGGCCGTCCATCGTCGGCATCACGACGTCGGAGATCAGCAGGTCGACCGGCTCGGCCCGCGCCTCCAGCAGCTCCAGTGCTTCCTCGCCGTTGGTGGCGGTCAGCACCTCGTAGCCCTTGCGTTCCAGCGCCCGCTTGGCGACCGCGCGCACCATTGCCTCGTCTTCCACCAGCAGCACCGTGCCCCGGCCCCACAGGTCGGGCACCGGCTCGGCCGCCGCCGCACCTGGCGGCTGATCGGATGCCGCCGCCGGCTGGGGCGTTTCCGCCGCCGCGTGGACCGGCAGATAGAGAATGAAGGTGGTGCCGCGGCCCAGCTCGGATTCGGCGAAGATGAAACCGCCGGTCTGCTTCACGATGCCATAGACGGTCGACAGCCCGAGCCCGGTGCCCTTGCCGACCTCTTTGGTGGTGAAGAACGGCTCGAAGATTTTTGACAGGTTCTCCGGCGGAATGCCGCAGCCGGTATCGCTGACCGCGATCACCACATAGTCGGCCGGCGGCATGATCTCGTGGCCAAGCCGGCGGACCTCCTCCGGTCCCACCTGGGAGGTGCGGATGGTCAGTTCCCCGACGCCGTTCATGGCATCGCGTGCGTTGACCACGAGGTTGACGATCACCTGCTCCAGCTGGCCGGGATCGACCCGCACCGGCCCCAGGTTGCGGCCGTGGTTGATCCTGAGGCTGATGGTCTCGCCGATCAGCCGCTTGAGCAGATTGGACAGCTCGGCCAGCACGTCGGTCACCTGCAACACCTGCGGCCGCAGCGTCTGCTGGCGCGAGAAGGCCAGCAGCTGGCGCACCAGGTTGGCGGCGCGGTTGGCGTTCTGGCGAATCTGGTTGAGGTCGCCGAAGTCGGCGTCGCCGGGCGCGTGGCGCAGCAGCATCAGGTCGCAATAGCCGATGATGGCGGTGAGGATGTTGTTGAAGTCGTGCGCCACGCCGCCGGCAAGCTGGCCCACCGCCTGCATCTTGGTGGCCTGGGTGATCTGCTGCTGCAGCTTGCGCTGCTCGGCGTCATCCCACAGCGCCAGCACGGCGGCCGCCTCGTGCAGGCCGGTGACATGCAGCACCGACATGCGGATGGAATCCTCCGGCCGGCCGCGCAGCCGCACCTGGAGGTCGCGCGACTTCAGGTGCCCCAGTGCCACCCGGCGCACCACGTCGGCGACCATCGTCGCGTCTTCCTCGTGCACCAGTTCGCTGGGGTAGAGCAGATCGCCGGGGGTCGCCACCCCCGCCGCCGCGCAGAAGCCCGGCGCCATGTGCAGGAAACGGCTGTTGTGGTCGACGGTCGCCAGACCCAGCGGCAGGCTGTCCAGCAGCGCATCGATCGCCCGGGTGGTCTGGGTGGCATCGGCCACCGTTCGCTCGGCGCCGGCAATCAGCGCGAACAGATAACCCTCCGCCTCCACCTCGCCCGCCGGAACGATCGGCAGCTCCACCAGCCGCACCGGCATGCGCGCGCCGTCGACGGCGTTGAAATAGACCTGACGATCCTCGGAAACGGCCACCATGGCGGCGATGTCGCTGCCTGGCATCTGATCCATCGACAGCTGTCGCCACGCGGCGGTGGTGGCGTTGACGGCCAGGACGCGGCCGCTGGCGTCCGTCACGATGGCGCCGACACCGGCACCGGCCAGCCAGGCGCCGACATGACCGGCGACCGCGGTCACCGTCGCCGACAACGTCGATTCCATGTCCGCCGGCGACACCTGCCAGATCAGATGCTCGCCCGGATCGCCCGCCGGTCTGCAGACCACCCGCAAGGCCACCGGCCTGCCCTCGCCGCCGCGGTAGATCACCGTCTCGCCGACACCGGCACTGCGGGCCAGCTCGCCGGCGGCGACAAGCGGCGAGCCTTCCTCGCCGGCGCCGCCGTCAAGATGGAAGGGCGAGGGATAGCCGCCGCAGCGCTCGCCATAGGCCTCGTTGGCACACACCAGGTTGCCGGCGGCATCGGTAACGGCAATGGCCTCGTCGCGCGCATCGATCGCGGCACGCACCAGCGCCCGGCTGACCGCGCCACCGCCGCGCCGCTGCTGGCCGGTGGACCAGGCATAGGCCACCGCGACGGCACCGACGATCAGGCCGGCATAAAGGATGGTCACTTCCCACAGGCCGGTGCCCCAGCCGATCAGCGCCGCCGAGGCCATGCCCATGACAATGGCCAGCGCCGCCGACACCCCCAGCTGGCGCGAGGCATGGGCCGCCGGCGGCCCCTCCATCGGGTCCGGCAGGTCGAGACTGTCAGCCTCGCCCAGCAGCCAGCGGGTCATTGCCATGGTCATCGTCGCGCGCGATCGTCGGTCCTCATCGTCAGGCGACCGTCGCTGCAACCGCGCCCGGCGTCAAGTCCGCGCCATCGGGCCGGCCACGGTCGGAACGCCCGACACACCCGGCGTCTATTCCGCCGCATCCGGCACGGCCGGCGCCGTCAGCCGCAGATCGCGGCCGGGGTCCGGCAACCGCACCGCCGGCTCCACCTTGTCGATGGCCGGCAGCGGCTCGGCGGCGCCATCCTCCAGTTGCAGTTCGGCGAACTTGCGCGCCTGGGGCATCACCCGCGCCTCCAGCGAGGCGACGAAGCCGTTGTAGCGGTTGACCGTCTGCGACAGGCTCTTGCCCAGCGCCGTGATGGCATCCCCCATGCCGGCCATGCGCTTGTAGAGTTCCTTGCCCAGGCCGCCGATCTCGCGCGCCTGCACCGCCAGCTTCTCCTGCCGCCAGACATGGCTGACGGTGCGGGCGATGGCGATCAGGTTGGTCGGCGTGGCGATCAGCACCCGCTTGCCGAAGGCATATTCCCACAAGCCGGGGTCGGCCTCCAGCGCGGCGGTGACGAAATGCTCGCCAGGCACGAACATCACCACGAAGTCGGCGGTGTCCTTGAACTGGTCCCAGTAGCGCTTGGCGCCTAGCTGGTCGGCGTGGACCTTCAGCGCGCGGGCATGCGCCGCCAGATGGGTGGCGCGGCTGGCCTCGTCGGGCGCGTCCATGGCTTCCAGGAACGCCGTCAGCGAGGTCTTGGCGTCCACCACCAGCGAGCGGCCGCCGGGCAGGCGGATCAGCACATCGGGCCGCAGCGCGCCATCGTCGGTGCCGACATGCACTTCGGTCTGGAAATCGACGTAGGCGGCAAGGCCGGCCATCTCCAGCACATTCTTCAGCTGTTGTTCGCCCCAGCGACCGCGCGCCTTGGGCGCCGACTTCAGCGCGTGCACCAGCCGCACCGTCTCCGCCCGCAGCTGCGCCTGGTCGGCGAGCATCGACTGGAGCTGGCCGGAAAGGCCGCCATAGGCCTCGGCGCGCGCCTTCTCGATTTCGGCGAGATTGGTCTCATAGCGCCCCAGCGTCTCGCGCACCGGCCCCAGCAGCGATTCCAGCTCGGCCTTGTTCCTGGCAAGCTCCTCCGCCGATCCGGCCCGGTGGCGCGCCAGCGTCTGGTCGGCCAGCGTCAGGAACTGCTGCTGGCTCTGTTGCAGCGCGCTGTTGGCCAGCGCCTCGAAATCCTGCAGCAACTGCGCCTTCTGTTCCGTCAGCGCCCGCTCGCGCTCCGCCAGCTGCGCCTCCAGGGCGGCAAGCCTGGTCTGCGCCGCCATCCGCTCGCCCCGTTCCGCCGCCAGCGCCGCGTCCAGCGCGTCCACCCGGGCGGCCTTTTCCTGCTCGGCCCGCAGATCGCCGATGGCCCGTACGAAGCGCTCGTGTTCAGCCTGTGCCTCGGCGGCGCGGGCGTCCCGCTCGGCGCGCGTCTGCGCCAGCGCCCGGCCCCACAGCAGCCAGCCGGCGCCCGATCCTACAACCAGTGCGGCACCCGCCGCGAGAATCAGCCAAAAGAACATAAGACGAACATCTACCCCACGGACAGGCTTGTAGGAAAGCGGAAAATGACGCCCCGTGTCATCCCCCCCCGCCGGCGCCCATTGCCGGCGCGGGGCCGGCGCGGCACGCTGGCCGGCAGCCATCACGGGGCAACCATAGCGGGGGATGAGATCGATGGACATGGAGAACAGGTCCGACGAGCCGGCGCTGGCCGCCGGCATGGAGATCGTCGCCGAGGGGCTGGGCTTCCCCGAAGGGCCGGTATGGCTGGCCGACGGCAGCGTCGTCGTCGTCGAGATCAAGACCGGCCGGATCACCCGACTGTGGCCCGATGGCCGCCGGCGGGTGGTGGCGACGCCGGGCGGCGGCCCCAACGGCGCCGCGCTGGGGCCCGACGGCAAGCTCTATGTCTGCAACAACGGCGGCTTCGAGTGGCCCGACCATGGCGGCCTGATGGTGCCCGCCGGTGTCGCCGCCGACTACGAGGTCGGCCGCATCGAGCGCATCGACCTCGACACCGGCGCCGTCGAGCGGCTGTACGATCATGTCGACGGCCGGCCGCTGTCGGGCCCCAACGACATCGTGTTCGACGCCCAGGGCGGCTTCTGGTTCACCGACCTCGGCAAGGTCCGCGCCACCGGCACCGACCATGGCGGCATCTACTACGCCCGGGCCGATGGCAGCCTGATCCGCGCCGCGCTCTACCCGCTGGGCGGCCCCAACGGCATCGGCCTGTCGCCGGACGGCCGCACCCTCTATGTCGCCCAGACCCACGAGCGCAACCTGCTGGCCTTCGATGTGGTGGCGCCGGGCGAGCTGGCGCCGCCGGGGCTGGTGCCGGGCCGGGTGGTCGCCTCCTTCCCCGGCCATACCCTGCTCGATTCGCTGGCTGTCACCGCCAGCGGCAATATCTGCGTCGGCACGCTGGTGGAGCGGCCGGGCATCGCTAGCGTCGACCCGGCGACCGGCGCCATCACCTGGCACCCCTTCCCCGACCTGCTGACCACCAACATCTGCTTCGGCGGGACGGACATGCGCGATGCCTGGGTCTGCCTGTCCACCACCGGCAAACTCGCCCGGGTGCGCTGGCCGGAGCCCGGCCTGCGGCTGGCGCCGCAACGCTGAACCGGCTGCGCCCGATCGCCGCTGGCGGGCCTTACGGCCCGTGCCGCTCATTCCACGTTAAGGGAGTTGCGTTAACGATAAACGCCACACGAATCGCTCCCGATGCATCACGCCCCCGTTGCATCGCCTCGGGACCGGTCGGAGTCGGGTGTGCGCGTGCCGAATACAGAAGCTGCCTCGCTGAAAGAATATGGCCGCCGCCGGGCGTGGCGCGATCTCTACGCCCGCTCCCTGGTTGGCATTCCCTTCTACCTCGCCGGCTGCCTGGTGCTGATCTGGACCGGCGACCTGCTGACCCGGAGCCCGTCGGAAGCGATCATCGTGGTGAGCGTGTTCGCGATCCTGCTGCTGGCGCGGCGCTGGCACCGGGCACCGCTGGGCGCGCTCGAACCGGCACTGGCGCGCTGGGAGAAGCGACACTGGGCGCTGATCCATATCGGCTCGCTGGCCTGGGGCCTGATCGTCGTCCGGCTGGGACTGGTCGAAGCCGCCCCCACCCCGCCGGTGCTGATCGCCATCATCTGCTCGGTCGCCTATGGCGCCGCCACCAGCCCGACCTACGCCATGAAGCCACGCATGGCCCTGACCAGCGTCGCGCTGCTGTTCCTGCCCGCCATCGTCGTGCTGTCGCTGGCCGTGCCATCGCTGCGGCCGTTCATGCTGACACTGGCGATCTTCGGCATCTACGTGCTGCTGTCGCTCAAGCGCTATACCGCCGAGTACGGCCACCAGCTGGAGATCGAGTACGCGCTCATCGAAAGCCGGCGCGAGATCGAGCAGCTGTCGCTCACCGACGCGCTGACCGGCCTTGGCAACCGCCGGCGCCTCGACCTTGCATGGCACCAGGCCTGGCACGAGGCCCGCCGCCAGCGCACGCCGCTGGCGCTGCTGATGATCGACCTCGACCATTTCAAGCAGATCAACGACACCCACGGTCACCAGGCCGGCGATCATTGCCTCGCCCATGTCGCCAGCCTGCTGCGCGATCATTTCCGCCGCGAGACCGACCTCATCGCCCGCTTCGGCGGCGAGGAGTTCGTCGTCGTCATCCACGCGCCGGCGAGCCAGGCCCTGCCATCGGCCCACCGCTTCCTGACGCTGCTGCGCGAAACCCCGGTGATCTGGAATGGCGAGGCCATCCGGCTGACCGCCAGCATCGGCGTCGCCGAGGTCGATTTCGACTTCGACGTCACCCCGGACGTGACGCTCTACCGCGCCGATCAGGCGACCTACGCCGTCAAGCACGCCGGCCGCGATGCCGTGCGGCTGGCCTCCAGCGAGGATGACCGGCTGCCCGAGCAGGTCTGAGCCGCCCCAGGCAACCCGCCGTTCAGGCTCAGCCGCGCAGGGTCGCGCCCACTTTGGCCGCCGCGGCGACGATCCTGGCCGACAGCGCGTCGAGATCGGCCTCGGTAAAGCTGGCCGCCCCCGGTTGCAGCGTCACCGCCACCGCCAGCGACTTCATGCCCGGTTCGACGCCGGCGCCCTGGAACACGTCGAACAGTTCGACCGCCGTGATCGCCTGCTTGTCGGCGCCCCTGACCGCCTGCACCAGCCTGGCGGCTTCCAGTTCGGCCTTGACGATGAAAGCAAAGTCGCGGCTCACCGGTTGCAGGTCGCTGGGCGCATATTTCGGCCGCGCCCGCCTGACCGCCTTGGGCGCTGGAATGGCGTCGAGATAGACCTCCACCGCCACCACCGTGCCCTTGATGTCGAGCGCGCGCGCCACCGCCGGATGCAGCTCGCCGAAATGGGCCAGCGGGTTGCGCGGATCGAGCCGCAGCGAGCCCGAGCGGCCGGGGTGGAACCAGCCCGGCGCGTCCGCCGTGGTCTGCACGCGGTCGACCGGCGCGCCGGCCGCCTCCAGCACCGCCAGCGCCTCGGCCTTGGCGTCGTAGACGTCGAAGCCGGTCGCGGCCCCGGTCTGCCAGTGACGACCGCCCTTCTCGCCGGTGGCGACCAGCGCCAGCGTCGGGCGTTCGCCATCGGCGAGGTATCGCTTGCCGACCTCGAACAGCCGGATCGTCGTGGCGCCGCGATCGCGGTTGCGCGCCGCCGCCCGCACCAGCCCCGGCAGCAGCGACGGCCGCATCACGGCAAGTTCGGCCGAGATCGGGTTATCCAGCGTGTGCGTGCCACCGCCAAACGGTGCCGCTTCGGCCGGCGCGACAAAGCTCCAGGTCACCGCCTCGTTGAAGCCGCGCGCGGCGGCCGCCCGGCGCGCCCGACGCGCCCGCAGCTGCGCCAGCGTCGCCGTCGGCCGCGCCACCCCGTCCGGGCGCGGCAGCGGCGTCGACGGCACGGCGTCCAGCCCCACCAGCCGCAGCACTTCTTCCACCAGGTCCGGCTCGCCATCAACGTCGCGCCGCCAGCTCGGCACCCGCACCGACCAGACGTCACCGTCGCCCTCGACGGTGAAGCCGAGCCGGGTCAGGATGTCGCGCTGGGTGCCGGCGTCGACATCGACGCCACCCAGGCTCGCCACCCGGGCCGGGCGATAGCTTACCACCTTGTCGCACGCCGGCACGGCGCCGGCGGTGGTGACGGCCGAGGCCTCGCCGCCACACAGGTCGAGGATCATCCGCGTCGCCAGCTCCATGCCCGGCGCCACGAAGGCGGGGTCGATGCCGCGCTCGAAGCGGGCGCGCGCGTCCGAGGTCAGGCCGAGCCTGCGGCCGGTGGCGCCAATGCGCACCGGGTCGAACCAGGCGCACTCGATCACGACGTCGGTGGTCGCCTCGGTGCAGCCGCTGTGCTCACCGCCCATGACGCCGGCGATGCCGTGCGCCACCGCGTCGTCGGCGATCACCGTCACCGACGGGTCGAGCGTGTAGCTCTTGCCGTTGAGGGCCAGCAGCTGCTCGCCCTCGCCCGCGCGCCGGGCGGTCAGCCCGCCGGTGAGCTTGGCGAGGTCATAGACGTGCAGCGGCCGGCCGCGATCGATCATGACATACTGGGTGACGTCGACCAGCGCCGAGATCGGCCGCAGGCCGATGGCGGTCAGCCGCTTGCGCAGCCAGTCCGGCGACGGGCCGTTGGTCACCCCGCGCACCAGCCGGCCGAGAAAGGCCGGGCAGCCTTCCGTGTCGGTGATGGCGATCGGCACCGGGTTGGCGAAGACGCCCGCCACCGGTTCGACCGCCGGCGTTTTGAGGGTGCCGAGCCCGGCGGCCGCCAGATCGCGGGCAATGCCGGCGACACCCAGGCAGTCCTGCCGGTTCGGCGTGATGGCGACGTCGATGACCGGATCGTTGAGACCGATCCAGTCGACATAGCGCGCGCCCACCGGCGCGTCGGCCGGCAGGTCGAGGATGCCCTCGTGGTCGCTGGAGAGTTCCAGCTCGCGGCCCGAGCACATCATGCCCCGGCTCTCGACGCCACGGATGGCCGAGATCTTGAGGGTGACATCGAGGCCCGGCACATAGGCGCCGGGCGCGCCGAACACCGCCTTCATGCCCGCCCGCGCGTTGGGGGCGCCGCACACCACCTGCACCGGCTCGCCGGCGCCGGTATCCACCTTCAGCACCCTGAGCTTGTCGGCATTGGGGTGCGGTTCGGCCTCCAGCACATGGGCGATGGTGAAGGCGGCCAGCTTGTCGGCCGGGTTCTCGATGCCCTCGACCTCCAGGCCCAGACGCACCAGCGCCGTGGCGATGTCGTCGAGCGAGGCATCGGTATCGAGATGGTCCTTCAGCCAGGACAGGGTGAACTTCATGCCCCCACTCCCCCCGACAGCGTCGGAACGTCGAGAAAACTGAAACCGTAATGCCGCAGCCAGCGCAGGTCGGCGTCGAAAAAGGCGCGCAGGTCGGTCATGCCGTACTTCAGCATCGCCAGCCGGTCGACGCCACAGCCGAAGGCGAAGCCCTGCCACTCGTCGGGATCAAGGTTGCAGGCTTCCAGCACATGCGGATTGACCATGCCGCAGCCGAGAATCTCCAGCCAGTCGCTGCCCTCGCCGACCTTCAGCTCGCCACCGGACCAGGAGCACTGCACGTCGACCTCGGCCGACGGCTCGGTGAACGGGAAGTAGCTGGGCCGCAGTCGCATGGTCACATGGTCGACCTCGAAGAACGCCTTGACGAAGGTCTCCAGCGTCCACTTCAGGTGGGCCATGGTGATGTCGCGGCCGATCACCAGCCCTTCCACCTGATGGAACATCGGCGTGTGGGTGGCATCGGAATCGCAGCGATAGACCCGCCCCGGCGCGATGATCCGCAGCGGCGGCTTGCTTTCCAGCATGGTCCGCACCTGCACCGGCGAGGTGTGGGTGCGCAGCACATGCCGCTCGCCCTTGTCGTCGGGCGGGAAGTAGAAGGTGTCGTGCATCGCGCGCGCCGGATGCTCCGGCGGGATGTTGAGCGCGGTGAAATTGTGCCAGTCGGTCTCGATCTCCGGGCCTTCCGCCACCGAGAAGCCGAGGTCGGCGAAAATCTCGGTCAGCTCGTCCATCACCTGGCTGATCGGGTGGATCGACCCCCGGGGCGCCAGCGGCGGGTTCAGCGTCACGTCGACCCGCTCGCTGGCCAGCCGCGCGTCCAGCGCCGCCGTCTCCAGCGCCGCCTTGCGGTCGGTCAGCGCCGCCGTCACCTGCTCGCGCAGGCCATTGAACCGCGGGCCTTTGACCTGCCGCTCCTCAGGGCTGAGGCTGCCCAGCGTCTTGAGCAGCGCGGTGACGCTGCCGGACTTGCCCAGCGCCTTGACGCGGATGTCCTCAAGGTCGGCAAGGGTGCCGGCCGCCGCGATGGCGCCCAGCAGCTCGGTTTCGAGCGATTGGATATCGGTCATGATCTGGTCCAGACAAACGACAAGGGGTCCGCGCGACGCACGGACCCCTCAACGCTATACCGAGAAACTCGGGAAAACGGCTTACGCCGCGCTCAGGGCCGACTGCGCCTTTTCGACGAGCGCCTTGAAGCTTGCCGGTTCGCGGGTGGCGATGTCCGAGAGCACCTTGCGGTCGACCTCGATGCCGGCCAGCTTCAGGCCGTTCATGAAACGACCGTAGGTCATGCCCAGCTCGCGGCAACCGGCATTGATGCGCTGGATCCAGAGCGCCCGGAACGTGCGCTTCTTCGCCTTGCGATCGCGATAAGCGTACTGGCCGGCCTTCTCGACCGCCTGACGCGCAACCTTGATGGTGGACTTGCGGCGGCCATAATAGCCCTTCGCTGCGTCCAGAACCCGCTTGTGACGGGCATGAGCGGCTTGACCGCGCTTCACACGTGCCATGTCAGTTCTCCTCTAGCCTGTCTCAATCGAGCCCGTAGGGCGCCCACTTTTTCACGGTGCGCGTATCGGCGTCGGAGAGCACGGACGTGCCGCGGTTCTGACGGATATAGTTGGCGGTGTGGCTGATCAGGCGGTGGCGCTTGCCGGCGACACCATGCTTGATCTTGCCGGTGGCGGTGATCTTGAAACGCTTCTTGACCCCGCTCTTGGTCTTCAACTTGGGCATTTTGCATTACCTCCTAAGGACTTGACAGTCCCCGTCTAGAGTCGCGTTACAGATCGCCACGGCAGCCCATACCGGCCGGGCGATCCCACGAAGGCAGGGGCTATACACAAGACCACCGGGCGAGGCAAGGCGACAGTTGCGCCCGCCCCCGCCGTCAGATGATATAGTCGGACGACGATGCGCCGCCGGACCGCGCCACCGCCTCGCTCGCGTCACCATAGACGCACAGCCGGCTCCGGCCGCCGTCCTTGGCCTGATAAAGCGCGATGTCGGCCAGCCGCAGCAACCGTTCCGGATCATCGGTATGCAGCGGGTAGAGCGACGCCCCGATGCTGACGCCAATCTCCACCAGTCGCCCCTCGACCAGAAAGGGCGCGGCGAAAGCGGCGATCAGCCGTCGCGCCACCGTTCGCACGTCGTCGACACAACCGACGGCCGGCAGAATGACAGCGAATTCATCGCCGCCCAGCCGAGCCGGACTGCCCCGCGCACCAAGAGTGGCGGCCAGCCGTGCCGCCACCTGCCGCAGCAGCTCGTCACCAACGGCATGGCCGAAACTGTCATTGACCGGCTTGAACCGATCAAGGTCGAGCATCAGCAACCCGATGCAGGCCCCGCTGGGGTCGCGGCCGGCCAGCGCCGCCTTGAACTGCGCCTGGAAGGCCAGCCGGTTGGGCAGGCCGGTGAGCGGGTCCTGGTGGGCCAGCCGCGCAATCGCCGTCGTTTCCGCCTTGTGGTCGGTGATATCGGTGACGATCGCCACCAGATGGCCCGAGGGGGTCGCGCGCTCCGTGACCTGCAGCCAGCGGCCGCTCGCCAGCGGCAGTTCATAACAGCCACCGGTCCGGTGGCCGGCCATGCGGGCGCGGGTGCGCTCCAGCACCTCCGGTGCCAGCGGCGCGAAGATCCGCTGCTCCTTGCCCCTCGTCATCAGCTCCGCAAAGCCGATGCCCGGCCGGATGATCGGCTCGACCCCGGCGAACAGGCTGACCAGCCGTTGATTGTAGTGCAGCAGATGATCGTCGGCGCTCCACAACGCGAAGCCCTCGCTGATGCTGTCCACCGCGTCATGCAGCATGAAGCGGGCCTCGTGCAGCTCCTCGGCCATGGCGATCGCATCGGCGGCCTGCTGTTCCAGCCGCCGGGAGACGAACTGCAATTCAGCCACCTTGGCCTCCAGCGCGTTCTTGGCCTGCGCCAGCTCGCCCTGAAGGGCTCGCCTTTCGGTAACATCGCGCACCGAGGCGAGGATCAGCCGGGAGTCGCCCATGGAAATCGGGCTGAGCCCGATCTCGACCGGGATCAGCCGGCCATCACGCGCGCGGGCGAGCAGATCCTGGGTCTGGCCCATCGGGCGCGGCGTCGAATCGCGCTTGAAGCCGTTGCGGTAGCCAACATGACGGGCGCGCAGCGATTCCGGCACCAGCAGCTCGATGGAGGCCCCCACCAGTTCTTCCTGGCTGTAGCCGAACAGCCGCTCGCACTGGGTATTGGCAAGCACGATGCAGGCCGCTTCATCCACCAGGACCAACGCATCGGGCGCATGATCGATCAACCGGGCAAACAGCTCGCGCTCCTGCACGGCGTTGGCTGTCGCCTCCACCTCCAGATGTTCGCCATATGGCTTGAGTTGCAACTCGGCCCGAAGCGGCATCGTGGTCATCCCCTATGCTCTCAGGGGATGCGTCCCCAGTCGTTATCCAAACAGATAGCGACTGAAAATTAGTAAAAGGCTAAAATAATCGGATTTGACTATCCAGCTGGTGAGCAGCCCCGGGCCGGCTCACCGCGCCTCAGCGCCGCTTGAACTGCCCGCGCGCCGGCGGACGGCCGGTCGCCGCCATCGAGCGCTCGTCCTTGTGACGGAACACCAGGCGCCCCTTGTCGAGGTCGTAGGGCGACATCTCGACAGTCACGCGGTCACCCGCCAGGGTCTTGATGCGGTTCTTCTTCATCTTGCCGGCGGTGTAGGCGATCACCGTGTGGCCGCTGTCCAGCTCGACGCGAAAGCGCGCGTCCGGCAGCACCTCGATCACCAGCCCTTCGAAGGGCAATAGTTCTTCCTTGGCCATAAGCCTTCTCCGTTCGAGAAAAGGTGGATGGCGGGCGGGCGTCGCGCCCTGCCCGCCGGCCAAGCTCAGACGGTCTGCAAGTTGACAGCCGAGACCTTGTTGGAACGCTGATCGGTCTGCAGTTCGAAGCCGATCTTGTCGCCTTCGTTCAGCGAACGCATGCCAGCGCGCTCCAGCGCCGTGGCGTGGACGAACACGTCCTTGCCGCCATCATCCGGCTGAATGAAGCCGTAACCTTTTTGACCATTGTACCATTTCACGGTGCCAGTCTGCATGGGACTATCTTTCGTAGAGAGAAAACGATGCGCGGGGCAGCACGATGCCACCTCGCACGACGCAAGATTTGGTGAGATAATCCGATCGCCCCGGGCTAGGCCCGGCCTTGCGGCCCAATCGTCCGGCCAAATGCGCGCGCACCATAACCTCAGGCGGGACCATTTTGCAAGCAACCCGCGCCTGTTCGCGACCGGACCGCCCGTCAGTCCTGGCCGAGCGGCTGTCCGAAGCTGAACTCGACCACCCGGCCATCAGGGTCGCATACACCACAATAGGTCCCCACGGGCGGTGGATTATCGGTCACCGGCCAGGCCAGCAGGCCGGCGGCGGCGGCGCGCCCGGCCGTGGCCTCGACCGCGTCCCGGCTGTCCAGCGCGATGCCCAGATGGCTGAAATCACCAGCCGCCTGACGGTCGACGTGGCCGCCGGGAATCAGCACGATAACGAAACGACTATCCTGCCCCGGCTGCGCCAGCCACACCACCCGGTGCCCGGTACCGGCATCAATGCGGTCGTGCGCCAGGTGCATCCCGCACCAGTCGCGGTAGAATGCGATGCTGGCGTCGAGATCGCGGACATGCAGGGCGATGTGGGTCAACCGTGCGGCCATGCCTGCACAGTACGCGCGGTTCAGCCGGCTGTCGCGCCCAGAATGGCGTCCAGCAGCCGGGGGTCACCGCAGGCCAGCACCCGGCCATCGCTGTCATGCCCCAGCGGTTTGCCCGACCAGTCGGTGATGATGCCGCCGGCGCCCTGCACCACTGGCACCAGTGCGGCATAGTCGTAAAGCTTGAGATCCGCCTCGATCACCAGATCGAGAAAGCCCGACGCCAGCAGGCCATAGTTGATGCAGTCGCCGCCATAGAGCGTGGTGCGGGCGCCATCACGGAACGCCTCGAACACCCGGCGCTCCTGTTCCGAGAACATCTCCGGGCTGGTGGTGGCCAGCAGCGCCTGGCTGAGCGCCGGGCAGGCGCGGGTGCGCGCCGGCGCGTTGTTGAACCATGTCATCTGGCCCTTGACGCCGATCCAGCGGTCGCCGGTGATCGGCTGATCGATGATGCCGACCACCGGCATCCCCTCCCACAGCAGCGCGATCAGGGTGCCGAAGATCGGCCGGCCGGCGATGAACGACTTGGTACCGTCAATGGGGTCCAGCACCCACACCCAGTCGGCGCCTTCCCGTTCGCGGCCATGTTCCTCGCCGATGATGCCATCGCCGGGGCGCTCGCGGTTGATCAGCGCCCGCATGGCGGCTTCCGCCTCACGGTCGGCGATGGTGACCGGCGTCGCGTCGGCCTTGGTGTCGACCTCCACTGGCGACCGGTAGTAGCGGCGGGTGACCGGGCGCGCGGCGTCGGCCAGGCTGACGGCGAAATCGATGATGTCCTGCGGGATCAGGACCATGGGATCGGACACGAAGGCTCTCGCTGCAATGGACACGCGCTCTCTCCCATCGACGGCAGGGGCCGTCAAGTTAATCGACGGCAGGGGCCGTCAAGTTAATCGACGGCAGGGGCCGTCGAGTTAATCAACGGTTGCGGTCGCTGAGGTTAGAGATTTCGAGCCGATTGCGGCGTATCGATGCGCCTGCGCAGCGATATTTCACCCTGGCGTCACGATCAGAGGCCCGGCCCCGGCTGACGCCGGGATCAGGCCGCCGTCGTTACTTGCGGATTTCCCGCGCCAGCGTCTTGTCCAGCGCCGGACCGTAGGGCGGCTTGACGCCACCGAGCTTGGCGACGTCGACCCCGGTCTGGCGGAACACCGCCTTGGCGTGGCTGAACGTCTTGAAGCCATCGAAGCCGTGATAGGCGCCCATGCCGGCGGGACCGACGCCGCCGAACGGCAGGTCTTCCTGGCTGACGTGGAACACCACGTCATTGACGGTGACGCCACCCGAGGTCGTGCGATCGAGCACCCGGCGCTGCTCGGCGGCGTCGGTACCGAAATAGTAGAGACCCAGCGGACGCGGATGGGCATTGACGTAGTCGATGGCCTCGTCAACCTGCCGGTAGGTCATCACCGGCAGCACCGGGCCGAAAATCTCGTCCTGCATCACCTTCATCTGGTCATGAACGTCGCGCAGGATGGTCAGCGGCAGCTTGTTGGTGCCCTGCTGCTGGCTGAAGTCCTCGCCCGCCGGATTGACCGTGATCGCCCGCGCGCCCTTGGCGGTGGCGTCCGTCACGTAGGATTCGATGCGCTCGCGGTGGCGCGGGTTGACGACCGAGGTGTAATCCGGATTGCCGACCAGCGTCGGGTAGAATTTCGCCGCGCTCTGCGCCAGGGCATCGGTCAGCGCGTCGGCCTTCTCCTCGGGCACCAGCATATAGTCCGGCGCCAGGCAGATCTGCCCGGCGTTGAGCATCTTGCCCACCACCACCCGCTCGGCGGTCCGGGCGATGTCGGCCGACCGACTGACGATCACCGGCGACTTGCCGCCCAGCTCCAGCGTCACCGGCACCAGGTTGTCGGCCGCCGCGCGCATCACATGGCGGCCCACCGAGGTGGCGCCGGTGAACAGCAGATGGTCGAACGGCAGGCCGGAGAAGGCCTGACCGACCTCCGGGCCGCCGGTGAAGGTCGCCACCTCGGTCTCGTCGTAGACGGAAGCGAACAGCTCCTTCATCAACTCGGAGGTGATCGGCGTGTACTCCGACGGCTTGATCATCGCCCGATTGCCGGCAGCGAACACGCCGGCCAGCGGCCCGAAGGTCAGCTGTACCGGGAAGTTCCACGGACTGATGATGCCGACCACCCCCAGCGGCTGATACTCCACCCACGCCTTGGCGCCGAGCAGGTTGAACGGGAAGTTGGGCCGGCGCTTGTCGGGGCGCATCCAGCGGTCAAGATGCTTGAGCGCCTGCTTGAGCGGGCCGATGGAACCGGCGATGTCGGTCAGACGCGACATCGGCGTCGGGCGGTGGCCGAAATCCGCCGCCATGGCGTCAACCAGCCGCTTCTCATGGTCCACCAGCAGGTCGATGGCGCGGCGCAGCCGGTCCTTGCGGATCGCCGCCGGCACCGGGCTGTCTTTCAGGTGCGCCGCCTTCTGCCGCTCCAGCACCCGCAGCATGGCCTCCCGCGCCTCCACCGCAGACAAATCGTTCACCTTCGTTGCCATGGTCCACTCCCCCGCTTGTCTGGTTCAGTACAGGTCTATTTTGATTACCACTCAGAATAGTCCAGCCCCATGCGGTGCGCCAGTCCGCAATTCAGCCCCCCCCGCCGGCGTCGGGCTTCCCCCCTGCCGAGCGACGGCCAGCGAATTGCCGGTGGCGTCGGCGCGTCGAGCCTCTATAAGCGCCGGGCGGCGGGATGTTTGTGCACCCGCGAACCGTTAACGAACAGGACGACAGGCCCCGCCCGATGATCAGCTTCGACAAGGTAACGCTCCGGCGCGGCGCCAAGCTGCTGTTCGAGAAGGGCAGCTTCAACCTCAATGCCGGCGAAAAGATGGGTCTGGTGGGCGGCAACGGCACCGGCAAGTCGAGCCTGTTTGCCTTGCTGCGTCATGAACTGCTGCCGGAAGCTGGCAACGTCGAGTTCCCCGACCGCTGGACGGTCGCCCACGTCGCCCAGGAGATCGAGGAGACCGAGCGGGCGGCACTCGACTTCGTCATCGACGGCGACGTCGAGCTGCGCCAGCTGGAGGCCCGGCTGGCCAAGGCGGAAGCCGACGACGACGGCTACGAGATCGCCGAGGTGCATGGCGAGTTCATGCGCATCGACGCCTACTCGGCCGAACGCCGCGCCGCCGACCTGATGCTGGGGCTGGGCTTCGACGAGGAAGCGCAGTACCGGACCGTCTCGTCCTTCTCCGGCGGCTGGCGGATGCGCCTCAACCTCGCCCGCGCGCTGATGTGCCGCTCGGACCTGCTGCTGCTCGACGAGCCGACCAACCACCTCGACCTGGAGGCCATCCTGTGGCTGCAGGACTGGCTGAAGGCCTACGAGGGCACGGTGCTGCTGATCAGCCACGACCGCAACTTCCTCGACGCGGTGGTCGACCGCATCCTGGAGATTTCCGGCCAGAAGCTCACCCTCTACACCGGCACCTACTCGGACTATGAGCGCCAGCGCGCCGAGCGACTGATGCAGCAGCAGGCGATGTTCGAGAAGCAGCAGCGCCAGATCGCCCACATCGAGAGCTTCATCACCCGCTTCCGCGCCAAGGCCACCAAGGCGCGCCAGGCACAGAGCCGCATCAAGGCGCTGGCCAAGCTGGAGCGGGTCGCCGCCGCCCACGTCGACACCCCCTTCACCTTCTCCTTCCGCGAACCGGAAGGCATGGCCAGCGCGCTGTTCGAGACCACCAAGGCGTCGATCGGCTATGGCGACAAGACCATCCTGTCCAACGTTTCGGTACGTATCGGCGGCGGCACCCGCGTCGGCCTGCTGGGCCGCAACGGCGCCGGCAAGTCGACGCTGATCAAGCTGATCGCCGGTGAGCTGGAGGCGCAGTCCGGCGAGGTCAAGCGCGACCGCAAGGCCAAGCTCGGCTACTTCGCCCAGCATCAGCTGGAACTGCTGCGGCCGGACCAGTCGCCGCTGTGGCACATGAAGCAGGTGGCGCCCAACGCGCGCGAGCAGGAGCTGCGGACCTACCTCGGCACCTTCGACTTCACCGACAAGACGGCGTTCCAGGAGACCGGCACCATGTCCGGCGGCGAGAAATCGCGCCTGGTGCTGGCGACGATCATCTGGAACCGCCCCAACCTGCTGCTGCTCGACGAGCCGACCAACCACCTCGACCTGGAGGTGCGCGCGGCCCTGACGCTGGCGTTGCAGGACTTCACCGGCGCTGTGGTGCTGGTCAGCCACGACACCGCGCTGATCGAGACGGTGGTCGACAATTACTGGCTGATCGACAAGGGGCGCGTCTCGCCGTTCGACGGCGACCTCGCCGACTACAAGGCCTACCGCATCCAGGCCGACCGCGCGGGGTGATGCCGTCGCGTTCGCCGTCGAGCGAGTGTAGCACCCCCCTCAGGCCAGCGGATGGTTGGGTTCCAGCCCGAGCTGGTGGCGCCCCACCAGTTCGCGCGTCGCGTCCCAATCCCAGAAGGCGTGGGTGCACAAGGTGTTGAGGTCGCGCCAGTAACGCTGGATCGGCCGATCGTGATGGAAACTCGACGAGCCGGCACGCGACATCATCTGGTTGACACTGTCGAGGCACAGCCGCGACAGGAACGCCACCTTGGCCTTCAGGTCGAGCCGCTGCTCCAGCGTGAAGGGCTCCTTGCGCGCCAGGGCCGTGGTGCGGGCAACCGTCAGCCGCGCCAGGTCGGACGCCATCTGGGTGGCGATGCGGGCCTCGCCCAGCATGATGTGGAAATGCTGCTGGTCCTTGACCACCGCGCCGCTGAAATTGCGCACCCGCCGCGTGACAGTGGCCTCGAACTCCTCGTACGCCCCGCGCAGACCGCCTGACAGCACCCCGGAGATGGTGTTGTAGGCGATCGGCAGCATTGGAATGGAATAGAGCGGATTGTCATAACGCAGCGAGGCTTCCGTCGGCCCCTGGCCGAACTCGGCGTGTTCGATGGCGCGGTGCTCGGGCACGAACACCTCTTCGAGCACGATGTCGTTACTGCCCGTGGCGGCCATGCCGGCGAAGTGCCAGACGTCGGCGACCTTGGCGTCGGCCGCCGGCAGCAGGAACAGCCGCGAGGCGGCCTCGTCGATCCCGCTCACCAACACCCAGTCGGCGTGCATGATGCCGCTGCCCCACGGCGCGCGACCACTGACCAGCCAGCCACCGTCGACCCGTTTGGCTTTCATCGTCGCGGCGTTGGCCGCCGGCAGCAACGCGAAGCCGCGCGGGCCGAACACTTCTTCCTGCACCCGCTCGTTCATCTTGGTGATGTAGAGGTTGTGGTTGATGTAGAAGGACGCGATCCAGCCGGTGGACATGCAGGCGCCGCTGATGATTTCCACCACCTCGACCATGGTGGCGAGGTCGGCCTCCGCCCCGCCCCAGCGGCGCGGCACCAGCATCTGGATGATGCCGGCGTCGATCAGCTCGCGGATGCTGTCGTCATGCGGCCGGCGCAACTGCTCGGCTTGTGCCGCCCGCGCCTTGATCCCCGGGGCCAGCGCCCTGGCGCGCGCGATCAGTTCCTCGTCTTTCCCCGCCATGGCATCCCTCCCTGCTGGCGCACCGTCGTGGAATGCCTCCTGTTTTTGCCTGGCGACCCGTTCTGCAAGAGGCTCCCAAGGGCTAACCCGACACCCTGCGGCGGCTGCGTCGCCGGATGTGGATTGGCCGCCTGTCGGATGCCGGGGTCGGTCCGCCCCCACCACGGCCACCGGCCGGCCGCCGGTGTGGCGACGCCGGGTCTCGCGGAATCAGGCCGCCACCGCTTACCGTTCAAGATTGACGGGGCGCGACAACCAATGGCCGAGTGCCCATGTGCCGGGAGTGATCGTGTCCGACGTCACACCGCTGCGAGCGTCGCCGGTGCGACGGCGTCGGTCCGCAGCTCATCGTGGGCCGCGCGCAGGAAGCCGGCGAGCAGACGGAACTCCTCGTCGCGCGGGCTGCGCCGGCGCCACACCAGCGCGATGCGCCGGGTGGTGTGGTCCGACGCCAGCGGCCGGGTGACCACGTCGGTGCCCTCCAGGATGCCGGCATCGATCGCCATCTGCGGCAGCAGGGTGAGGCCCAGCCGGTTGTCCACCATCTGCACCAGCGTGTGCAGCGAGGTGCCGAGGATGGCGCGGTCGCCGCGCAGGTCCGGCCGTTCGCAGGCCGCCAGCGAATGGTCGCGCAGGCAGTGGCCGTCCTCCAGCAGCAGCAGATGCTCGTTGTCCAGCGTCGAGGGCAGCACGGCGCTGGTGGTCGCCGGCAGGTCCTGCCTGTGGAAGGCGGCGACCAGCGTGTCGTCGAACAGCTCCGCCACCTCGACGTCGCCGCACGGATAGGGCAGCGCCAGCAGCACGCAGTCGACATGCCCGCGCGCCAGCGCGTCGCAGGCGACGTGGCTCATCTCCTCGCGCAGGTAGAGCTTCAGCTCGGGATAGGCGGCGCGCAGGCCCGGCAGCACCTTGGGCAGAAAGAACGGCGCGATGGTGGGGATCACCCCCAGCCGCAGCTCCCCGGCCAGCGGCTTGCCGGCAGCACGTGCCAGATGGGCAATTTCCGTCGCCTCTCGAAGAACCAAGTAGGCCTTGCGGGCGATCTTCTCGCCCAGCGGCGTGAACCGCACCACCCGCTTGGTGCGCTCGACCAGGGCGGCGTCCAGCGCCGTTTCCAGCTCGCGCAGGCCGGCCGACAGGGTGGACTGGGTGACGAAGCAGGCCTCCGCCGCCTTGCCGAAATGGCCATGCTCGAACAGGGCGGTGAGATATTGCAGCTGCTTGATGGTCGGCAGGATCATGATCGATACTTTCGATTTATTTCTGCATTATATGCATATTTTACGATAAGTCCAGCCTGAAGGACGCGCCGGCGCGCGCCCTGATCCCGCCTGCCCGGCCTGACGTCGGCCTGCCGGGCCTGACGAAAGCTTGACCTGACCAATGCGCACCCGTACCGCCGCGCTCCTGCGGCACGTTTCGGACGTAGAGGTTGCGGCGATGAGCAGCGATCCCCGTGGGACCTAAACCCGGCTGGGCGCCGCCGGGAGGCAGGGCCGGGCCTAAAGCAGCGTCTGGGCCAGCCGGTAGACGCTGGTGACAATGACCAGCAGGCCGACACCGACCATCAACGTCTTGGCCGGCAGCTGGCGGGCGAAGCGGGCGGCGAACGGCGCCGCGATGATGGCGCCGATCAGCAGCCCGAGCACCGCCTTGGAGAAGTTTTCCAGCCCGATGTGGTGCGCCAGCATCAGCGATACGACAAGCGCTACCACCGTCTCGGCCAGATTGCCCGACCCCACAGCATAACGCGGGTTGGCGCCCAGCGCGATCAGGTTGCTGGTGACCAGCGGCCCCCACACGCCGGCGGTGGCTTCCAGGAAGCCGCCGGCGGTGCCGACCATGGCGGTACGCTTGTGGCCGACATGCACCTGGATGTGCCGGAAGGCCCGCCAGACGATATAGACGCCGACCCCGATCAGATAAACGGCAATCACCGGCTTGAGGATGTCGGAGGGCATCCGTGTCAGCACCAGCACCCCGACAACGCCCCCCACCGAACCGCAGACAGCGAGCAGACCGAAGAGCTTCCAGTCGATGTTCTTGTGGCTGATGTGGGCCAGCCCGGACGCCGAGCCGGTAAATATCTTGGCGCCATTGACACTGGCCGACACCACCGCATGCGGCACGCCCATGCCGGTGAGCACGGTATAACTGATGACACCGAAGCCCATGCCCAGCGCGCCGTCGAACAGCTGCGCGACAAAGCCGATCGCGACAAAGATCAGGGTATCGGCGGCAAACAGATCCGGCACGCGGTAAGGATTCCCCAGTTGATACCCAGATCAGGGCGGCGTCTGAACGGCGCGACCCTAACGGCTGCCCCTCTCGCGGCGCAACACAGATTTGCTGACGCATCGACAAGCTAAGCTTGGAAGCCGGCAAACCTCCGGGCCATCCCGGCACCAGACACAGGCCGCCGCGCGCGCGAAACCCGGCGACCGCGGCGGGAGCCGGAACGACCAGCCACGACGGGACCGGACTTGCACTCGCTCCGGGCGCCGCCTATCCGTGGTGCGGACAGTCTTACAACACGCCAGGGGGGCAGCGACATGTCGCGGCGTTTCACCGTCTACATCGTGATCGGCATGCTGCTGGGCATCATCGTTGGTTATATCGGCCATGCCTACAGTGCCGATGCGGACCAGGCCAAGACCTTGGCCGGCTACTTCTCCATCCTCACCGACATCTTCCTGCGGCTGATCAAGATGATCATCGCGCCGCTGGTGTTCTCGACGCTGGTGGTCGGCATCGCCCACATGGAGGACTCCGCGTCGGTCGGCCGGGTCGGCGTGAAAACCATGGCCTGGTTCATCGGCGCCTCGCTGGTATCGCTGACACTCGGGCTCATACTGGTGCATCTGTTCTCGCCTGGCGCCGGCCTGTCGCTGCCGCTGCCCGAGGCAGGAGCGGACGCCGGCATCAAGACGACCTCGCTCAACCTCCGTGAGTTCATCACCCACGTCTTCCCGCGATCGTTCATCGAGGCGATGGCGAACAACGAGATTTTGCAGATCGTCGTGTTCTCGATCTTCGTCGGCACCGCCATTGCCGCGCTGGGGGACAAGGCGCGCGGGCTGGCCCATATCGCCGAGCAGATGGCGGAAGTGATGCTAACCATCACCGGCTACGTGATGAAGCTCGCGCCGCTGGCGGTGTTCGCGGCGGTGGCCGCCACTATCACCACCCAGGGGCTGGGTGTGCTGCTGACTTACGGCAAGTTCATCGGCAGTTTTTATGTGGCGCTGGCGGTACTGTGGCTGGTGCTGGTGGGCGCCGGCTTCGTCGTGCTGGGGTCCCGCATCCGCGGCCTGGTGCGGGCGATGCGCGATCCGCTGCTGCTGGCCTTCTCCACCGCCAGTTCGGAGGCCGCGTACCCGCGCATCCTCGAACGGCTGGAGCATTTCGGCGTGTCGAAGCGCATCTCCAGCTTCGTGCTGCCGCTGGGCTACTCCTTCAACCTCGATGGCTCGATGATGTACTGCACCTTCGCGGCGCTGTTCATCGCCCAGGTCTATGGCATCGAGCTCAGCCTAGGCCAGCAGATCACCATGCTGCTGCTGCTGATGGTGACGTCGAAGGGCATGGCCGGGGTGCCGCGCGCCTCGCTGGTGGTGATCGCCGCCACCCTGCCGGTGTTCCATATCCCCGAGGAGGGCCTGCTGCTGGTGCTGGCGGTGGACCAGTTCCTCGACATGGGCCGCTCCGCCACCAACGTCGTCGGCAACTCGGTGGCCACCGCCGTGGTCGCCAAGTGGGAAAAGCAACTCGGGCCCGGCCACGCGAGCGCGGATCCGGGCGCCGGCATCGACCCAACTGTCCGCCATTCATGAACAATCCGTCCCATTTCAGGAGCGTTGTTGGCGATTGCAGGCCGACACCAATTCTGACATAAGCCAGGCTCAAGGAAGATTGTGGGGAGCCTGCCATGATGCACGCGCTCGTGGCCTATCTGGACTCGATCAAGGCGCGCGATCCGGCCCCGCGCAGCCGCTGGGAAGTGCTGCTTTATGCCGGCGTCCACGCGGTGGCGCTGCACCGGGTCGCCCACTGGCTGTTTGAAGCGCACCTGTTCTGGCTGGCCCGGCTGGTGTCGCAGTTCAGCCGCTTCCTCACCGGCATCGAGATTCACCCCGGCGCCCGCATCGGCCGCAACTTCTTCATCGACCACGGCATGGGCGTGGTGATCGGCGAGACCGCCGAGATCGGCGATGATGTCACCATGTACCAGGGCATCACGCTGGGCGGCGTCGACCCCTCCTCGGGCAAGGGCGGCAAGCGCCACCCGACCATCGGCGACGGCGCCATCATCGGCGCCAACGCGCAGATTCTCGGCCCGATCACCGTCGGCACCCGGGCGCGCATCGGCGCCAACGCGGTGGTGACCAAGGACGTGGCGGACGGCGCCACCATGGTCGGCAACCCGGCCAAGCCGGTGCTGATGGACGCCAAGGTGTTCGCGCAGGACTTCATGGCCTACGGCACCCCGTGCGACGAGAAGTACGACCCGCAGACCCAGAAGTTCGACATCCTGCGCTGCGAGATGGAGCGTCTGCGCGCCCGCTTGGCCGCGCTGGAGAGCGAGCAGACCGGCCGCCTGCCCGCCCCGGCCGCCCCGGCCAATGGCGACGACGACGCGCCGCGGCATTCCGTCGGCTGAGCCGACAAGTCTGCGAACCTCGGCTGAGCCGACAGGCCGGCCTTCCGTGGGCTGAGCCCACAAGTCGGCATTCCGTGGGCTAAGCCCACAAGTCGGCATTCCGTCGGCTGAGCCCACAAGCGCCATTCCGTGGGCTGAGCCCCCCCCCAAATCCGTCCCGGAAAGTTGATCTAGGTCGCTGTGTGGCGGTCCTGATCGGACTATATTGGTCGGGTCATGGAGAATGTCACACCCATAAGGCCCGGCCCCGCCGCGTCGTCCGACGACCGGCCCGGCCTGTCCGACAACCGCCCGTCCGACCACCGCCTGCCCGATCACCGCCTGCCCGACAGGGTCTCCCCCAGAACGCCGCAGGTGGTGTTCGACCGCCGCGAGCTGGGCGCCCTGCTCAACATCTACGGGCGCGGCGTCGCCTCGGGCATCTGGCGCGACTACGCCATCGACATGGGCCGCGACCAGGCGACCTTCTCGATCTTCCAGCGCGCCTCGGAACGACCGGATGCCCAGATTGTCAAACGCCCCGACCTCACCCGTCGTCAGGGTGCCTACGCGCTGCTGGGGCCGGCCGGCGCCGTGCTCAAGCGCGGTCACGAGCTGGCGAATATTCTCAATCTGCTGGAGCGCAAGCTTCTGAAAGTGGTGGACCGTTGAGCAACTTCCAGGATCATTTCTCCCGCCATGCCGCCCTCTACCGGGACTATCGCCCGCGCTATCCGGCGGCGCTGTTCACCGCCATCGCCGAGGCGGCGCCGGCCCGCGAGGCGGCGTGGGACTGCGGCTGCGGCAACGGCCAGGCCAGCCTCGGGCTGGCGGCGGCCTTCGACCGGGTGTTCGCCACCGATGCCAGCGCCCAGCAGGTCGGCTCGGCCGAGCGGCACCCGAAGGTGCACTATTCGGTGTCGACGGCGGAGGCCTCGACGCTGGACAGCAACACCGTGGACGCCGTGCTGGTGGCCCAGGCGCTGCACTGGTTCGACGTGCCGCGCTTCTACGACGAAGTGGCGCGGGTGTGTCGGCCGGGCGGGCTGTTCGTCGCGGTGATGTACGAGCTGGCGACCATCGACGAGGCAATCGACACTGCCGTGCTGGAGTTCTACCGGGGCGACATCGGCCCCTACTGGCCAGGCGATCGCCGCCATATCGATAGCGGTTACGCCAGCATCCCGCGCCGCTTCCCCGAGGTGCCCTTTCCCACCCTCACCATGACTGTCGCGTGGACGCTGGAGCAGTTCACCGGCTACCTCGCCACCTGGTCGGCGGTGCAGCGCTACCGCAGCGCCACCGGCCGCGATCCGCTGCCGGCACTCGCGCAGACCCTGGCGCCGCTATGGGGCGACACGCCGGAAGCCCGCCGCACTGTCAGCTGGCCGTTGCGCACCATCACCGGCCGGGTGGCGTAGGAGACAAGAGGCGGGGGCCGGTCGCGGCCGACCGGACGAGCGCCGCAGGCCGGTGGCGGAGAGGGCGGGATTCGAACCCGCGATAGGCTTTTGACCTATACTCACTTTCCAGGCGAGCGCCTTCGACCACTCGGCCACCTCTCCGCATGCTGCACCAGCAAGAGCCTGTAAAGCGGCGCGCACTATACGGATTTGCCGCCCGCCCGCAAGCGGAACCTCATGGGCGCCGGTCAGGCCGGCCCACCCCGTCCACCTCACCCCGCCCGAGCCGTCCCCCGGCTACCCCGCCCTGCCCGTGCCGCCGCGCCATCCGCCCGCCCGCGACCCGATCCGCCAGACCCTGCTTGCCGGGCGGGGCGGCCTTTGATAGGCAGCGGCCTTGTCGCCGGCTGGCGCGCTTCCCGGGGCGTGCGGCCGCTCCCCGGTTTTCAGGAAGGCCTCGCCCTATGATCCCCCGCTATTCCCGCCCCGAGATGGTCGCCCTGTGGGAGCCGGAAGCCCGCTTCCGCATCTGGTTCGAGATCGAGGCGCACGCCTGCGACGCGCTGGCCGAGCTGGGGGTGATTCCGGCCGAGGCCGCCAAGGCGGTATGGGAGCGCGGCAACTTCGACGTCGCCCGCATCGACGAGATCGAGCGCGAGGTGAAGCACGACGTCATCGCCTTCCTCACCAGCCTGGCGGAGTATGTCGGCCCCGAGGCCCGCTTCGTCCACCAGGGCATGACCTCCTCGGACGTGCTCGACACCTGCCTCAACGTCCAGCTGGTGCGCGCCGCCGACATCCTGCTCGCCGACATCGATGCCCTGCTGGCGGCGATCAAGCGCCGGGCGTTCGAATACAAGATGACCCCGTGCATCGGCCGCAGCCACGGCATCCACGCCGAGCCGGTGACCTTCGGGCTGAAGCTCGCCCAGGCCTACGCCGAGTTCAGCCGCTGCCGCGACCGGCTGGTGGCGGCGCGCAAGGAAGTGGCGACCTGCGCCATCTCCGGCGCCGTCGGCACCTTCGCCAACATCGATCCGCGCGTCGAGGAGCATGTCGCAAAGGCGCTGGGGCTGGAACCGGAGCCGGTGTCGACCCAGGTCATCCCGCGCGACCGCCACGCCATGTACTTCGCCACGCTGGCGGTCATCGCCTCGTCGATCGAGCGGCTGGCGGTCGAAATCCGCCACCTGCAGCGTACCGAGGTGCTGGAGGCGGAGGAGTATTTCTCGCCCGGCCAGAAGGGCTCGTCGGCGATGCCGCACAAGCGCAACCCGGTGCTGACCGAGAACCTCACCGGGCTTGCCCGCATGGTGCGCGCCTATGCGATGCCGGCGATGGAGAATGTGGCGCTGTGGCACGAGCGGGACATCTCCCACTCGTCGGTGGAGCGGATGATCGGCCCCGATGCCACGGTGACGCTGGATTTCGCGCTCGCCCGCCTGACCGGCGTCATCGACAAGCTGGTGGTCTACCCTGAGCGGATGGCCAGGAACCTCGACAAGATGGGCGGCCTGGTCCACTCGCAGCGGGTGCTGCTGGCGCTGACCCAGAAGGGCGTCTCCCGCGAGGACGCCTACCGGCTGGTGCAGCGCAACGCCATGAAGGTGTGGGAGTCCGACGGCGCGCTGTCGCTGCTGGCGCTGCTGAAGGACGATGCCGAGGTGGCCAGGGCGCTCAGCGCCGCCGAGCTCGACGCGCTGTTCGACCTCGGCTACCATCTCAAGCATGTCGATACCATCTTCCGGCGAGTTTTCGGCGCGGCCTGAGCCGCCCGGCACCCCCGAGGCTTCCGGCGCGGCGGACTCCGCGACGCCGCGCGGTCGCCGGGCGTCGACGCGCGCCCCCCGGCCGTCGCCGCCAATGGCCGGCCGCCGGCGCGGTGTGCGCCGCTGGATCGGTCTGGCCTGCGTGCTGCTGGCGCTACTCAGCCTGTCGAGCGCGCTGGTTCAGGTGTCGCACGGCGCCGTCGCCGACATCACCCGCGCGGTGTGGGAATCCTTCCTCGGCCTGCTGCTGCTCGGCTTCGGCCTGTGGATGGCCCGCCGGGGGCGGTCGTGATCGCGCGCATCCGGCTGGACGACACGGTGATGCGGGTCGGGCGCGCGCCGCCATCGCCAATCTCGACATGTAGCCGGCCCCGACACTGGGGGTGTGGGGCTCGGAGGTTCGAATCCTCTCGTTCCGACCAATTTTTCCTAACAATTAAAGTCACTTACGCGAACACCCTTTTGGGACACTGAGCCGCCACTGGCGCACTTCAAGCGTATTTCTAGCACCGCCGCTGAAATGCTGCGCATATGACCTCATGAGAGGGGGTGCGTTGACCATGCAGATTGGAACCAATTCGAGTGCCGCACCGAATAAGATGTGGCGATATATGAAATTTTCCCGCTTTCTGTGGATGCTTCAACGCAAGCAACTATGGCTTTCCAGAGCCGATCTGTTGGGCGACCCTTGGGAAATGGCACTAGCGGGCAACCAACTTCAGCACGTCATCCAGCACCATCCGCCTCCGCAGCTACCGTTAAACGGCGGGCCGATTGAATCTGCCATAGAGCGTGCCATGCGGATTATCCCGAAGTGGCGCAAAACGACCTTCGTAAATTGCTGGCGCGCGTCAGAACATGAATCTCACGCGCTCTGGCGGATTTACTGTGGGTCAGCGGAAGGTGTCGCACTCGAAACCACCTACGACAAGCTCGTTGCATCGCTGCATGGTCCCCAGCTCTTCAAAGTATCATATGAAAACCCCGGTAGCGCCAAGCGGACCCCCACACGAGAAGACCTCATAACGAAGAAGCGGCCCCCATTTGAATATGAGCAAGAGTTTCGAATCTTGCTGACGAATGAGGATGCCAGTGAAGAGAGCGGCCTTCCTTTGGACTGGCCTCCAGAAGAACACCTTGTCGGCATCCGAGTGCATCCCGAGGCTGACGATTCCTTTATGCAGACGGTTGTGGCTGCTGTCACCGACTACGCCCCCGCCTTGAAGGACTGGGTCATATGGTCGGACATGCGAGCGCCGCCGCCCGTGTAGTGGCAGCACCCCACGCCCGAGGGTGCAGAATGCGGCTGGAATTTCCGGGGACAGTATACCTATTTTGACATTCTGCGCCTGCTGTGACACGGTGGGCCATGGCCAGACTCGCCCGTATCGTCCTGCCCGATGTTCCTCATCACGTCACCCAGCGCGGCAACCGTCGCCTGCCGGTGTTCTTCCATGACGACGACCGTGAGCTTTACCTCGGTCTGCTGGCCGAGGCGGCGCGGGCCAGCGACACCCGCTGCCTCGCCTGGTGCCTGATGGACAACCACGTCCATCTGGTGCTGGTGCCGCGCACGGCGGACGGCCTGCGCGCGACGCTGGGCGAGGCGCACCGGCGCTACACCCGCCATGTCAACTTCCGCGAGGGCTGGCGTGGCCACCTGTTCCAGGGCCGTTTCGCCAGCTACCCGATGGACGACGGCCACCTGATGGCGGCGGTGCGTTATGTCGAGCAGAACCCGGTGGCGGCGGGGCTGGTGGCGACGGCGGCCGACTGGCACTGGTCGAGCGCGCGCAGCCATGTGGCGGGCAAACGGGTGGCGGACGATCCGCTGACCGATGTCGCGGCGCTGGGCCGGCATGTGCGCAACTGGCGGGCGCTGCTGCGCCGGGGGATGGCGGCGGGCGGGCTGGACGCGGCGGCGGTGGAGGCCATCGAGGCGCGGCTGCGCACCGGCCGGCCGCTGGCCGACCCGGACTGGATCGCCGCCCGCGAGGCCGAGGTCGGCCGGGCGCTGGCGCCGCGCAAGCCGGGGCGCAAGCCGGGGCGCAAGCCCGGCGGCAGGGCGGCGACATCACCCTGAATCGCCGCCCGGGCCTTTCTCCCTCTTGATTGCCGGGCAAAAGCGTCCAATCTTTCTGGCATGGGTTCGGTCTCACCCCCGCGGCTGACCCCACGGGAGTGCGTAGATGCCGTCCTTCTCCAAGCAGCTCGAACAGACCCTGCACAAGGCGCTGGCGGAAGCCGGGCGCCGCCGGCACGAATATGCCACGCTGGAACATCTGCTGATGGCGCTGGTCGGCGACCGCGACGCCGCCGCGGTGATGCGCGCCTGCGGCGTCGACATCGACGAACTGGGCCAGCAGGTCAGCCAGTATCTCGACACCGAGCTGGACTCGCTGAAGGCCGAGGACGGCGTCGAGCCCTCCCCCACCGCCGGCTTCCAGCGGGTGGTGCAGCGGGCGATCCTGCATGTGCAGTCGTCCGGCCGGGAGGACGTGACCGGCGCCAACGTGCTGGTGGCGCTGTTTTCCGAACGCGAGAGCCATGCCGTCTACTTCCTGCAGCAACAGGACATGACCCGGCTGGACGCCGTGTCGTTCATCTCCCACGGCATCGCCAAGACCGGCACCGCCGAGCCGCGCCGGGTGCGCGGCACCGCCGATGAAACACCGCCGCGCGACGAACAGGAGCCGAAGGGCGCCAAGGGCAAGGGCCAGGCCAAGCCCCAGGATTCGGCGCTCAAGCAGTTCTGCGTCAACCTCAACGACAAGGCGCGTACCGGCAAGATCGACCCGCTGATCGGCCGCGAGGCCGAGGTCGAGCGCACTATCCAGATTCTCTGCCGGCGCTCGAAGAACAACCCGCTGTATGTCGGCGATCCCGGCGTCGGCAAGACCGCCATCGCCGAGGGCCTAGCGCGCAAGATCATTGAACATCAGGTGCCGGAAGTGCTGGAGCCGGCGGTCATCTACGCGCTGGACATGGGCGCGCTGCTGGCTGGCACCCGCTATCGCGGCGACTTCGAGGAGCGGCTGAAGGCGGTCGTCACCGAGCTGGAGGCGATGCCGCACGCCATCCTGTTCATCGACGAGATTCACACGGTCATCGGCGCCGGCGCCACCTCCGGCGGCGCCATGGACGCCTCCAACCTGCTGAAACCGGCGCTGTCGTCGGGCGCCATCCGCTGCATCGGCTCGACCACCTACAAGGAGTTCCGCTCCCACTTCGAGAAGGACCGGGCGCTGCTGCGCCGGTTCCAGAAGATCGACGTCAACGAGCCGTCCGTCGAGGACTCGATCAAGATCATGATGGGGCTGAAGCCCTATTTCGAAGAGCACCACAAGGTGAAGTACACCGCCGAGGCCATCAAGTCGGCGGTGGAGCTGGCGGCGCGCTACATCAACGACCGCAAGCTGCCGGACAAGGCGATCGACGTCATCGACGAGGTCGGCGCCTCGCAGATGCTGGTGCCGCCCAACAAGCGCAAGAAGGTCATCGGCGTGCGCGAGGTGGAAGGCGTGGTCGCCAAGATCGCCCGCATCCCGCCCAAGTCGGTCTCCACCGACGACAAGAAGACGCTGGCCAACCTCGACGGCGAGCTCAAGCGGGTGGTGTTCGGCCAGGACAAGGCGATCGAGGCGCTGGCGGCGGCGATCAAGCTCAGCCGCGCCGGCCTGCGCGAGCCCAACAAGCCGATCGGCTGCTACCTGTTCTCCGGCCCCACCGGCGTCGGCAAGACCGAGGTCGCCAAGCAGCTCGCCGAACTGATGGGCATTCCGCTCACCCGCTTCGACATGTCGGAATATATGGAGCGCCACTCGGTCAGCCGGCTGATCGGCGCGCCGCCGGGCTATGTCGGCTTCGACCAGGGCGGCCAGCTCACCGATGCCGTCGACCAGCACCCCCACTGCGTGCTGCTGCTCGACGAGATCGAGAAGGCCCACCCGGACCTGTTCAACATCCTGCTGCAGGTGATGGACAACGGTCGGCTGACCGACCACCACGGCAAGACCGTCGACTTCCGCAACGTCGTGCTGATCATGACCACCAACGCCGGCGCCGCAGAGATGGCCAAGGATGCCATCGGGTTCGGCCGTTCGACCCGCGAGGGCGAGGACGAGGAGGCGATCAGGCGGATGTTCGCGCCGGAGTTCCGCAACCGTCTGGATGCGGTGATCCCGTTCGACTATCTGCCGACCCCGGTGGTCGCCCGCGTCGTCGACAAGTTCATCCTCCAGCTGGAGATGCAGCTGGCCGATCGCAACGTTCACATCGCGCTCACCGACGAGGCCAAGGACTGGCTGACCGCGCGCGGCTACGACCGGCTCTACGGCGCCCGGCCGATGTCCCGTCTGATCCAGGAAGAGATCAAGAAGCCGCTGGCCGACGAGCTGCTGTTCGGCAAGCTGGTCAACGGCGGCGAGGTGCGGGTACATCTCAAGGACGACAAGCTCGCCTTCGAGATCGTGCCGGCGGCCCCCAGTGCCAAGGCAAGCAAGGGAGGGGCCAGCAAGGGCGGCACCCGTGGCAAGCCGAGGATCGAGGCCTGAGGCCGGACGCCGGCCCGGCCCGCAACCGCTGCGGGTCCGGCGAGTCGCCGGTGCCGATGGGCCATTGGTCTCCTCCGGCGGCGCGGCTGGACAAGCATTTACGTTTCGTTGACGTCTGTGCCGTTTGATGGTGCCAGTCATCCGGTCGATGACGAACCTACAGGGCATTGAGGCAGTTGGCGACAGACGGTACGAGTATGGCGCGCAAGGAGATTTCCGTTGATCATCTGATGGCCGTCGCGGCGCCGCGCAATCCCAAGGCGGCGGTGCTGATGGACATGCTGCTCTATGAACGCGCACTCGCCCAGGGGCTGGTGAGCGCCAACCCGACCGACCTCGACGCCGCCGGCCTGAAGACGATCCTGCAACGGGCGCTGATCGGCCAGCGATCACTGAAAGTGGTGGTCCCGGCCGCCGCCGCGCTGACGGTCGATATTCCGGCGCTCAACCACGTGCTGCTGGTGATCGGCGACTATTTCAAGGACAGTTCGCAGATGACCGTCCAGGTCGCCGCCTCCCGCAGCATCGTCAAGATCGGTTTCAAGTCGCTGGGCTACAAGCCCAACGTCGACGCCGCGACCCTGAAGAGGAAACTGGCCAAGGCAATCACCATGACCGGCAGCAAGCTCGACATCGACCCGCTGGCACCCGGCGCCGTCAACCTGTTCGTGCCGGTCGCCCCTCGTTCGAGCACGCAGGACGCCGCCTGAACCCGCGCCGCGCCAGCACCCGCGCCTCCGCCGGGTTAATGGCCGTACACCGCCTTGGGGTCGTAGGCCTTGGCCTCCACCGTTTCCAGCCGCACCGGCTCGCCCGCCGGCTGGCCGAGCGGCGCCCGCCGGTAGAAACAGCCCGGATAGCCGACATGGCACTGGCCCGGCCCGTGCGGCAGCACCTTCAGCCACACCGCGTCCTGGTCGCAGTCGACCCTGAGTTCGACCACTGTCTGCACATGCCCCGAGGTGGCGCCCTTGTGCCAGATTTCGGCCCGCGAGCGCGACCAGTAGTGCGCCTCGCCGGTCGCGATGGTGCGCGCCAGCGCCTCGGCGTTCATGTAGGCCAGCATCAGCACCTCGCCGGTCTCGGCATGGGTCGCTACCGCCGCCACCAGGCCGCGCTCGTCGAAGCGCGGCAGCAGCCGGCTGCCTTCCTCCCGCTCGGCGGTGGTGATGTCGTCCGGTGTCGTCCCTGCCATCGCTGTTCCTGCCCTTGCCGTCCGGACCGGTGCCCGTCCGCTGATGCTGGTAGCGCGTCCGGCACCGGACGCACAATAGGGGAGGACAAAGCGGCTCAAGACAGTTATATGACCGCCCGAGTCACCACCACCGGGGCAGGACGGCGGCGGGACGCGTGTGTCGTTGGGGGGCAAGTATGGAAGCCGCGATGAATCAACCGTTCGCCGCCTTTACCACCAACCCCTTCGATGACGACAAGCTGCGCGAGGAGTGCGGCATCTTCGGCATCTATGGCACCGATGGCGCCGCCGCCATCACCGCGCTCGGGCTGCATGCCCTGCAGCATCGCGGCCAGGAAGCCGCCGGCATCACCAGCTGGGACGGCGCCAACTTCAACAACCACCGCGCCATGGGGCATGTCGCCGGCAACTTCGACCGCGCCGAGATCATCGACAAGCTGCCCGGCACCTCGGCCATCGGTCATGTCCGCTACTCCACCACCGGCGAGACGGCGCTGCGCAACGTCCAGCCGCTGTTCGCCGAACTGGCCACCGGTGGCTTCGCCGTCGCCCACAACGGCAACCTCACCAACGCGACGACGCTGCGCCGCCAGCTGGTCCGCCAGGGTTCGATCTTCCAGTCGACCTCCGACACCGAGGTCATCATCCACCTGGTGGCGACGTCGAGCTACCGCACGCTGCTGGACCGCTTCATCGACGCCCTGCGCCGCATCGAGGGCGCCTACAGCCTGGTCTGCCTCACCCGCGAGGGCCTGATCGCGGTGCGCGACCCGCTGGGCGTGCGGCCACTGGTGCTCGGCCGGCTGAACGACTCGTACATTCTCGCCTCCGAGACCTGCGCGCTGGATATCGTCGGCGCCACCTTCATCCGCTCGCTGGACCCCGGCGAGCTGATCGTGCTGTCGGAGCGCGGCCTGCAGTCGCACAAGCCGTTCGCCGCCGTGCGGGCGCGGCCGTGCATTTTCGAGCACGTCTATTTCTCCCGCCCCGATTCGGTGGTGGATGGCCTCAGCGTCTACGAAATCCGCAAGCGCATTGGCGCCCAGCTGGCGCTGGAAAGCGGCGTCGAGGCCGACATGGTGGTGCCGGTGCCGGATTCCGGCACGCCGGCGGCCATCGGGTACTCCCAGGCCTCCGGTCTGCCGTTCGAGCTGGGCATCATCCGCAGCCACTATATCGGCCGCACCTTCATCCAGCCCGGCGACCACATCCGCCACCTCGGCGTCAAGCTGAAGCACAACGCCAACCGCGCCCAGATCGCCGGCAAGCGCATCGTGCTGATCGACGATTCGATCGTCCGCGGCACCACCTCGGTGAAGATCGTGCAGATGCTGCGCGAGGCCGGCGCGGCCGAGGTCCACATGCGCATCGCCAGCCCGCCGACCCGGCACAGCTGCTTCTACGGCGTCGACACGCCGGAGCGCTCGAAGCTGCTGGCGGCGCAGATGGATGTCGAACGCATGGCCAGCTACATCAAGGTGGACAGCCTCGCCTTCCTGTCGATCAACGGCCTCTACCGGGCGGTCGGCGAGGACATGCGGGTGGACGACGCGCCGCAGTATTGCGACGCCTGCTTCACGGGCGATTACCCGACCCGGCTCACCGACCTGGAGGACAACGACCGTCCGGACCAGCTGTCACTGCTGGCGGAGCGGGTGATTTGACCCAGCCGCTGGCGGATCGCATCGCGCTCGTCACCGGCGCCAGCCGGGGTATCGGCGCGGTCACCGCGGTGGCACTGGCCAGGGCCGGCGCTCACGTGGTGCTGGTCGGCCGCACCGAAGGCGGGCTCACCCACGCGGAGGAGCAGATCCACGCCGCCGGCGGCTCGGCCACCATCGTACCGATGGACATCACCCAGGGCGAGCATGTCGACCAGCTGGCCGCCCACGTCGCTGAACGCTGGGGCAGGCTCGATATCCTGGTGATGAACGCCGCCGTGCTGGGGCCGCTGTCGCCACTGAGCCACGTCCCGCCCAAGGACTGGGATCAGGTGATCGCCACCAACCTGACCGCCGGTTACCGGCTGATCCGTGATTTCGACGCCCTGCTGCGGGCCAGCCCCGCCGGCCGCGTCGTCGCGCTGACCTCCTCGGTCGCCACCCGGCCGCGCGCCTACTGGGGTCCCTACGCCGCCAGCAAGGCCGGGCTGGAGACGATGCTCGACTGCTATGCGGAGGAAGTGGCGCGTCTCACCAGTGTCCGGGTTGCCATCGTCAACCCCGGCGCCACCCGCACCGCCATGCGCAAGGACGCCTTCCCCGGCGAGGACCCGGCGACGCTGAAGCCCGCCGCGGTGGTCGCCGACGCCATCACCGACCTGCTGGTGCGGGACTTCGAGACCGGCCACCGGCTCGACCTCGGACAGAAGGCCTGACGATGCGTCCGTCGCGCCTGCGCGGCCTGATTAACGCCGTCACGGCGGGTGTCCTCGCGTGCGGCCTGCTGCTGGGCGGCGCGACCGCCGCGCGGGCCCGCCAGGACGCGCCGGCGGCGACGGTGGCGACCCCGGCGCTCTGGGTGATCCACGATCACGACACCGTCATCTTCCTGTTCGGCACCTCCCACCTGCTGCCCGAGGGCCTGCGCTGGTTCGACGGCCCGGTGAAGGCGGCGTTCGACACCGCCGACACGCTGGTGCTGGAAACCGTGATGCCCGACGACCCGGCCGCCATCGCGCCGCTGATCCGCCAGCTCGGCCTCAACCCGCCCGACCGGCGGCTCACCGACCAGCTGCCGCCCAAGGTGTTGACCCAGCTGGAGACCGTTGCCGGGCAGGTCGGCCTGCCGATGGCGGCGCTGGACACCATGCGTCCATGGCTGGCCGGCACCACCATTGCCGTCACCAGTCTGACCCAGCTCGGCTTCGACCCCCGGCACGGCGCCGAGGAAGTGCTGAAAACGCAGGCGCGCGCGGCCGGCAAGACCATCATGGGCCTGGAAACGCCGGGCCAGCAGTTCGGCTTCTTCGCCAGCCTGCCGCCGGCGGAAGAGACCGCGCTGCTCGCCGCGACGCTGAACGATTTCGGCAAGCTGCGTCAGGAATCCGGCGCCCTGATCGACGACTGGGCGCGTGGTGACGTCGAGAAAGTCGGCGAGCGGCTCAATGAATCAATGAGCACGACGCCGCTGCTGGCCAGAGTGCTGATCGATGACCGCAATGCCCGCTGGGCCGAATGGATCGCCGCGCGGCTGGCCAAGCCCGGCCGGTTGTTCGTGGCCGTCGGCGCCGGCCACCTGGCCGGCGGCAAGAGCGTGCAGAACCTGCTCGCCGCCAAGGGGCTCACCGTCGCTCGCCTGGCCAACCCCGGTCAGTAGGCCGTTATCAGGCCACGGCCTTTGCGCCCATAAAAGGAGGGGCCGCTGTTTTCAGCGACCCCTTCCCCAACGGCACTCCTCCCCAAAAGCGCGGCGTTGTCTGTTCAGTACATGTGTTGTCCGCCGTTGATCGACATGGTCGAGCCGGTGATGAAGCCGGCGTCGTCCGAACACAGGAAGCCGACGCCGCGCGCGATCTCCTCGGCATGGCCGAGCCGGCCCACCGGAATCTTGGCGACGATCTTGTCCAGCACGTCCCGGGGGACGGCCGCGACCATCTCGGTATCGATGTAACCCGGCGCGATGGCATTGACGGTGATGCCGAACTTGGCGCCCTCCTGCGCCAGTGCCTTGGTGAAGCCGTGGATGCCGGATTTGGCGGCCGCATAGTTGACCTGGCCGTACTGGCCGGCCTGGCCGTTGATCGAGCCGATGTTGACGATGCGGCCGAAGCCGCGTTCGCGCATGCCGCCGAACACCGCCTTGGCCATGTTGAAGCAGCCACCGAGATTGACGTCGATGACCTCCTTCCACATTTCGTAGGTCATCTTCAGCATGGTGCCGTCACGGGTGATGCCGGCATTATTCACCAGCACCTCCACCGGACCCAACTCGCCGGCGATGCGTGTCACCGCCTCCTGGCAGGCTTCATGGTCAGCGACATTCCACTTGTAGGCACGAATGCCGGTGCGCGCCGTGAATTCCCCGGCCTTGACGTCGTTACCGGCGTAGTTGGCGGCAACGGTCATGCCCATGTCCTTGAGCCGGATCGAAATCGCCTCGCCAATCCCCCGTGTGCCGCCGGTTACTATGGCCACTCGTGACATAAAGACCCCTCCAGATCCGTGATGACGCTAGAGCGCGTTGCAGCGCACAATCAAGAGCTAACCAGATTTATTGGCCGCTTCCAAGCAAATGACAGCGAGGTGTGACTCAATCGTGACGGGTCGCCGCCCGTCGTCAGCGCGCCGCCCGTCCTGTGGAGTCAGATCCAGCCCTGCAGCTCCCGGCGCACCAGCCCGGCCAGCATGGCCATGCCGTCACTGCCGGCGTTGAGACACGGGACATAGGCGAAGGCCTCGCCGCCATGGCTGAGGAACAGGTCGCGGTTGGCCAGCGACAACTCCTCCAGCGTTTCAATGCAGTCGGCGGTGAAGGCCGGCGCGATGATCGCCAGCCGTTTCACGCCCTTGCCGGCCAGCGCGCGCAGCGTCTGGTCGGTATAGGGGCGCAGCCACTCCGCCCGCCCGAAACGCGACTGGAACGTGATATGGAAACGCGCCGCGGGCCAGTCCAGCGCCTCGCGCAGCAGCCGGCCGGTCTTCTGGCAATGGCAGTGATAGGGATCGCCAAGATCGAGCGTCCGGCGCGGCATGCCATGGAAGGAGGCCAGCAGCACCTCCGGTTCCCAGTCCAGTGTGTTGATGCGCGCACGCACGCTGCCCGCCAGTGCCGCGATATAGCCCGGATCGTCGTAATAGGGCGGCAAGGTGCGCAGCGCCGGCTGCCAGCGCATGGCCATCATTGCCTCGCCCACCTTGTCCACCACCGAGGCCGTGGTGGCGCCGCTGTACTGCGGATAGAGCGGCGCGATCAGGATTCGATCACAACCGCGCGCCTTCATCGCTGTCAGCCGCCCGGCGATGGAGGGGTTGCCGTAGCGCATCGCCCAGTCGACGTCGACATCCGGCCCCAGCAGCGCCTGCAACGCCGCCGCCTGGTCCTCGGTGATGCTTTTCAGTGGCGACTGGTTGCGGCTGCGATCCCAGATCTGCGCATAGGCATGGCCGGAGCGTCGGGGCCGCGTGGTCAGGATAATCCCCTGCAGGATCGGCTGCCACAGCAGGCGCGGCAGCTCCACCACCCGGCGGTCGGACAGGAACTCCGACAGGTAACGGCGCACCGACCAGAAATCGGTGGCATCCGGCGTGCCAAGATTGACCAGCAGCACGCCGACGCGGCCAAACGCGACGGGCGGGTGATCAGGCGGACGGGCGGCGGTGTCTGTGGTCATTGAACTCATGGTCTCGCAGATAAGCGCCGACAGGCCGTGTGCAAGGGCTAAAGCCCGATCGGCGTGCTGTTGCGCAGCGGCTGATCGGCGATCGGCAGCCGGCGGATGCGAATGCCGGTGGCGGCCGCGATGGCGTTGACGACAGCCGGCGCGATCGGTGGTGTGCCGGGTTCACCGACGCCGCCCAGCGGCCGGCTGGACGGACTGACGATATGCACGTCGATCGCCGGCGTCTCCGCCAGTGTCAGCAGCGGATAGCCATCGAAGTTGGTCTGCTGGGTCATGCCGTCGGCGAAGGTGATCTCGCCCTTGAGCGCCGCGGTCAGGCCGAAAATGATGCCGCCCTCCATCTGGCCGGCGATGATGTCGGGGTGGATGGCTGGCCCGCAGTCAATGGCGCAGGTGACACGCTTGATGCTGAGCGCGCCCTCGGCCGATACGAACACCTCGGCCACCTGGGCGACAATGGAACCGAACGACTCGTGCAGCGCGACACCTCGCCCATGACCCGGCGGCAACGGCGCCAGATAACTGGCCTTCTCCGCCGCCAGGGCGAGCACCGCCGCATGCGCCGGCGCCTCCTTCAGCAGGTCGAGGCGGAACTGCAACGGATCCTTGCCGGCGGCGCCCGCCAGTTCGTCGATGAAGCATTCGATGAAGAAGGCATTGTAGCTGTGACCGACCGAGCGCCACGACCCCACCGGCACCGGCGCGTCGACCACCGCATGGCTGACACGCCGCGCACCCAGGGCGTAGGGCAGATGCACGGCTCCCTGCACCGAGGTCACATCGGGTTCACTGAAACTGACCCTGGGCATCAGCCGCGCCATGGAACTGCCCTGGACCGAGGCACCGGCCATGTGATGATGCCAGACGGTAACCCCTCCCGATTTCGATACCGCGCCACGCAGGCGCGCCACCACCGCCGGGCGAAACTTGTCCTGCGTTATGTCCTCCTGCCGGTTCCACAGCAGTTGCACCGGCCGGCCAGCCTCGCGCGCGATCAGAGCCGCCTGCACCACGGCATCCGTCTCGACCTTGCGACCAAAGCCGCCGCCCAGCAGGGTCGGATAGACGGCGACACGCGCCTCGGCGACATCCAGCGCCCGCGCCAGCGCCATGACCGCCAGCGTCGTCGACTGCACCGGCGCCCACACCTCGACCTTGTCCGCTGTCACCCGCGCAGTGGCGGTCATGGGCTCCAGACACGCGTGTGCCAGATAGGGCACCTTGTAGGACGCCTCGACAACATCGGTCGCGGCACCCAGCGCGGCGTCCACATCACCGGATTCGGCGTAGACCCGGCCACTGCCGGCCAGCGCCTCCGTCAGCGCCTTGTCGAGGGCCGCGGTCGCGACGTGCTCCAGTCCGTCGGTGTCGAAGGTCAGCTTGAGATCGTCGAGCGCCTGATTGGCCTGCCACCAGCTGCCGGCGACCACCGCCGCCCAGGTCGGACCGCGCACCACCGCCAGCACGCCCGGCCGGGCCTTCGCCGCCGCGTCGTCGACCGTGACCAGTGCCGCGCCGTTGACCGGCCCGGCGCGAACCGAGGCATAGACCATGTCCGGCACGCGCACATCGACGCCGAAGCGCGACGACCCGTCGACCTTCGAGGGCAGATCGAGCCGGGCCGGGCTCTTGCCGATCAGCGTGAAGTCCCGCCGTTTCTTCAGCTTCGGGTTGACCGGCGGCTCCTCCAGCGCGGCCGCGGCCGCCAGCTGCGCGAACGACAGCCGCTGCTCGCCCGCCACCACCTCGCTGTTCTCGGTCCGGCACTGCGAAATGTCGATACCCCAGCGTCGCGCCGCCGCCTGGCACAGCATTTCACGCGCCGTGGCGCCCGCCAGCCGCAAGGTGTCATGGAAGGCCCGCACCGAGGTGCTGCCGCCGGTCATCTGCAACGAGAAGCGCTCGGCCATGGTCGCCAGCGTCCAGCGCGCCACCCCCCTGGCAAAGCCCGGCAACACGTCGGCACCTTCCTGCAGGGCCAGCTTGTTGGCGTATACCGGATGCAGCGGCGCCGGTTCCACCGCCACGGTGGCCCAGTCGGCCCCCAGTTCCTCGGCGACGATCTGCGGCAGAGACGTATAGACGCCCTGCCCCATTTCCGCCTGCGGCACCACGACCACCACCCGGCCGTCAGCGCCGATCTTGAGCCAGGCGTTGACGATGGTCTCATCGTCGCGCGCCACCAGTGTCAGTGCCGGATTGCGTGGCCACAGGGCATAGCCGACCAGCAGACCAAGCCCGGCGGCGCCACCGATGAGGAAGCGCCGGCGCGTCGTCCGGGGTTGCGGCAGCGGCGTATTGATGGCGGTGGGCAGGTCGGATTTCGGGTCGATCATTCCCCACCCCTACCCCAATTCACCCGCCACTTGAATCCCCGTTTCGCTGCCAGCCGGCGTCGCCGCAGCCTCAGGCGACGGCTTTGGCCAGTTCCCGATAAGCCTTCCTCAGCATCACCTTGTCGATCTTGCCCGAACCCAGCTTGGGCAGCGGGTCCGCCACCAGCCAGATGCGCGCGGGAATCTTGAACGCCGCCAGGTGCTGCGCCAGATAATCACGCAGATCCTCGGCATCCACGCGCTCGCCCGGCTTGAGATAGACCACCGCGCCAACGATCTCGCCCAGCCGCTCGTCGGGCAGGCCGAACACCGCGACCTCGGCGACCGCCGGGTGATGATAGATCGCCGACTCGACCTCCAGGCAGGCGATGTTCTCGCCGCCGCGAATGATGATGTCCTTCTTGCGGTCAACGATGAACAGATAGCCTTCATCATCAAGATAGCCGAGATCGCCGGTACGGAACCAGCCGTCAGTGGTGAAGGCTTCCGCCGTCGCCTCCGGCTTCTTCCAGTAGCCGCGCACGTTGCAGATCGAACGGATGCAGACCTCTCCCACCGCGCCCGTCGGCAGCGCCGCGCCGTCATCGCCGGCGATTTTCATTTCCACCAGCGGCCGGGTCGGGCGGCCGGTCGATGTCGGCTTGTCGTAGTAGCTCTCGCGGGAATTCATGGCGCCGACACCATTGGTCTCGGTCAGCCCGTAGCCGATACCCGGATTCCGGCCGGGGAACGCCGCCTTCAGGCGGCCCACATGTTCAGCCGGCCGCGCCGCGCCGCCGCCGCCGATATCCACCAGCGACGACAGGTCAAACTTGTCGCGGTCCGGATGCTGCATCAGTTCCAGACTCATGGTCGGCACGCCGGTGAAGTAGGTGACTTTCTCCTGCTCGATCAGCCGGAAGGCCGTCACCACATCCCACTTGTGCATGATCACCAGCTTGCGGCCGATGACGAAACACACCAGCAGGATCGGCACCAGGCCGGTAATGTGGAACAGCGGCACCGGCAGCAGCGCCACTGGCTGCGGCATGGCATTGGGATCGACCGTCTCGCCGCGTGCGGCAGCGTCCTGCATGGTGATCTGCAACATGGTCAGCCCGGCGGCGGTATAGTTGAACACCGCCGAGACCATGCCGCGCTGCCGCGACACCGCGCCCTTGGGATAGCCGGTGGACCCCGAGGTGTACATGATCGACAGATCGTCCTCCGGGTCGATGGCCACCGGCGTCGGCTTGGCACCGCTCTCGAACACGCTGTCCGACAGCGCGGTCATGCCGCCATTGACGAAGCCCGACGGCCGCACCACCAGCACCGGCGGCCGCTGCTCATGCGGCACCTGGGCCAGTCGCGAGGCCCGCTCCTCGTCGGCGATGGCCAGCCGGGCGTCGCTGTCGGACAGCGCATAGGTGAACTCCTCGGCCTGCCACCAGGCATTGAGCGGCACCGCGATGGCGCCGATCATGGCGATCGCCATGAAGGCGAAAATCCATTCCGGATAGTTGCGCATGGCGATCACCACGCGGTCGCCCTTGGCGACGTGCCAGTCGTTCTGCAGGCAGGCGGCCAGCGCCTCGGCGCGGGCATAGGTCTGGGCGAAGGTATAGCGCTCGCCCTCGTAGACGATGAATTCCTTGTCGCCATGCAGCAGCGCCAGCTTCAGGAAGTCGGCCATGGTCGCCGGCACATTCTTGAACATCGGCAGGGTATTGCCGCCAATGGCCGCCTCATGCACCTCCAGCTGGGTACCCGGCCCGGTCATGGCGGCCAGAATGGCGTCGTAGGTCTTGTCGAATGCCACGCTCATGTCTTTCTCCCCGCTCCCTGTCCCTCAATAACCGCCCAGGCGCGCCAGGCGATCGCCATGGAAGGCGATGTCGCCGAAGGTCTCCGCCGCGGCGCGTGCCCGCTTCATGAAAAAACCGACATCGAAATCGTCGGTCATGCCGATACCGCCGTGCAGCTGCACGGCCTCATTGGTCGCGAGCCTGACCACCTCACCGGCCTTGGCCTTGGCCAGCGATGCGAACGCAGGCGCGCGCGGATCATCGGCGTCGAGCGCCTGCAAGGCCCGCAGCACCACCGACTTCACCAGCTCCACCTCGCAGAACAGATGCGCGGCGCGATGCTGCAACGCCTGGAAACTGCCGATCAGCACGCCGAACTGCTCGCGCTGCTTGAGATACTCCACCGTGCGATCGAAGGATTCCGCCGCCACGCCCAGCATCTCCGCCGCCAGACAGGCCCGACCGGCATCCAGCACCCGTTCCAGAATGGCATGGCCGCCATCCACCGGACCCAGCACGTCCTCGCCGGCGACCTGGACATCGTCGAGGCTGACGTGCGCCGCGTTACGGCTGTCGACCATGACGGTGCGACTGACCTCGACCCCGGCGGCGGCGCGATCGACCAGGAACAGCGTGATGCCCTCGCGCGCGCCTTCCGCACCGCTGGTGCGCGCCGAGACGATCAGCTTGTCCGCGACATGGCCATCAAGCACGAACGCCTTTGCGCCGTTGAGCAGGAAGCCATTGCCCGACGGTGTCGCCAGCGTGCTCACCCGGGTGGGGTTGTGACGGGCCAGCTCGTCGGCGGCCAGCGCCAGCAGCATGTCGCCGGCGGCGATCTTGGGCAGCAATGCCTGACGCTGGGCATTCGATCCGCCGCGCAGCAGCGCCGTGACGCCGAGGATGGCGGTCGACAGCATCGGCGAGGCCGACAGGTTGCGGCCGATCTGCTCCTGCGCCAGGCCGGCGCCGACATAGCCAAAGCCGCTACCGCCCTCGGCCTCCGGCACCAGCACGCCCGCCAGCCCCATCGCGGCCATCTCCCGCCACAGATCGCGCGAAAAGCCGGTGGCATCGGCACTGTCGCGCAGCGCCCGCAGTTGCGCCACCGGCGCCTTGTCGGCGAGAAAGGCCGCCACGGAATCCTTCAACATCTGCTGATCTTCGGTCAGTACCAGCGCCATTCGGCTGCTCCCCAGAAACAGAATAACGTCAACAACAGGCGTCAGAAAATACGGTCACGCGCGAGAATGGCCGACGCGCGACTCAGGCGCCGGGCAATTGCAGCACGCGTTTGGCGATGATGTTGAGCTGCACCTCCGACGTGCCGCCCTCGATCGAGTTGGCGCGGCTGCGCAGCCAGGCCTTGGGCCGCTCGCCGGCCTTGCCGCCAGTGCGCGGATTGTCGCCCTCCCAGATCAGGCTGTCGCTGCCCAGCACCGACATCAGCAGTTCGTTGCGCCGCTTGTTGAGCTCGGTGCCATAATATTTGAGCATCGACGACAGGGCGCCGGTGCCCTGACCGGCCTTCGCCTCGTCGAGCACCCGCTCCATGGTCAGCGCGAACGCCCAGGCATCGATCTCGTGACGCACGATGTCGGTGCGCAGGCCGCTGTCCGCCAGGGCGCCATTCTCCAGCCCGATCTCGCGTGCGGCGATCTGCGACAGCGCCTCCCGGCCATCGCCGGAAAAGCCCATGCCGCCGATCATCTCGCGCTCGTGCGTCAGCAGATATTTGGCGATGTCCCAGCCCTTGTTGAGGGTGCCCACCAGGTTCTCCTTGGGCACCTTCACATTGTCGAAGAAGGTCTGGCAGAACGGCGAATAGCCGGAGATCAGCTTGATCGGGCTGGTCGAAACGCCAGGACTCGCCATGTCGAACAGCAGGAAACTGATGCCAAGGTGCTTGGGCGCCTGGGCGTCGGTGCGCACCAGACAGAAGATCCAGTCCGCCTGGTCGGCGTAGGAGGTCCAGATTTTCTGGCCATTGACCAGATAATGGTCCCCCATGTCCTCCGCGCGGGTCTTGAGGCCGGCGAGGTCGGAGCCGGCGCCCGGTTCGGAATAGCCCTGGCACCAGCGGATCTCGCCGCGGGCTATTCTCGGCAGATGCTCGCGCTTCTGGGCCTCGTTGCCGTACTTCAGCAGTGCCGGCCCCAGCATCCAGATGCCGAACGAACTCAGCGGCGAGCGGCAGCCCAGCCGCGCCATCTCGGCTTGCAGGATTTTCGCTTCCGCCTTGGACAGCCCGCCGCCGCCGTACTCGCGCGGCCATTCCGGCACCGTCCAGCCGCGCGCCGCCATGCGCTCCAGCCACACCTTCTGCGCCTCGCTCCTGAACACCCAGCGCCGGCCGCCCCAGCACATGTCGTCGTCACCCGCCGCCGGCTGGCGCATCTCGGGCGGGCAGTTGGCCTCCAGCCACGCACGCGTCTCGGCACGAAACGCCTCCAGCGACGACTCTTCCGCGCGGTCCCCCGCCGTGCCTTCAACCATCCGAAGCTCCCCAGTTTTGCGTTCTTCTAGTCCGTACTATGAGGCAGAGGCTTGACCTCGGCAACGCCCTTCCCGACAAGGGGGCAACGCTTCGACACTTTTACAACCTCGGTCCATCGCACCGCCATGCCTTTCCCCGACATCGACCCCATTGCCCTGCAGATCGGCCCGCTGGCCATCCGCTGGTATGCGCTGGCTTACATCGCCGGCATCCTGCTCGGCTGGTGGCTGGCGCTGCGGCTCGTCGCCCGCCCCGGCGCGCCAATGGCGCGGCGCCATGTCGACGATTTCGTCACCTGGGCGACGCTGGGCATCATCCTCGGCGGCCGGCTGGCCTATGTTGTGTTCTACAATCCCGGCTACTATCTGGCCCACCCGCTGGGGGCATTCCAGCTGTGGGAGGGCGGCATGTCCTTCCATGGCGGGGTGATCGGCGTGTTCATTGCCATCCTGCTGTTCTGCCGGCTCAACAAGCTCGACTGGATGCGGGTGGGTGACTACATCTGCTGCGTGGTGCCGATCGGCCTGTTCACCGGCCGGCTGTCCAACTTCATCAACGGCGAGCTGTGGGGCCGGGTCACCGACCTGCCCTGGGGCGTGGTGTTTCCGACCGGCGGGCCGCTGCCGCGCCACCCGAGCCAGCTTTATGAAGCAGTGCTGGAAGGGCCGGTGCTGCTCGCCATCCTGCTGCTGCTGTTCTTCAGGACCGACGCGCGCCTGAAGCCCGGCCTGCTCGGCGGTGTCTTCCTGCTGGGCTATGGCGTGTTCCGCTTCGCCGTCGAGTTCGTCCGCGAGCCCGACGCGCAGCTGGTCGGCTTTGCCCAGAGCAGCGGCCTGCACATGGGCCAGTGGCTCAGCCTGCCGATGGTGCTGGCCGGCGCCTATTTCGTCGCCACCGCCGGACGCCGCCAGCGCCCCGCCTGAACCGATGGCCATGACGCCCCTCCAGCGGCTGATCCGCGACGAGATCGCCGCGCGCGGCCCGATGCCGCTGGGGCGCTACATGGCGCTGTGCCTGGGCCACCCCGACCACGGCTACTACATGCGCAAGGTACCGTTCGGTCAGGCCGGCGACTTCACCACCGCGCCGGAAATCTCCCAGGTGTTCGGCGAGCTGATCGGCCTGTGGGCGGCCGACCTGTGGCTGCGGGCCGGCCGGCCGGCCCGCGTCCATCTGGTCGAACTCGGCCCGGGGCGCGGCACCCTGATGGCCGACGCCTGGCGAGCGACGGCGCGGGTGCCGGGCTTCCATGCCGCCGCCGACATCCATTTCGTCGAGATGAGCCCGGTGCTGCGGGCCGAACAGGCGGCCCGGCTGCCGCACGCCCGCTGGCACGCCGACTGGGCGTCGCTGCCCGCCGACGCGCCGCTGCTCATCGTCGCCAACGAGTTCATTGACGCCCTGCCCATCGAGCGGCTGGTGCTGACCGACGCCGGCTGGGCCTGGCAGGCGGTGGACGCGCGCGCGGACGGCACGCTCGCGTTCGTCCCCGGTCATCCCGCCAGCGCCGACGACCTGGCGCCACTGGCGCCGTTGCTGGCGGACGCGGCGACTGGCGAGGTGCTGGAGCTGTGCCCGGCCGGACAGGCCGTGGCCGCCGACATCGCTGGCGCGCTGGCCCGGGTCGGCGGCGCGGCGCTGCTCATCGACTACGGTCACGCGACCCGCGCACGCGGCGACACGCTGCAGGCGCTGGCGCGCCACCAGTTCGCCGATCCGCTGGTCGCCCCGGGCGAGGCGGACATCACCGCCCATGTCGACTTCCAGGCGCTGGTCGAGGCCGCACAGGCGGCCGGGGCGCGCACACTGGGGCCGGTCACCCAGGGGCGTTTCCTGCGCCAGCTCGGGCTTGACGTGCGCACCGCCCAGCTGGCGAAGGCCAATCCGCCGCGCGCCGAGGCGCTGGTGATGGCCGCGCGCCGGCTCGCCGACCCGGAGGAAATGGGCACCCTGTTCAAGGTGCTGGCGCTTGTGGCACCGCAATGGCCGACACCGCTGGGGTTCGACACATGACCGACGTTCACTACCGCGCACCATTGATCGAGGACGCCGGGGCGCTGGCCGCCTTCGGGCGGGAAACCTTCATCGACACCTTCGGCCATCTTTACAGCGCGGCCAACCTCAACGCCTTCCTCGACCGGGTGCACGGCCTGCCGGCGGTGGCGGCGGAGCTGGCCGACCCGGCACGCGCCTACCGGGTGGCGGAAGTGGACGGTGCGCTGGTGGGCTATGCCAAGATCGGGCCGATGAGCCTGCCGGTGGCCAACCCGCCCGCCACGGCGCTGGAGCTGAAGCAGCTCTACGTGCTGCCGGCCTACAAGGGCCAGGGCGTCGCCGCGACGCTGATGGCCTGGGCGCTCGACCAGTGCCACGCCCGCGGCGCCCGCGACGTCTACTTGAGCGTCTATGCCGACAACCCGCGCGCCCAGGCCTTCTATCGCCGGCACGGCTTCACCATCGTCGGCCACTACAAGTTCATGGTCGGCGACCATGCCGACGACGAGGACATCATGCACTTGCAGCTGTGGGACTGAGGCTGGATAAGCCCGCCATGACCCGCGACATCCCCTCCGATCCCGCCGCCGGCCTGTCCGGCGCCATCACCCTGGTCCGCGCGCCGACGCTGGACGGCGTCGCCCACGGCTTTCTCGGCCGTACCGGCGGCGTCTCGGCCGGCATCTTCGCCAGCCTCAATGTCGGCTTGGGCTCGGCCGACGACCGAGCGGCGGTGCTCGACAACCGCCACCGGGCAGTCGAGGCCGTCGCGCCCGGCGCCGCGCTGGTGACGCTGCATCAGGTGCACAGCCCGACCGCCGTGGTGGCGACCGCCGCCTGGCCCGACGATGCCCGGCCGGCCGCCGATGGCGTGGTCACCGACCGGCCCGGCCTGGCGCTGGGCGTGCTCACCGCCGACTGCGCGCCGGTGCTGCTGGCTGACCGCCAGGCCGGGGTCATCGGTGCCGCCCACGCCGGCTGGAAGGGCGCGCTGTTCGGCGTCATCGAGGCGACGGTGGCGGCGATGGCCGGGCTCGGCGCCCGGCGCGACCACATCGCGGCGGCCATCGGGCCATGCATTGCCCGCAAGTCCTACGAAGTGGACGACGGCTTCCGCCGCCGCTTCGAGGAGCACCACGAGGCGGCCGAGCACTTCTTCGCCGCCGGCCAGCGGTCCGGCCATCACCAGTTCGACCTCGAAGGCTTTGTCGCGCTGCGGCTGGCGGAAGCCGGCGTCACCCGAGTCGCGGCGCTGGGCGAGGACACCTACAGCCAGCCGGCGCGCTTCTTCAGCTACCGCCGCACCACCCACCGCGACGAGCCCGACTATGGCCGGCAGGTATCGCTGATTGCCCTGTAGCCTGCCTGTCAGCAGACAGGCGTATGTCTGTCATCGCCCCGAGACACTCCTCGGCCATGGTGGCCGGTTGGTCCGTCAACCATGTTCCCGGCCAAGGGCGCATTGCGCGATCCGCCCCCCGGCGCTAAGAGCGTGCCCGACTCAGCCGCGATTCCCCCGACCCCCGAGAGGCAGCCCATGAAACTCGTCACCGGCAACTCCAATCCCCCCCTTGCCGAGGCGATCGCCGCCTATCTCAACATGCCGCTGACCAGGGCCAGCATCCGCCGCTTCTCCGACGAGGAAGTGTTCGTCGAGATCCACGAGAACGTGCGCGGCGAGGACGTGTTCGTCATGCAGTCGACCTCGGCGCCGGCCAACGACAACCTGATGGAACTGCTGATCACCACCGATGCGCTGCGCCGCGCCAGCGCGCGCCGCATCACCGCCGTGATCCCCTATTTCGGCTATGCCCGCCAGGACCGCAAACCGGGGCCGCGCACGCCGATTTCCGCCAAGCTGGTGGCCAACCTGATCACCACCGCCGGCGCCCACCGGGTGCTGACCATGGACCTGCACGCCGGCCAGATTCAGGGCTTTTTCGACATCCCCACCGACAACCTCTACGCCGCCCCGGTGATGAGCGCCGACATCGCCGAACGGCTGTCGAAGGAACCGCTGATGGTGGTGTCGCCGGACGTCGGCGGCGTGGTGCGCGCCCGCGCGCTGGCCAAGCGGCTGAACAACGCCCCGCTGGCCATCGTCGACAAGCGCCGCGAGCGGCCGGGCGAGTCGGAAGTGATGAACATCATCGGTGACGTCACCGGGCGTTACTGCATCCTGGTCGACGATATCGTCGATTCCGCCGGCACCTTGTGCAACGCCGCCGCCGCGCTGAAGGCCGCCGGCGCCAAGGCGGTGGCCGCCTATGTCAGCCACGGCGTGCTGTCGGGTGGCGCGGTCGCCCGCGTCGGCGCCTCCGAACTGGAGGAACTGGTGATCACCGATTCGATTCTCGCCACCGAGGCGGTGCGGGTGTCGAAGAAGATCCGCCGGCTGTCGATCGCGCCGCTGATCGCCGAGGCGATGCACCGCATCGCCGAGGAAAGCTCGGTCTCCAGCCTGTTCGACTGACCGGCGCGGCCGGGCGCCACCCCGGCGGGCGGCTCAGGCACATGAAAACGCCGCGCCCGGGCAGCCCGGACGCGGCGATCTCAATAGCAACGGAGCGTCAGAGCGTTAGAGGCTGGTGGCAGCCTTCAGCTTCTCTTCCGGCACCGAGAATTCGACCGGCTGGCCGTTCAGCTCGCCCTTCACGGCGCCACTGGTACGGACCTTCAGGCGGAAATTCTCGCCGGTTTCCGGATGCTTGCCGATCAGCAGCAGGTCACCGCCCGACATCGAACGGGTGACCACGCGGAAGCCGGTCTTGGCATCGGTGAAACTGCTGATCGGGGCCACGGCGCTGGAGGCGAACGCTGCGGGGGCAACCATGCTGAAAGCAGCGGCGGCAAAGAGGATCTTGGTCATGCGCATCAGTGTCTCCTGGTGCTCGAGGGATGACAAACCGAACAGCCATCCGTATTGTTCGTTACGCCAATCATTGTGCAGTGCGGCACAAAATGTTGCAACGCAAAAATGATAGCGCTCGACCAAAGTTGCGCTATTTTCTCACTCCAACTGGCTAACGACTTGGAATCCCATGGCTGCCGTGCGCAAAGCCCCTGTGTGGGCCACTTTCCGAAGGTTCCTCCCCTACGTCTGGCCGGCCGCCGACGTCGACCTGAAGCTGCGAATCGTGCTGGCGATGGTGCTGATGCTGGCCGCCAAGGCCAGCGTGCTGGTGGTGCCGTTCTTCATGAAATGGGCCACCGACGCGCTGGTGCGGCCGCAGGGCCCGGCGGTGGCGCTGGCGGTCGGCCTGCTGGGCGGCTACGCGGCGGTGCGCTTCGGCTCCAGCGTGTTCCAGTACAGCCGCGACGCCGTCTATGTCCGGGTCGGCCAGCGGGCGTTGCGGCGGCTGGCGCTCAGCGTGTTCCGCCATGTCCACGCGCTGTCGCTGCGTTTCCATCTGGAGCGCCGCACCGGCGGCTTGTCGAAGATCATCGAGCGCGGCACCAAGAGCATCGACGAGATGCTCTACTTCATCATGTTCAACATCGCGCCGACCATTCTGGAGATGGGCGCGGTGTGCGTCATTTTCGGCGCCGCCTTCGGCTGGAAGGTGGTGGCGATCACGCTGGCGTGTGTGGCCGCCTACATCCTGTTCACCGGCGTCGTCACCGAATGGCGGGCCAAGCTGCGCCGCGACATGGTGGAGACCGACACCCGCGCCAATGCCCGTGCCGTCGACTCCCTGCTCAACTACGAGACGGTGAAGTACTTCAACAACGAGGAGCATGAGTTCCGCCAGTACGACCAGGCGCTGAAGCGTTACGAGAACGCCGCCACCAAGTCGGACGGTTCGCTGGCGCTGCTCAACATCGGCCAGGGCCTGCTGACGGCGCTGTGCCTGTTCGGCTGCATGGCGCTGGTGGCGGTGGACATCGGCGCCAAGCGGGCGACCATCGGCGATCTGGTGCTGGTCAACACCATGCTGATGCAGCTGTTCCGGCCGCTCGACATCCTCGGCTGGGTGTATCGCGAGATCAAGCAGGGCCTGATCGACATGGAGCAGCTGTTCACCCTGCTCGACCAGCCGATGGAGATCCAGGACAAGCCCGGCGCGCCGGACCTTGCCGTCAGCGGCGGCGCGCTGCGCTTCGAGGACGTCCATTTCGCCTACGAGCCGCGCCGCGAAATCCTCCACGGCGTCAGCTTCACGGTGCCGGCCGGCCACACACTGGCGGTCGTCGGCCCGTCGGGCGCCGGCAAGTCGACGCTGGCGCGCATCCTCTACCGCTTCTACGACATCAGCGCCGGCCGGGTGTGCATCGACGGGCAGGACATCCGCGACGTGCGGCAGGACAGCCTGCGCCGGGCCATCGGCATCGTGCCGCAGGACACCGTGCTGTTCAACGACACCATCCGCTACAACATCGCCTACGGCCGACCCGAGGCCAGCCAGGCCGAGATCGAGGCGGCGGCGACGCGCGCCCAGATCCACAACTTCATCGCAGGCCTGCCGGACGGCTACGATACCGTGGTCGGCGAACGCGGCCTGAAGCTGTCGGGCGGCGAGAAGCAGCGGGTGGCGATCGCCCGCACCCTGCTCAAGAACCCGCCGATCCTGATTCTCGACGAGGCGACCTCGGCGCTGGACACCCGCACCGAGCGCGACATCCAGGCCGCCCTCGACGCGGCCGCCGCCGATCGCACCACCCTGATCATCGCCCACCGGCTGTCCACCGTGGTCGGCGCCGACGAGATCATCGTGCTGGAAGACGGCCGGGTGGCCGAGCGCGGCGCCCACGCGGCACTGCTGGCCGCCGGCGGGCGCTACGCCGCCATGTGGGCGGCCCAGCAGCAGGAAGCGGAAGCCGCGCTCGCCGGCATGCCGCTGGAAATCACCGCCTCATGATCTCCGGCTCATGATCCCCGGCCCGTAATCACCGCTCCACATTCCGCGCCCACGCCTCTAGTCTGTCCGTGGGGGAGGCGTCGCGCATCATGAAGGAAAAGGAACTCCGGCTCGCCCTCGTCTGTTATGGCGGGGTGTCGCTGACCGTGTACATGCACGGCCTGACCAAGGAGATCTGGAAACTCCAGCGCGCTTCCAAGGCCCGACGCGACCTGCTGGGCCGGGCAGGCGCCGAAGCGGAATCGGGGTTCTCCGACGTCGAACGCTCCGGCCGCCCGGCCGACACCGAGGCGATCTATTTCGATCTGCTGGGCCTGATCGGCGAGACCATCGAGCTGCGCGTGCTGGTGGACATCATCGCCGGCGCCTCGGCCGGCGGCATCAACGGCATCTTCCTGGCGAAAGCCATCGCCGAGGATCTGTCGCTGGAACCGCTGACCGACCTCTGGCTGAAGAACGCCGATGTCGAACGCCTGCTCGATCCCAGCGGTGCCTCGGGCCGCTGGAGCAAGCTTTACCTGCGCCCGCTGGTGTGGCTGTTCGGCCGCTGGCAGGCGCGCCGGGTCGACGAACTGGTGGGCCGCGAGGCAAGCCCGGAGGTGCGGCGCAAGCTCTCCCGCTTCATCCGCTCGCGCTGGTTCGAGCCACCCTTCTCCGGCCAGGGCTTCGCCACCCTGCTCTACGACGGCCTGATGGCGATGGAGGACAGTCGCTCGGGCACCGACTCGCTGCTGCCGCCGGGCTACCCGCTCGACCTGATGGTCACCGTCACCGATTTCCACGGCCATTCGGAGAAGCTGCGCCTGCACTCACCGCCGGAGATCGACGAGCGCGAGCACCGGCTGGTGATCAGCTTCCACGATTCCGGTCTCGGGCTTAACGGCACGCGCCGGCTGGCCGACCTGCCCAGCCTCGCCTTCGCCGCCCGTGCCACCGCCTCCTTCCCCGGTGCCTTTCCGCCCGCCCAGATCGGCGAGATCGACCGGCTGGTCGCCACCAAGGGCCACAACTGGCTGGACCGGATGACCTTCATCGACCAGTTGTTCCCCGGCTGGGCGAGCAACGGCCGCGATCCGCGCGTGGCGGCGCTGATCGACGGCAGCGTGCTCAACAACAAGCCGTTCGGCGCCGCCATCGCCGCGCTGCGCGACCGCCCCGCCCACCGCGAGGTGGACCGGCGCATCGTCTACATCGAACCCAACCCGAAGCCGCCGCGCGGCCACGATGACGAGCAGGTGCCGGGCTTTTTCAGCGCCATCATCGGCTCGCTGTCGAGCATCCCGCGCCAGCAGCCGATCCGCGACGAACTGGAGTGGCTGCAGGACCTTTCACAAAGACTGGCGCTGTCGCGCGGCGTCATCGCCAGCGTCGCCCCCGATGTCGAGCAGGCGGTGGAGGAAGGGCTCGGCGCCCACCTCGACATGTCGCAACTGTCGCCCGACGCGCTGGCGCAATGGCGCGACATCGCCCAGCAGCAGGCGGCGCGCGGCGCCGGCTTCGCCTACAAGGCCTATGCCGAGCTCAAGCTGACGCGGGTGCTGAGCGACCTCGCCGAACAGCTCTGCCTGTTCCAGAGCAACGCCGGCCCGTCGGAGCGTCAGGATCTGCAACGACTGGTGATGGACTGGGCGGCACGCGGCGGCATCACCCCGATTCCCCGCATCGAGGATACCCGGCTGCTGGGGGAACATCTGCCGTGGGTGCAGTTCCTGCGCAGCTATGACCTCGGCTTCCGTATCCGCCGGCTGCGTTTTGTCATCCGGCGGCTGAACCAGCTCTATGGCGCCACCCGGCTGCTTGACCACGCCGAGCTGGATGATGCCAAGGCCCTGCTGTACTCGGCGCTGGCCCCGTTCATCAAACGGCGCAACCGTGACTTCTTCCACGCCGACTGCATGGCCCGCTGCGCGCGCGCGCGCGGCAACATCGACGACGCCATCGCCGGCCTGGGCGAGGCGATGGACCTGACGGAAGTGGACGACACGGTCGACGTGCTGGTGGCGCAGAGTCTGGGCTGCATCAAGGATGGCAGCGTCGCGCGCGCGCTGCTGATGGCCTATGTCGGCTTCCCGTTCTTCGACATCGTGGCGCTGCCGATGCTTGACCCGACCATCGACGAACTGGACGCGGTGAAGGTGGACCGGCTGTCGCCGTCGGATGCAACCACCCTGCGCCGTGGTGGCGCGGCGGCGACGCTCAAGGGCATCGAGTTCGCCACCTTCGGCGCCTTCCTCTCCCGTGCCTACCGCGAGAACGATTATCTGTGGGGCCGGCTGCACGCCGTGGAGAGACTGATCGACATCGTGCTGTCCAGCGTCAGCGGCGCTGTCACCATTCCGGCGGACAGGATCGCCGCGCTGAAGCAGCGCGCCTTCCGCGCCGTGCTGGAATCCGAACGCCCGCGCCTGCCGCGGGTGACGGCGCTGATCGACCAGCTGCTGGCGTCGCTTGATGCGCCGCCGTCCCCTGCCGGCGACTGACAGCGCGATCAGTTGAAGGCGACGCCGGGGCGGATACCGAGCTTCTTGAAGATCATCGCCGCCGGGCAGAAGCCGGTGAACGCGGCCTGGATCATATTGAGGCCGGCGAAGATCGGCAGGCCGATCCAGTAGGGATGCACGGTCAGCGACAGCACCACGCCCAGTAGGACGACAAAACCCGCGAAGGCAAGCACGGCACGATCAACGGTCATCGCTCTTTCTCCTTCTATCTATCGGCGGACGAGGCGGCCTCAGCCGCGCGCCAGCCCGTCGCGCGTCCACGCGACAATCTGCTCCACGCTCATGGCGCCGCTCGACCGCGCCACCGGCCGGCCGTCGCGGAACAGGATCAGGGTCGGGATGCCCTGGATGCCCAGCCGCGCCGAGGCCTGCGGGTGCGCTTCCGAATTGAGCTTGATGAGCTGCACGTCGGGTTCCAGCCGGGCGGCGGCGGCCTGGAAATGCGGCGCCATCATCCGGCACGGGCCGCACCACGGCGCCCACACATCCAGCAGCACGCCGCCGCGCGTCTTTTCGAGATAGCGCGTCAGCCCGGCCCCGTCGACCTCGACCGGCTGGCCCTGGAACAGGGCCTCGCCGCAGCGGCCGCACCTGGCCTGCGCCGGGGGCCGGTCTTCCGGCACCCGGTTGGGCGTGGCACAGACGGGACACAGCACCTGACGCATGGACAACCTCCCGTGCTCCGTTCGGTTCTCAGGACTTCAGCTTGTTGATGCCCAGCAGCTCCAGCGCCAGCTTCTCATAGAAGGGCTCGCTCTCGCCGCGCCTGACCTTGCGCAGGAAATATTTCTCGAAGCCGATTTTGGCCAGGTGCACCCACTTGCCGTCGGATGACCAGTTGACGTTGCGCGGCGGAATCTGCGGCTGGGCGACGAAGGCGACACCGCCGTCGCCGAAATCAGCCAGACACACGGCATTCCACGACGCGCGCTGGCTGGGCATCTGGCCATCGATCACCGCTTTGAGATTCTTGGCCACCGCCGTCACCATGGTCTCGATCATGAAGCCGGTCTTGGGCACGCCCACCGGCACCGGCGTCTTGCCGATCGGCGGAATGGCGACGCAGACGCCGAGGCTGAACACGTTGGGGAACGTCGGGTTGCGCTGGAACTCGTCCACCAGCACGAAGCCGCGCGGATTGACCAGCCCCTCGACGCCGCGCACGGCGCCGACACCACGGAACGCCGGCAGCATCATCGAGAAGGCGAACGGCAATTCGTGGGCCGCCTTCACCGCGCCGTCGTCGGCGACTTCCTCCACGTGCATCATGCCCGGCGTCACCCTGGCGACGCGGGCGTTGGTCACCCACTTGATGTGCCGGTTGCGCATTTCGCTTTCCAGCAGCCCCTTGGTGTCGCCAACGCCATCGAGACCGAGATGGCCGATGTAGGGCTCGGAGGTGACAAAGGTCATCGGCACCCGGTCACGCACCCGCCGCTTGCGCAGTTCGGTGTCGAGGATCATGGCGAATTCGTAGGCCGGGCCGAAGCAGGAGGCGCCCTGCACCGCGCCAACGATCACCGGGCCAGGATCGGCCGCCAGCCGGTCGAAGGCATCCGCCGCGCTGGTCGCGTGGTCGACGTGACAGACCGACTGGGTGAAGCCGGTGTGCGGCCCCAGGCCCTCGATCTCGTCGAACGCCAGTTCCGGCCCGGTGGCGATGACCAGATAATCATAGTCGAGGACGCGGCCGTCCTCCAGTTCCAGCCGGTTCTCCGCCGGCATCACCCGGCTGGCGCCCACCGGAATGAACGGCGTCTTCTTGCGGGCAAACACCTCGCTCAGCGAAACCTCGATGTCATCAGGCTCGCGCCAGCGCACCGCCACCCACGGGTTCGACGGTACGAAATGGAAGGTATCGCCGCGCGACACCACCGTCAGGTCGATGCGATTGCCCAGCTCATGGCGGATTTCGTAGGCGGCAATGACACCCCCCAGCCCCGCGCCCAGAACCACCACATGAGGATTGCTTGCACTCATTGCCGATCCTTCCCGATTCCCCAGTCCGCCATGGCGTTTTCGCCTGTCCTCCCTTGACTATATATTTTTAATTTATAAAATGCGCAAGTATGAATATTGAAACCATGACCGACCGGTGCGAGGCGGAAAAGGCGAGCACCCTGCTCAAGGCGCTGGCCAACCCCAACCGCCTGATGATCGTCTGCCGTCTCATCGACGGCGAACGGTCGGTGGGCGCGCTGGCCGATGATCTGGGCGCCAGCGAGTCCCTGGTGTCACAACATCTGGCGCTGCTGCGGCGGGAGCATATCGTCTGCGCCCGGCGCGACGCCCAGACCATCTACTACGCGATCGACAGCGCCGCGGCGCGCGCGATCGTCGAGACTCTGGCACAACATCACTGCCGCCGACAGGAAACAGATCAAGGCAAGGCCTGAACGAGGCCAGGATAAGGGCTATACGTCATGTGGGGATATGATCGCAGCACAACGGGCGGGACGGGGCGCACGACCCCGACACCCCGGATCGACAGCAAGGACCGGAACCGGATGAGCATGACCACCCCTGCCCGCCTGCTTTCCCGCCATCTGGCGGCTATCGGCCTCGGCCTCGTGCTGGTGGCGGCGGCGCCCGCCGCGTCGCGTCTCACGGTGCGCGAGCGCCTGGTGCCGGACACCAAGGTGGTGGCGGCCACCATCGCCACCAAGGACATGGCGGAGGCCCGCGCCCGCATTGGCGGCACCCTGGTCAGGCGGCTGGTGGACGAGGGCCAGCGGGTGCGCCGGGGCCAGCTGCTGGCGGTGGTGGTCGACGACCGCCTGACCTTCGAGACCCGCGCCTACGACGCCCAGGTGGCGGCGGCGGAGGCCCAGTATGCCAACGCCCGCGCCGAGTATGACCGCGTCAAGCCGCTCTACGAGAAAGGCTGGTACGCCAAGGCCCGGCTGGACCAGGCGGAAGCGGCCGCCAAGGCCGCCGCCGGCGCGCTGGAGGCGGCGCGCGCCCAGAAGGCGGCCGCCGCCGAACTGGGTGATCAGGGCAAGGTGTTCGCCCCCGAGGCCGGGCTGGTGACGGCCGCGCCGGTGCCGCTGGGCTCGGTGGTGACGGCCGGCCAGTCGATCGCCGCCATCGCGGTGGACCGTACCGTGCTGCGCATCGACATGCCGGAACGTCAGGCCGGCGCGCTGAAGGTGGGGCTTGAGGTCGGCATTCTCAACGGCGCTGCCGCCGGCGCCGTGCGTACCGGCACCATCGAGCAGGTTTACCCCTCGGTCGCCAGCGGCCGGGTGATGGCGGATGTGGCGGTGCCGGGGCTGAGGAACGACCGGATGGGCGCGCGCGTGCGCGTGGCGGTGCCGCTGGGCCAGCGCAAGGCGATCGTGGTGCCGCGCGGCTATGTGGTGACCCGCTTCGGCGTCGATTACGTCAAACTGCTGGTCAAGAGCGGCAAGACGCTCGACGTGCCGGTGCAGCGCGGCGCGGCGATGACCGCGCCCGGCATCACCGATGGCATTGAACTGCTGTCCGGCGTGCGCGCCGGCGACGTGCTGGTGCGCCCATGAAACTCGGCATTTCCGGTTTTCTCACCAAGGCGTCGATCAACTCGCCGCTGACGCCCCTGTTCCTGCTGGCCGCCTTTGCCGTCGGCCTGGTGGCGCTGATCTCGATTCCGCGCGAGGAGGAGCCGCAGATCACGGTGCCGATGGTGGACATCACCATCGACGCTGCCGGTCTCAAGGCGCCCGACGCCGTCGAACTGATCACCAAGCCACTGGAAACCATCGTCAAGAGCATCGACGACGTCGAGCATGTCTACAGCCAGACCGTCGACGATCAGGTGGTGGTGACCGCCCGCTTCCTTGTCGGCACCGACGCCGACGACGCGGTGCTGCGCGTGCACGAGAAGATCAACGCCAACATCAAGAGCATTCCGGTCGGCATCCCCACGCCGCTGGTGGTGGCCCGCGGCATCCGCGACGTGCCGATCGTCGTGCTGACGCTGTCGCCCAGCCCGGCGGCGGCCGCGCGCTGGAACGATCAGGCACTCCATGACGTCGCCCACAAGCTGCGGACCGAACTGATGAAGGTCGATGATGTCGGCCTCACCTTCCTGGTCGGCGGCCGGCCGCAGGAAATCCGCGTCGAGCCGGACCCCGAGAAGCTGGCGCTGCACGGCGTGCCGCTGGGCGCGCTGATCGAAACCGTCCGCCAGGCCAATCGCACCTTCCCTGGCGGCTTCCTGCGCGAACGCGACCGCAGCCTGTCGGTGGTGGCCGGGCGCACGCTTGATGGCGCGCAGGACGTCGGCCTGCTCACCGTCACCGCCATCGATGGCCGGCCGGTCTATGTCCGCGATGTCGCAAGGGTCATCCAGGCACCGCGCGAGGACCAGGCACGGGCCCGCCGCATCGCCCGCGACGGCGACGGCTGGCGCGACACGCCGGCGGTGAGCATCGCCATCGCCAAGCGCGAAGGCGCCAACGCCGTGGTGGTGGCCGAGAACGTCCTGCATCAGGTCGAGGTGCTGCGCGGTACGCTGCTGCCCGACGACCTCGACGTCGCCGTCACCCGCGACTATGGCGAGACCGCCAACGAGAAGGCCAACGAACTGCTGTTCCATCTCGGCCTGGCGACACTGTCCATCGTCATCCTGATCGCGGTGGCCATTGGCAAGCGCGAGGCGGCGGTGACGCTGATCGTCATCCCGACGACCATCCTGCTGACGCTGTTCGCCTCCAACCTGATGGGCTACACCATCAACCGCGTCAGCCTGTTCGCGCTGATCTTCTCCATCGGCATCCTCGTCGACGACGCCATCGTCATGATCGAGAACATCGCCCGTCACTGGGCGATGCGCGACGGCCGCTCGAAGGTGGACGCCGCCATCGCCGCCGTCGCCGAGGTCGGCAACCCGACCATCGTCGCTACCCTGACCGTTGTCTCGGCGCTGCTGCCGATGATGTTCGTTTCCGGCCTGATGGGGCCGTACATGGCGCCCATCCCGGCCAACGCCTCGGCGGCGATGCTGTTCTCGTTCTTCGTCGCCGTCATCATCGCGCCGTGGCTGATGGTGCGCATGGCGCGGCGCTTCCTCGACGCCGACGCCCACCACGACGACCACAGCGGCGGCAAGCTCGGCGCGCTCTATCGCCGCGTCGCCGAGCCGGTGATCCGCACCCGTCGCAGCGCCGGGCGTTTTCTCGCCGGTGTCGGCATCGCCACCGTGCTCGCCTGCACCCTGTTCGCCACCAAGACGGTGACGGTGAAGCTGCTGCCGTTCGACAACAAGTCGGAACTGCAGGTGGTGCTGGACCTGCCGGAAGGCGCCAGCCTGGAGGCCACCGAGCGGACGCTGGTGGCGGCGGCCGAGCGCATCAAGGCGGTGCCGGAGGTGCTGTCGATCGACGTCTATTCGGGCACCGCCGCGCCCTTCAACTTCAACGGCCTGGTGCGTCATTACTACATGCGGGCCGCGCCGGAACTCGGCGACCTGATGGTGACGCTCTCCCCCAAGGGCGACCGCTCGCGCAACAGCCACGACATCGCGCTCGACATCCGGGAGCGGCTGAAGTCGTTGCCGCTGGAGGCCGGTGCGTCGCTGAAAGTGGTGGAAGTGCCGCCGGGACCGCCGGTGCTCGCAACCCTGCTCGCCGAAATCTACGGCCCCGATGCCGACACCCGGCGCGCGGTGGCCGGCGAGGTGCGCGAGATTTTCGGCAAGATCCCCTATATCGTCGACGTCGACGACAGCCACGGCCAGCCCCGCCCGCGGCTGCGGCTGACCGCCGAGCGCGACAAGCTGGAATATTTCGGGCTGGACGAGTCGCAGGTGTTCGACTCCATCGGCGCCGTGCTGGGTGGCAACGTGGTCGGCTATTCCCATCGCGGCGAGGGCCGTGACCCGGTGGAAATCGCCATCCGCCTGCCGCAATCGGATCGCGCGTGGAGCGAACGGCTGGCGACGACACCGGTCGCCGTCACCCAGACCGCCGCCGGCCCGCGTCTGGTCGAGCTGGGCGAGGTGGTGAGCGTCAGCCGCGAGCCGGGCTCCCACACGATTTTCCGTCGCAACGGCCATTATGCCGAAATGGTGCAGGCGGAGCTTGCCGGTGCCTACGAAGCCCCGATCTACGGCATGTTCGCCGTGAACGACGCCATCGAAGAGCACGACTGGAAAAACCTGCCGAAGCCCGAAATCGCCTTTCATGGCCAGCCGGCGGACGCGTCGCGTCCCACCCTGCTGTGGGACGGCGAATGGGAGATCACTTACGTCACCTTCCGCGACATGGGTGCGGCGTTCGCGGTCGCCATTCTTGGCATCTACATCCTGGTGGTCGCCCAGTTCGGCAGTTTCAAGCTGCCGCTGGTCATTCTCACGCCCATCCCGCTGACGCTGATCGGCATCGTGCTGGGACACGCGCTGTTCGGCGCGCCATTCTCCGCCACCTCGATGATCGGCTTCATCGCGCTGGCCGGCATCATCGTGCGCAACTCGATCCTGCTGGTGGATTTCATCCGCCACGGCCGCGCGCCGGACCGGCCGCTGCGCGAGGTGCTGCTGGAGGCCGGCGCGATCCGTTTCAAGCCGATCCTGCTCACGGCGCTGGCGGCCATGATTGGCGCGGCGGTGATTCTGTTCGACCCGATTTTCCAGGGTCTGGCGATTTCGCTGCTGTTCGGCCTGGTGTCCTCGACGCTGCTCACCGTGCTGGTCATTCCGGCCATCTACATCGTGTTGCGGGACGACGAACGGCATGATGAACAGAAAGATGAACCCGACAGCGCGCCGGCGTGAGGTTTGCCATGCTGACAGCTTGACGTCGGCCGAAACGCGTATAGACAGCGACAGTATCGCGATAGATGCGGATGAGAGTCGTTTGAAACACACCGCCACCAAGGCTGATCTCGAAGCCAGCGCCGCGCTCGCGGCGCAGCACCTCAAGCTGCTGGCCAACGAACAGCGGCTGATCGTGCTGTGCCGGCTGAGCGAGGGCGAGATGTCGGTGGGCGATCTCGCCGACTATGTCGGCCTCAACCAGTCGGCGCTGTCCCAGCATCTGGCCAAGCTCCGCGCCGAGGGCATCGTCACCACCCGCCGCGCCGGCCAGACGATCTTCTACCGCCTTGCCAATCCGTCGATCACCCGGATCATCGATCTGCTGTGCGAGCTGTATCGCGGCGACTGAGCCCCAACCGGCGGTAAAATCGGCGCCGGTGCCGCGTGTCATCACCTCCACCCTGGCCTGAGCGACCCGCCCTCATCCTGGTATTAATACACATTATTAGTTGCAACAGAGGCGGGCCGTCGATATGGTCACCGCCATTCGGTCCGTCGAGTCCGGTGTGGGCCCGTCCTGCGCCGCCGGCTCGCCCGGACGGGCCCACATCGACCGCTGTGAAATCCGCCTTGTGAGAGTCGTCATGCGTCCGTTCACTGCCCCCTCCCTGCCTCGCCTGCTGCTCGGCGCGGCGGCCGTGGCGATGGCCGCCGTGGCCGCGCCGGCCACACAGGCCCGCCCGTTCGGCTTCCATGCCGACCATGTGCTGGGCACTTCGCTCGACGTGGTGGCGCTCAGCGACGATCAGGCGACCGCCCGCATCGCCATGGCCGCGATCCTCGCCGACATCGCCCGCCTTGATGCCGTGCTGAGCGGCTGGCGGGGCGACAGCGAACTGGCCCGCCTCAACGCCAGCGCCAGCCACTGCGCGTCCGCCGACCTGTTCGCCGTCATCGCCGCCTGCGAACGCTGGCACTGGGACAGTGACGGCCGGTTCAGCGCCCGTGTGGGCGGGCTGATCGCCGACTGGCGCGCCGCCGCCGTCACCGGCGTGCTGCCGGATCGCGCCGACCTCGCCGCCCGCGCGGCCGCGCTGGATGACGCAGCGCCGCTGCTCGATTCCGCCACCGGGCTGATCATACGGCCCGCCGAGGTGCGTTTCGACGTCGACGCGCTGGCCAAGGGCCACATCATCGACTCGGCGCTCGCCGCCGCCCGCCGCGCCGCGCCGACGCTGGCCGGCCTGATGATCGACATCGGCGGTGACATCCGCTGCTGGGGCCAGGGGCCGGGCGGCATGCCGTGGCGGGTCGGCGTCGCCGACCCCGCCTGCCCCGCCGACAACGCCGCGCCAATGGCAACCGTCGCGCTCGCCGATCGCGCCATCGCCACCTCCGGCCGGCTGGCCCGCGACGTCGTGGTGGCCGGCGCGGCCTACGCCCACACGCTCGATCCCCGCACCGGCTGGCCGGTGGAAACGCTGGTCAGCGCCACCGTGATCGCGCCGACCGCGACGGAAGCGGACGCGCTCGCCACCATTTTCTCGACCATGACCCCGGCCGACGCGCTGGCCTACGCCGACTCGCTCGACACCATCGCCGCGCTGTTCGTCGACAGCGACGGCCGCCGCGTCACCTCGGCCAACTGGGCGCACTACGCCCAGGCCACGCCGGTGACCGCGAACGACGCCGACATTATCGCCGGCGCGCCATGGCCGGCCGGCTTCGCCGTCACCATCGACTATGAAATTCCGGCCATCGCCGCCAATCCCTACCGGGCGCCCTACATGGCGGTGTGGATCACCGACGAGAACCGGCAGCTGGTCCGCACCCTGATGCTGCTCGGCGACAGCCCGCGATGGATCGAGGAAAATTACGTCTGGTGGCGCCGTTTCGGCCGCAAGACGCCCGAGATCGTGGCGACGGTCGCCAAGCCGAGTCGGGCGTCAGGACGTTATTCCGTGGTCTGGGACGGCAGGGACGACGCCGGCAAGCCGGTGCCCCAGGGACGTTACACCGTGCATATCGAGGCCGCGCGGGAACATGGCGGTCATGCCTATCAAAGCGCGCCGCTCGACCTCGGCAAGGCCGTCGGTGCCCAGGCACTGCCGCCACGCGACGAGATCGGCCGGGTGCAGCTCAATTACGGCAAACGCAAATGATCCGCGCTCTGCTGGCCGTCCGCCGCGCGACCGACGAGGCCGCGCGACGCAAGGCCGTGAACCAGCTGAAGAACCAGTTCTACCATGAATGCCGGGTCTGGCACGGCTATCTGTCGGCCTTCGCCTTCATCGCGCTGATCTTCTTTGCCGCCACCGGCCTGCTGCTCAACCATCCCGACTGGTTGCAAGGCGACAAGCCGGCGGCGCGGGAATCCACGCTGACACTGGACGCCGCGACGCTGACACGGGCGCTGGCGGCGACAGACCCCGCTACGGCGCTGGCCGCCGCAGTCAGCGATGCCACCGCCGTGCGCGGCGCCTACAGGAGTGGCGAGGTGATCGACACGGACGCCATGCTGCGTTTCGAGGGCGCCAGCGGCAGCACCGATGTGTTCATCGATCTCGCCACCGGCGAGGCGGAAATCAGCCGTCAGCGCGCCACCGTCGTCACCGTGCTGCATGACTTGCACAAGGGCAAGAACACCGGCGGCGTCTGGAAGCGGCTGATCGACGTTATCGCCATCCTCATCCTGATCCTGTCGATGGTCGGTTACGCGCTGTTCTTCGCCCTGCGCCTGCGCAAGGCCACCAGCCTGCGGCTGACGGCGATCAGTCTGATGCTGTTCGGCGGCCTGTACTGGGCGTTCGTCCCCTGAGGGGGCGGCGCCGGTCAGTCACGCCGGCGGCGGAACCGCGGCAACAGCCGCCCCAGCCCGCGTCGCGCCCGAACCCGTCCGATGTCCCCGGCGATGGTCGGGCAGCCAGGGTCGAGCGCCTGCGCCTGTTCATAGGCCGCCAGCGCGCCTTGCGGGTCGTCCAGCCGCTGTTCGAGGACTTCGCCCAGCTGATGCCAGATCGCATGGTCATCGGGGTCGATGGCGAGCGCCTGGCGCAGGGCACTGACCGCCTCGTCGGCGCGGGTGACGTCATGCAGGCACAGCGTCGCCAGTTCCCGCCACATCCACCCGGCATCGGGATCAAGCGCCATCGCCTCGCGCAAGACCGCCTCGGCCTCTTCCCGCCGGGCCGGCTCGCGCCCCAGCAGGATGCCGAGATGCGCCCGGCTCCAGGCGTGCGACGGCTCCAGCGCCAGCGCCTGACGAAACGCGGTCTCGGCGTCCCCTGCACGACCCTCGACCCCGCTCAGCAGCCGTCCCAGTTCGCTCCACGCCCAGCGATGCCCGGGGTCGAGACGCACCGCCTCGCGCAGGCACGCCTCGGCCTCCACCACCTGCGCCGGGCCGCCCTGCAACGACAGCAGCGCGCCGAGCTGCGCCCAGTTCCAGGGCTGGTCGGTCGACAGCGCCAGGGCCCGACGATAGGCTTGTTCGGCCGCCACGGTGTCCTGACGATATTCGTGCAGCGCCTGCCCGAGATTGGCCCACGCCCACTCATACTCCGGATCAAGCCCGACCGCGGTCTCGAAGGCGATGATCGCGTCCTCGACCCGCCCGAGCAGGAACAGCAGCAGGTGGCCAAGTTGCGCCCACGCCCACGCATTCTCCGGCTCCGCCTCCAGCACCAGACGATAGCCGGCCTCGGCCTCGGGGATTCTGTTGAGCTGCAGGTGCCGCAGTTGCGCCAGCTGGCCCTGCACCCAGACATAATCGGGCTGGCTGGCCAGCGCCGCCATGTACGCGGCTTCCGCCTCGTCCAGCCTGTCGGGATCATCCGAGAGCAGGCGGGCCAGATGCGCATGGGCCCAGGCGTACGCCGGATCAATGGCAAGCGACCTGCGGAAGGCGGCCTCGGCCTCGGCCGCCCGACCCTCCTGCCGGGCCAGCAGATCGCCCAGCTGCGCCCAGTCCCACGGATCCTCGGCGTCGATCTCCAGCGCGCGGCGCAGCGCCGCCTCCGCTTCGCGCGGACGGTCCAGCTCATCGCCGAGCAGCTGGCCGAGCTGGCCCCAGGCCCAGGCATAATCAGGGTTCTGGGCGACCGCGCGGCGGTAGGCGTCCTCGGCGTCGGCCGGGCGAGCCAGCAGGTCATGGTAGAGCTGGCCAAGCTGGCTCCATGCCCATGGATATTCCGGTGACAGTGTCACTGCCCGTCGGTAGGCCGCCTCCGCCTCGTCGAGCCGCTCGCCGCGTACATGCAGCAGGCGCGCCTTCCACGCCCAGGCCGCCGCGTAATCGTGATCGAGCGCCAGCGCCCGATCGAGCCACGTCAGCGCCTCGTCGAGATCGCCGTCCTGATCCAGCAGCACCCGGCCAAGATAGGCCAGCGCCACTTCATCATGATCGTCAAGCGCCACCGCTCGCCGCAACGCCTGTTCCGCCGCCGCGTGATCCTCCAGATGATCGGCCAGTACCCGGCCCAGATGAGTCCAGGCGGCCGCGTCATCGGGATGGCTTTCGGTGATGTGGCGCCACACCGCGACCGCCTCGGCATGGCGACCCGACTGCTCCAGCCGGGTGGCGTCCGCCTGCTCGTAGGCCAGGAGCGTCGCACCGCCCGCCTGGGGTGGCATACCCGTAATCGCGGTGTCGGCGGCGACGAACAGCGAATCCGCCGCCGTATCCGCGTCGAGGTGCTCGGCATGGCGGCGGGCCGCCTCCGCCTCATCGTGACGGTGGGGGTCGCGGGCGAGCAGGCGCGACAGCCGGCGCCAGGCCTCGGGGCGGTCGGCATCCAGCGCGACCGCCACCTCCAGCGCCTGAATGGCCTCGCCCACCTGGCCCCGCCGTTCGGCTGTCGCCGCGCGCTGGACGTAGTTCCGGTAAGCCTGTTCGGTGGTGATGGCGCCCACGCCGCACATTCCTCTTCCGGAACCGCTCTTAGCCGATTCGGGCCGGAGGTTCACCCATTCGTCGCGTCAGGGTGCCGTGGCCTGATCGGGCGCGCTGGCCGCGCCCGGATCATAGGCGCGCAGGAAGGCCGCCACCGTGGCCGTGATCCACCGTTGTTGCCCTGCCGCATCCAGTTCGGCCTGACCGCTGATCAGCGACCGCAGATGATGGTTGCCCTTCAGCATCCCGAAGAAATGTTCGGCGGCCATGCCGGGATCGTGGATGGCGAGCAGGCCGCGTGCCGCCTGCATGGCGAGATAGTCGGCCAGCCGCACCTGGCTGCGGCCGGGGCCGTTGGCGTAGAAACTGCTGGCCTCGCCGCTGCGGCCGGTCAGCATCAGGCGCAGCAGCTTCAGGCCATCGGCGGTGATGATGGTCTGGAAATATTTCTCCGCCACCCTGGTCAGCGTCAGTTCCACGCTGTCGGCGGCACTGGCCTCGGCCAGCGGCCGCATGATCTCGTCAACCGCCCTGTTCATCACCGCGGCCAGCAGCTGCTCCTTGTTCGGCCAGGCGTTGTAGATGGTCTGACGCGATACGCCGGCTTCCTGCGCCACGGCGTCCAGTGTCACCCCGGCGCCATATTGCAGCATCAGCCGGCGGGCGGCGACGAGAATCGCCTCGCGCTTGGCGAGGTCAACGGGACGGCCGGGTCCGTTGCGCGCTTTCTGGGTCAATGGGCATCTCCCACCGGAGAGGCGGAGCCCGCCTTGCGCATCAGCAGCGGCATGATCGCGCCTATGCTGAAAATCACCATCATCACCCACAGGCAGTCGGCGTAGCTCATCACCAGCGCCTCGCGCATCACCAGATCGCCCAGCTGCCGGTTCGCCGTGGCGGTGGCGTCGGGCACGCCCAGTTCGGCCAGCCGCGCCTGCGCCTGCGCCAGCCAGGTTTCCGTCTCCACCCGGCCGGCATTGACGGCCTCGACCATGCGTGACCAGTGCAGGCTGGTGCGCCATTGCAGGATGGTGTTGATCATCGCCAGACCCATGGCGCCGCCAAGGTTGCGGCACAGCGTGAACAGGCCCGAGGCATCCTTGACAAGGTTCATCGGCAAGGTGGCGAAAGCGACGATGGAGATCGACGACATGCAGAACATCAGCCCGGCGCCGCGCAGCACCTGGGGCAGGAACAGCTCGTTAAAGCGCCATTCGGCGGTCATGCCGACACCGAGATAGGCCGACAGCGCCATCATCGACATGCCCATGCAGGCCAGCACGCGCACGTCAACGTGCGCCCGGATGAGATTGGCCAGCGGCGCCGCCAGCACCATCGCCAGCCCGCTCACCGACAGCACGGTGCCGATCTGCTCCGACGACAGACCGGCGATGCGCGACAGATACAGCGGATAGAGATAGACCAGCCCGTAAAGGCCGACGCCCATCATCGCGCCAATCAGGGTGCCGGCGACGAAATTGCCATCGGCGAAGGCGCGCAGGTTGACGATCGGCTCGCGCGCGGTGAAGGCGCGATAAAAGAATATCAGGCCGGCAATCGCCGACAGCAGCGACAGACCGGCGATCAGATCATCCTCGAACCACTGGTCGCGGGCGCCCTCCTCCAGCACATACTCAAGGCTGGCGAGGAACGCCGCCATCGCCACCAGGCCGATGACGTCGAGGCGCCTGAGCAACGACAGGTCCGGCTCGTCGACATCCACCAGCGCCCACACACCGATGCTGATGAGAATGCCGGGAATGACATTGACCAGGAACAGCCAGTGCCAGCTCAATGTGTCACTGATCCAGCCGCCCAGCGTCGGGCCGATGGTCGGCGCCAGCGTCACGACCATCGACACGAACACCATCATGCCGCCCTGGCGGTTGCGTCCGAACAGGTGCAGGGTGGTGCCGAAGGCGATGGGGATCATCGCCCCGCCGATGAAGCCCTGCAAGGCGCGATAGACAACCATTTCCTCCAGCGTCGTCGCGGTGGCGCACAGGACGCTGGCCAGCGTGAAGCCGGCTGACGACAGCACGAACAGCCAGCGGGTGGACAGCGCGCGGGACAGGAAGCCCGACAGCGGAATCATCACCACTTCGGCGACCAGATAGGACGTCTGCACCCAGCTGGCTTCCTCCGGACTGGCGCCCAGCCCGGCCTGGATCTGGTTGATCGACGCGGCGACGATCTGGATGTCCAGCACCGCCATGAACATGCCGAACACCATCATGAAATAGCCCAGCAGGACGCCGGGTTCCGGCAGGCCGCGCGCGTCGAGCTTCAGTTCCTTGACCGAAGGCGCGCTGACACCCGCCGGCGGGGCCGCCGCCTCAGCCATGGGCGGAGCCGCGGGTGTCGACGGTCGCTTCCACCGACATGCCCGGCACCAGGCGGACCCCCTTGGGCAGCGGCTGGTCGAGCACCACCTTGACCGGCAGTCGCTGGACGATCTTGGTGAAGTTGCCGGTGGCGTTCTCCGGCGGCAGCAGCGAGAAGCGCGAGCCGCTGGCCGGCGCCAGGCTGTCGATGTGGCCATGCACCTCGACACCGGGGAAGGAGTCGACCGCCAGCGTCACCGGCTGGCCCACCTTCATCCGCTCGACCTGGGTTTCCTTGTAGTTGGCGACGACATAGACCCCCGACAGCGGCACCAGCGCCATCACCACCGAGCCCGGCTTGACATACTGGCCGACCCGCGCCGTGCGGTTGCCGACCACGCCATCGCCGGGCGCGCGCACGACGGTGTTGCCGAGATCGACCTTGCTCTGGGCCATCTGCGCCGCCGACTGGCGACGGGAGGCGATCACAGCGTCCCGCTGCGCCAGCAGCGCGTCGAGCTGGCGCCGGGCGGCGGCCAGCGCCGCCTCCTTCTCGGCCACCTTGGCGCGTGCCTGCTCGGCGCTCGACTTGGCCTGCTCGAATTTCTGCGCCGATACCCACCTGGATTTCACCAGGTCCGCATAGCGATCACGATCCTTCGCCGCCGCCTCCAGCTCGGCCCGCGCCGAGGCGAGCGCCGCCGCCGCTTCACGGATGCTTTCCTTCTGCCCCTCGATCGAGGCCCCCAGGGCCTGGGCCATGGCATCGCGCTGGGCGACCACGGCCTCCGCCTCGGTCGCCTTGGTGCGGTAGTCGATATCCTCGATCTCCAGCAGCACATCGCCACGCCGGACCGGCTGGTTGTCGCGTACCGGCACCGCCCGCACATAGCCCTCGACCTTGGGGGCGATGTAGGCAATCTCCGCCTCGACATAGGCGTTGTCGGTCGATTCCAGGTAGCGCCCGACAGAGAACCACTGCACCGCCTCGATCACGCCCCAGATGGCGACCGCCGCCACCAGCGCCGTCAACGCCCACCGCCTGACCCTCTGTTTCATCCCGTCTCTCCAACGCCCGACACGCCCCGGTCCGCGACGACGGACCCGTTACTGGACTGACCTGTCCAGTATCAATGATGGACAGGCGTGTACATTATCTAAACGCACTTGCAGCAATCGGTTGGGAGAACAAACCGTCCACCAGATGGAGACAAAGGGGAACGGCGGGCAGCCGCGGCCAGGCGCTCAGGCCGCGCCGCCCGCGGGACGCCGCTCAGGCCTCCAGGCCGTGGCCGCGCGCCAGATAATCGGCCGATTGCATCTCCATCAGCCGCGACACGGTGCGCTCGAACTCGAAGGCGCCATCGCCGGCGGGGTAGAGATCCTGCGGCGCCGCGTCGGCGGCGGCCAGCAGCTTCACCTTATACTCGTACAAGGCGTCGACAAGCGTGACGAACCTCTTGGCTTCGTTGCGCTTTTCCGGTCCCAGCCGGGGAATGCCGACAATGATGACGGTGTGGTAATGCTGGGCGATGGCGATATAGTCGGCCGCCCCCAGCGGATTGGCGCACAGCCGCTTGAACGAGAACACCGCCACACCCTTGAGCGACTTGGGCACGAACAGCGACCGGCCGTGGACATCCAGCGTCTCGGTGGGCACATGCGCCCGGTCCTCGACCGGATAGTCGGTCAGGCGGAAGAACGCTTCCGACAGCCGGGCGGTCGCCTCCGGGCCGTTGGGCACATAATAGACCGGCATGCCGCCAAGCCGCTCCAGCCGGTAGTCGGTGGGGCCGTTCAGGGTCATCACGTCCAGCGTCGCGGTGAGCAGATCGATGAACGGCAGGAACAGCTGACGGTTGAGGCCGTCCTTGTAGAGATCGCGCGGCGGCCGGTTGGAGGTGGTGACCACCACCACGCCACGGGCGAACAGCTCGGTGAACAGCCGGCCGAGGATCATGGCGTCGGCGACGTCGGTGACCTGCATCTCGTCGAAGCACAGCAGGCGGGCCGCGGCGGCGATGTCGCCGGCCACCGGCGGCATCGGATCGTCACCCACCGCCCGGCCGTAGCGCTGGCGCCGTTCCGCCTCGCCCGTCTGGCGGAAGCGGTGGATCGCCTCGTGCACCTCCAGCATGAACTCATGGAAGTGCACCCGCCGCTTCGCCGCCACCGGCGCGTTGGCGAAGAACAGGTCCATGATCATCGACTTGCCGCGCCCGACCGCGCCCCACACATAGACGCCGCGCGGCACCGGCGCGGCGGTCTCGCGGCCGAACAGCCGGCCGAGCCAGCCGCCGCTGGCGGGTTTCTGCTCCCAGGCCGCCAGTTCCGCCGCCAGACGGCTGAGCCGCCGGGCGGCTTCCTGCTGCTCGGGGTCGGCCTTCAGTTCGCCATGGGCAACGAGGTCGTTATAGGCACTCAACACGGTCATCAGCACCGCCCCTTACAGGGTCGGGGCGCCTGCTGCAAAGCGCCGTGTTGCACGATCAGTCGGAATCCTTGCCGGCGGCGGCGGGAATCTTGCGCAAGGTGGCGGAGGTATTGGCGACGATGCGCCCGTCCTGCTGCAGCACCGCGCGCACGAACAGCAGGCGACGGGTTTCGCGCAGCACCTCGCCGACCGCCTCCAGCACCTGGCCGGGCCGGCCGGGGGAGATGAACTCGAAATTGGCGGTCAGTGTCACTGCCGGCACCGCCTCCAGCGAGCGCCAGCCGAGGGCGAAATAGACCATGTCGGCCACCGCCATGATGAAGGCGCCATGCAGGTCGTCGCCGAGGTTGGTGTGCTGCTTGCCGGTCTCGATCCGGCAGCGCACCCGGCCGTCCGGCTCGTCGCGGAAATACATGACACCCAGCGCCTGTTCGACGAACCGGCCTTCCGGTTCGCGCGTCCAGTGCATCCATCCGGCCCAGGGGCCGCTCTCGACTTTGACAATCGCCATGGCTCAGCCTCTAGCCTCTCGCGCCCGCCAAGGGAATAGCCTTTGAGTTGCACTCAACGCCCTCGCAAGGCACGCAAACGATCGCCGCCGGAGATTTGGTCAACAGAATATTAGCATTTGTCGGCCAAATCTGATCCCGAGAGGGACACCATGACCAGCGCCTGCGCCGGACTCCTGATATCCCACCAACAAAAACAATAAGTTAGAAGGCTGTTGCGGACGCATGGGACTCGACGTCTCAACCTTGCACATCGCCATCATCGGCGCGCTGATGTTCGCGGCGGTGGTGATGGGCGCCATGCGCCGCGTCCATCCCGAAGAAACCACGCTCACGACCTGGATGTGGGCCAACATCCTGCTGGCAACCGCCGGATTGCTGTTCGGATGGCAGGGCAAGGGGCCGGACTGGCTGACCATCATCGTGGCCAACCTTGCCAGCGTCACCGGCACCGGCCTCTACGTCATCGGCATCTGCCAGTATTTCGGCAAGCCGGCGCGCCCGCGGGTGTTTGTGCCGCTGCTGGTGGCTGTCATGCTCGGTGAACTCTACTGGCTCTATGTCGAACCGCTGCTGTGGGCACGCATCGTCAATGTCTCGCTGTTCACGCTGCTGACCACCGGCTATGCCGTCTACATCATCGCACGGGCCCGCCGCACCGACGTGCAGATCGCCATCCGGTTCCTGCTATTCGGCTTCGGCCAGCATGTGGTGCTGTTCCTGACGCGGATTGCCGGCGCTCTGGTCTACAAACCCGACACCCAGTATCTCGACCCGCACTCGCCGTTCATCGCCTTCGCGCTGATGCTGATGCTGATGGACGTGTTCGTGGTCAACACCAGTTTCGTGCTGCTGGTGGCCGAGAAGCTGCAACGCCGGCTCACCCATCTCGCCACCATTGACGAGCTGACCGGCCTGCTCAACCGCCGCGCCTTCAACGACAAGGCACGCGGCCTGATCGCCGATGCCACGCGGACGCGGCGACCGGTTGCCGTGCTGCTGATGGACCTCGACTTCTTCAAGCTGGTCAACGACCGCTTCGGCCACCATGTCGGCGACGAACTGCTGCGCTGTTTCGCCGAGGTGCTGCAACGGGCGGTGCGCGGCGGCGACATCGTCGGCCGCATGGGTGGCGAGGAGTTCTGCGCCATGTTGCCGACCGCCAACCGGCGCGAGGCCTATCAGGTGGCGGAACGCATCCGGGGCCTGGCGGCGGAGGTGGTGCTGAAAGCCGGCGACGCGCGGGTGCATACCACGCTGTCGGCCGGCGTCGCCGTCGTTACCGCCGGCGACACGCTGGAGAAGGTGCTGGCCCGCGCTGACCGTGCGCTCTACGAGGCCAAGAACGGCGGCCGCAATCGCGTCATCCTCGATGTCACCGGCGACGACACCGACGATGTCGAGATCGATCTTGAATGGGCACCCGCGCCAGCCCGGTAATCGTTTCCTTACCCCGCCAGACAAAAGGCCCTCCGGCGGTTGCCGGAGGGCCTTTGGTGTCGTTCAGCCGGGGACGCCTGGATCAGGCGGCGCGTTCCAGCATCATCTTCTTGATCTCGGCGATCGCCTTGGCCGGGTTCAGCCCCTTGGGGCAGGCGTTGGCGCAGTTCATGATGGTGTGGCAGCGATAGAGCCGGAACGGATCCTCAAGGTCATCAAGACGCTCGCCGGTCATCTCGTCGCGGCTGTCGGCCAGCCAGCGATAGGCCTGCAGCAGGATCGCCGGGCCGAGATACTTCTCGCCGTTCCACCAGTAGCTCGGGCAGCTGGTCGAGCAGCAGGCGCACAGAATGCACTCGTAGAGGCCATCGAGCTTGACCCGCTCTTCCTTCGACTGCAACCGCTCGGCGCCCGAGGGCGACGGCGTCGTGGTCTGCAGCCAGGGCTTGATCGAGGCGTACTGGGCGTAGAAGTGCTTGAAGTCCGGCACCAGGTCCTTGATCACTTCCATGTGCGGCAGCGGCGTGATCTTCACGTCGCCCTTGCAGTCGGCAATGGCGGTGGTGCAGGCCAGCCCGTTCTGGCCGTTGATGTTCATCGAGCACGATCCGCACACACCCTCGCGGCAGGAGCGGCGGAAGGTGACCGTGGGGTCGATCTCGTTCTTGATCTTGATCAGCGCGTCCAGCACCATCGGCCCGCATTCGGCGAGGTCGACCTCGTAGCTGTCCATGCGCGGATTGGCGCCATCATCCGGGTTCCAGCGGTAGATCTGGAACGTGCGCACCTGCTTGGCGCCAGCCGGTGCCTTGAACACACGGCCCTTGCCTACCTTGGAGTTTGCCGGCAACGCGAACTCAGCCATGACAGCCCATCCTCACTGAATATCCGATCACCGGCGGTTATAGCGTGCGATCCGGCCACCGCAACCCATCTGTCGCATTGGCGTCCCCGCCACTGCCTGTCGTCGCGGCAGACCGGCGTTGATGTGTCTCAAGGACGTCATCGCGCCAGCGTATTAATCAAGAAGCCGAACTGCATGGAAGGGGACATGACATGCGCAAGACCCGCCTCGCAGTAACCAGTTGCGTCATTGTCGCACTCAGTTTCGCCGCCAGTCTCTCCCAGGCCTCGCCCACCACCGTGGGCAGCCCGACGGGAACCGGCGTCAAGGGTTCGATGGTATTCACCAACACCACCGGCCAGGACGCCAACGACTTCCATATCGAGGTCTTCCAGACCGACCCCGGTGTCGGCGTCAATGGCGCCACCGTCAGCTCCAGCGCCATGGGAACGGCCAACGTGGCGCTGGGTGACCGCACCACCAACCCCGCCAACGATGGCCAGAACCACCAGGCCTCGGTCGACTTCTCCGGCGGCACCGTGCCGACCCTGGGCACCTTGCAGGTCGACATCACCTTGTGGCTGACCAAGAAGAACCAGCTGTTCCTGGGCCCGTGGTACTGGACCAAGGATGGCGTACCGCTTGCCGGCGGCGGCGGCGGCAATCCCGGCGTCGATGTCGGCGGCCCCAAGGCCGGTGGTGGTGGTGGCGGCGGCAATCCTGGCGGCGGCCAGGAAGGTGACGGCGGCACGGGCAACCACACGCACGCCTTCACGCTCTACAACACCGGCGACAAGGAACTCACCATCATCGGCCTGCGCCTGCTGGCATCGATGACGGAATACACCGACTTCCTGCATGACATCGACTGGACGACCCAGCTGCCGCTGTTCGACACGCTGACGATTCCGGCCGGCGGCAACTGGTCGATCGACTTCGAGACCCTCGGCAGCTTCTCCGGCGGCAACATCTACTGGTGGTTCAGCTTCATCGACGATCCCCAGCCGACCATCTTTGCCGGCAAACACCCGGTGCCGCCGGTGCCGGAACCGGCGGCCTTGGCCCTGCTTGCCACCGGCTGCCTGATGCTGCCGCTGGCGCGGCGGCGGCGATCGTCCGTGGCCTGAGGCCGGTCGGACGGCGGCCAGGCCGGCAGACACGGCATCCAGCCAGAAGGGTCGGCCGGTGATCGCGCGGCCGGCCCTTCCGCGGCGCCGCTACAGGTCGGTGCCGCGCGTCTTGCCCCACTGGCGGGCGGCGGTGTAGCCGAGGTAGCCGGTGCCGAACAGCACGTAGAGCGGCTCGGGGATGGCGTGGAGGTAACCGGTCATGCCGGCGATGATCCGCTGCGCCACCGTGTCGTCCCAGGCCGCCACCAGCCCCATCGGCACCGACAACAGCAGCAGCGCGTACATGACATAGAGGAAGCTCGGGCGGGCCCGGCTGGTCCACGGGTCGGCCGACTGTGCCTCGGCGACGATCGCCGACAGCTGGGTGCGCAGCAGGTCGAGCTCGCCGGCCTGTTGCAGCTCCAGCAGCTTGAGCCTGGCCTCCGCCCTGGCGCGCGGATCGGGAATCAGCTTGTCGATCACCGTCGTCAGCGGGCCCAGCAGGGCATCGAGCAGCGCCATGACGTCCCTCCCCCCGCTCAGGCCGACACGCCGGCCGATGCCACCCGGGCATCCAGCCAGCCGTACAGAAAGCTCTCGTTGGCGGCGCGCGCCTCGGCCAGCTCGATGTAACGGGCGCCCCGCAGGCAGGTCAGCGCCTTGAGCAGCACCGCCTCGCCCGCCGCGCCCCGGCGGCGCAGGAAGGTGCCTACCGCCTCCAGCGTGCGCCGGCCGATCACGCCGTCGAGCAGCACGTCGGGGTAGTCGCGCTGCTGGCGGTTGAGGGCGTTCAGCGCCCGTTGCAGCAGCCGCACCGCCGCCACCGTGCCCATGTTGACGCCGGCATCGAACAGTGCCGCCGCCAGCGCCGGCGATACCAGTGCCAGCGCGTCGAGCGCCGGCCGGCGCCAGTAGTCCTCGCGGTAGATGGCGATGGCGGTGGCGCGCGGCAGGTCGTGCATCGGCCCCTGATAGCCATGGGCGCGGGCGACGGCCTCGGTGATGCCGAAGCAGGTCGGGCCGCCGCGGTCGTCCGGGTGATCGACGAAGCCGCCTTCCCGCGCCAGCAGGTCATCCACCAGTCGTTCGAACGTCATCGCCATCGCCATTTCCTCCTCATTACGAAGCAGGAAATAACCTGAACGGTTTGCTGATGTCAATAGGTTTTTGACTACCTTCCCGCCGGGCGCCGGCTAGCGGCCAGTCCGCGCCGGGTCAGCACCCAGCGCTCCAGCCCGCCCAGCAGCGCGTACTGCGCCAGCCCGAGCGCCGACAGCAGCGCCAGGCAGGCGAACATGGTGGGGATTTCCAGCCGGTTGCCGGCCTCGATCAGCCGCCAGGCCAACCCCTGCGCGGCGCCGGAGCCGGCGGCATATTCCCCCACCACCGCGCCAATCAGCGCCAGCCCGCTGGCCACCTTCAGCGCCGACACCAGCGCCGGCAGGCTGGCCGGCAGCTCCAGCCGCACGAAGCGCGCCCGGCCGCTGGCGCCATAGAGGCTGAACAGGTCGTGCAGCGCCGGGTCGATCGCCTTGAGCGCCGACAGCAGGGTCGACAGCACCGGGAAGAAGGCGACGATCCAGGCGATGACCACCAGCGCCCGGTCCGGCTGGTCGACGCCGGTCCAGATGATGATGATCGGCGCGATGGCGACCACCGGAGTCGCCTGCAACACCACCGCGATCGGCAGGATGCCGGCCTCCGCCAGCGCCGAGCGGTGGATCAGGAAGGCCAGGCCGACACCCGACGGCAGCGCCAGCGCCAGCGCGATCCAGGTGATGGTGAGCGTGTGCAGCAGGGCCGCCAGCAGCGACGGCGCGCTGGCCACCAGCGCCGCGCCGATGGCGCTGGGGGCCGGCAGCACGAACGGGTCCACCGCCAGCGCGCGCACCAGCCCCTCCCACAGCGCGATCAGCGCCACGGTGACGGCAACGGGCGCCAGCCGCTCAAGCATCCTCATGCGCTCCCGCCATGGTCCGGGCCAGCGCCGCCGCCAGATCGGCACAGGCGGCGAAATAGCCCGGCGAGGTCCGCTCGCGCGGGCGGTCGGCGGCAAAGTCGAAGGTCGCCGCCACCCGGCCCGGCGCCCGGTCGAGCACCACCGCCCGGCTGGCGTGATAGGCTGCCTCGGGGATCGAATGGGTGACGAAGACGATGGTCAACCCCTGCTCGCGCCACAACCGCTGCAGCAGCACGCCCAGCCGGTCGCGGGTGATCTCGTCGAGCGCCGCGAACGGCTCGTCCAGCAGCAGCAGCGTCGGCCGGGCCACCAGCGCGCGGGCGATCGACACCCGCATCTGCATCCCGCCCGACAGCTCACGCGGCCGCGCCTCGGCACGCCCCTCCAGCCCGACGGCGGCCAGCGCCGCGGTCACCGCCTCCGGGTCGCGTCGGCCGGCCAGCGTCAGCGGCAGCGCCACGTTCTCCGCCACCGTCGCCCAGGGCAGCAGGGTCGGCGCCTGGAACACATAGCCCAGCGTCGGCGCCGCGTCGCCGGCCCAGACGATCCGCCCGTCGCTGGGCTGGTCGAGCCCGGCGATCAGCCGCAGCAGCGTGGTCTTGCCCGAGCCCGAAGCGCCCAGCAGGGTGACGAACGCGCCGGCCGGCACGTCGAGGTCGACGCCGGCCAGCGCCGTCACGCCATCGCCGAAGCGCCGGCCGACACCCTCCAGCCGGAGCAGGCTCACCGGCGCCGCCTCACTTGAGGAAGGCCAGGGTGTAGGCGCGCCGGGGGTCGAGCGACTTGGGGAACAGGCCGAGGCCCGCCATCTCCCGGTGGAAGCCGGCCCAGCGCGCATCGGTCATGGCGCCGATGCCCATGCTCTTGGCATCGCCGGACAGTGCGATGCCGTTGGCCATCATCTGCTGGCGGGAAAAGGCGATCAGCGCATCGGTCATTTCCGGATTGTCCCGCCTGATCAGCCGGTTGGCCGGTGCGGGGTCACCGGTGAGGTAGCTGGTCCAGCCCTCGCGGGTAGCGGCCACGAAGGCGCGCACCACCTCGGGCCGCTCGCGAATGGTCTTGCCGGTGGCGGCAACGATGGCGCCGTAGCCGTTGAAGCCGCCATCGGCGAGCAGGAACACCTCGGGCTTCACGCCGGCCTTGGCGGCGGTGAACGGCTCGGAGGTAAGGTAGCCCTCCTGGGCGGCTCGCTTGTCCTTCAGCCACGGCAGCAGCGAATAGTTGTACTTGCGCATCTGGGCGTCGGCGAAGCGGTAGCGCGCCTTCAGCCACAGCCAGTAGGAGCCGATGGCGGCATCGGCGACGTAGATCGGCCGTCCCTTGAGGTCCGCCAGCGACTTCACGCCGGTGCCGGGGTGGACCATCAGCACCTGCGGGTCTTTCTGGAACGCTGCCATCACCGCCTTCACGTCGGCGCCCTTGGCGGCGAGGTTGAGCACCTGGAAGCTGTTGGACAGCATGGCGATATCCACAGCCCCCGCCGCCAGCAGGCGGGAATTGTCGCTCTGTGGTCCGCCGGCGCGGATGGTCACCTTCAACCCGCGCTTCTCGTACAGCCCCAGCGCCACCGCCTGATAGAAGCCGCCGTGCTCGGCCTGGGCTTTCCAGTCGGTGCGGAAGGTGACGGGGGTCAGCGGCGCCGCCGGTGCCGGCATGGCACCCAGAACGGCAACGAGAAACGCGAGAAGCAGGGCTTTGAGATTCGGTGCGGACATCATGGGGCGGCATCAAACCAAAAAGCCTCGGCCACGCCAACTCCCAAGATGGGGGCAATCATGCGTACCGGCCACGCCGCCCGCAGCCGGTTGAGCCGGGCCGCCGCCAGATCGTACTCCCGCGCCGCCGTCTCCAGCACTGTCGCCGTGCCGCCCAGCGTGCTCGACAGCCGCGCCGTCTCGCCATCCAGGGCCACGTCCGGGTGCGCCCTTGCCGCGGCCCGCCAACGGTCGATCGCCACGGTGAGCGCCTGCTCGGCCCGGCCGCGCTGGGCCGGGGTGCCGGCGAGTCCGCGCGCCGTCACCAGCGCCGCCGCCAGCTCCCCCAGAGCACCGCGCAGCGGCCCGAGCAGTGCCGGATCGGCGGCGGTGACGTCGGCGATGGCGGCATGACGCCGCGCCACCACGTCGAGCAGGTGCCGCCAGGCCTGCAGCATCCGCTGGCGCTGGCGCCATAGCCGGACGCCCTGCCAGCACAGCACCGCGAGACCCGCCAACAGAGCGGCGATGGTTAATGCCAGCAGCCAATCAGGTGGGGCCATCAGGCCGCACCCTCCCGGCGGCCGGGGCCGTGCCGGGCTGCAATGGTCGGGAGGACCGCCGCCGGAGACGCCGCGCGGCCACGCATCACACTAGAGGGTGAACGCCATCATGCCGAGCACGGCAAGGCACCACAGGCCCGTCATCCCGGCGACGATCAGCAATGATCGGGCCGCGCGGGGCGGCGACTTGGAAAGCGAATCCGTCATGCCGCCCTTTTAGCCGATTCTCGGCCCATGCAACAGACAGGCTGCGCTCAGCCGTTGCCGGGCTCATCAAGCACGCTGGCCTCGATGCGCTCCATGTCGGCGTCGGAGAGCCCGAAATGGTGGCCAACCTCATGAATCAGCACATGAATGACGATATCTTCCAGCGCCTCGCCTGTTTCCGCCCAATAGTCGAGCATCGGCCGGCGATAGAGGAAGATGATGTCGGGCAGCGCACCGCTGGGCGCCAGTGCGTGACCGTCGATCGCCCGCCCCTGATAGAGGCCGAGGATATCGAACGGCGTTTCCAGCGCCATGTCCGCCATGACCTCCTCGTCGGGAAAGTCCTCGACCCGCAGCAGCACGTCGGCGAGCCAGACGCGGAACTGGTCGGGCAGCCGCTCGACGGCGGCCTGGGCCAGCCGTTCGATATCGAGCAGGCCGGGCGGCAAGGTGGGGGCTGTCATCGGTGCGTCGGTCATGGATAATGGAGATAGGCATGGGTGGCACGTCACTCAAGCACCGCCCGACCACGAACCGAGGGAGAAAACCCGATGGGCGTCCGCCCGACCATCACCCCGCTGACGCCGGAGGAACGCGCCGCGCTGCTGGCGAGCCTGCCGGGCTGGCGCCACGAACCGGCGCGCGACGCGCTCATCCGCAGCTTCCGCTTCGCCGACTTCACGGCCGCGTTCGGCTTCATGACCCGCGTCGCGCTGGCCGCCGAACGGCGTGACCATCACCCGGAATGGACCAACGTCTACAACCGGGTCGACATCCTGCTCACCACCCACGAGGCGGGCGGCCTGACCTTGCGCGACATCGACCTGGCGCACGCCATCGACGCCCTGGCGGACACCTGACCCGCGGACTCAGTCCGCGAATCCGCAAGTTGCGGACTCAGTCCGCGAGGCCGAACGCCTTGAGTACGAAGACATATTCCTCCGCCACCTCGCGCAGGCTCTCGTAGCGGCCCGACTTGCCGCCGTGACCGGCGCCCATGTTGGTTTTCAGCAGCAGCAGGTTGTCGTCGGTCTTGGTGGCGCGCAGCTTCGCCGCCCATTTGGCCGGCTCCCAGTAGGTGACGCGCGGATCGTTGAGACCGCCGGTGATCAGCATCGGCGGATAGGCCCTGGCCGCCACATTGTCGTAGGGCGAGTAGCTGCGAATCAGGGTGAAGGCCGCCGGGTCGGTGATCGGGTTGCCCCACTCCGGCCACTCCATCGGCGTGAGCGGCAGGCTCTCGTCCTGCATGGTGTTGAGCACGTCGACGAACGGCACATGGCCGACGACGGCCCGCCACAGTTCAGGGTTGGTGTTGGCGACCACGCCCATCAGCTCGCCGCCGGCCGAGCCGCCGGAGATGGAGATGCCGCCCGGCGCGGCGTAGCGCTCCGCCACCAGATGGCGGGCCACATCGACGAAATCGTTGAAGGTATTCCAGCGCTTGTCCAGCTTGCCGTCGAGATACCACTGGTAGCCAAGATCGTCGCCGCCGCGGATGTGGGCGATGGCGAAGGCGAAGCCGCGATCCAGCAGCGACAGCCGCGCGGTCGAGAAACCAGGCGGGATCGCCAACCCATAAGCGCCATAACCGTAGAGGTGCAGCGGCTGACTGCCGTCCCTGCGGAAGCCTTTCTTGTAGACCACCGACACCGGCACCTGCACGCCATCGCGCGCCGGCGCCATCAGCCGCACCGTCTCGTACTGGCTGGCGTCGTAGCCGCTGGGGATCTGCTGCACCTTGCGCACCACCAGCTGGCGGCCGGCGATGTCGTAGTCATAGACCGTGCCCGGCGTCACCATCGACTGGTAGGACAGCCGCAGGGTCGCGACGTCGAACTCGCGATTGTCGCCCAGCGCGGCGGTGTAGCTGGCCTCGGGGAAGGCGATGTAGTGCTCGGCGCCGTCATAGCGGCGCAGGCGGATCTGCTCCAGCCCGTCGATGCGCTCCGACACCACCAGCACGTCGCGGAAGGCGGTGATATCGGTGATGTAATGGTGGTCCGAGCCGGCGATGAGGTCGCTCCACACCCCCGGCGCCGCCAGCGCGGCGGTCGCCACCCGGAAGTTCTTGTGGGTGTCGTTGGCGCGAATGAACAGCGTGCCGTCGCGCTCCTCGACGGCGTATTCCCGCCCGGTCTGGCGCGGCGACACCAGCAGCGGCGGGCTGAGCGGCTGGTCGGCGGGGATGAGGCGAACCTCCGAGGTCACGTGGTCGGCCGACGAGATGACGACGAAGCGCTCGCTCTGGGTCATGCCGACGCCGACGAAGAAGCCGCTGTCGGGCTCCTCGTAGATTACCGCGTCGGTCGCCGGGTCGGCCCCCAGCCGGTGATATTTCACCACGTAGGGCCGCCAGTTCTCGTTCACCAGCGTGTAGAAGAAGCCCTGACCGTCAGCGCTCCACACCACCGCCGGCGACGCCTCGGGAATGACGTCCGGCCGCTCGGCGCCACTGGCGAGATCGCGCACGCGGATGGTGAAGCGCTCCGACCCGTTGGTGTCGGCGGCGTAGGCCAGCAGCCCGCCGTCCGGGCTCACCTCGATAGCGCCGAGCTTGAAATACTCCAGCCCCGCCGCCAGCGCCGGCTCGTCAAGCATCAGCTGGTCCGGCCCGCCGGCCACCGGCTTGCGATACCAGGCACGATACTGGGCGCCGGGGGCGAATTTCCACCAGTAGAGCCAGTCGCCGTCCTTGGCCGGCACGCTCTCATCGTCTTCCTTGATGCGCCCCTTCAGCTCCTGGAAGATCGTCTCGATCAACGGCTGGTGCGGCGCCATCGCCGCCTCGAAATAGGCGTTCTCGGCCTTCAGATAGTCGAGCACGTCGGCGTCCTCGACCTTGGGATAACCCTGGTCCTTCAGCCAGAAATAAGGATCCTCGATGGTGATGCCATGGCGGGTGGTGCTGTGCGGCCGGCGCGCGGCGACCGGCGGGGACGGCAGGGTCGAGGTAACGTTGGCCATGGTCGGGCTTTCCATCGAACGGGACGAGGTTGCCTCCATCTGGGTGCATCCGCCCAGGAACGCAACCACCAACGCCAACCTGACCATCCTCATCCTGTCCCGCCTCTCTTCTTAGCCGGTCATCCCGGCCCTGTCCCGCCCGGGCGCGCCCCGCTTGGCGCGCGTCCGCTTCGGGTCTACCTATGCGCCATGGGTCATCTGACCATGAGCAACCGCTCACCACAGCATTCCGAGGAACGACATCGATGTCCACTGCCGCTGAACGCCTGTCCAGGCTGCGCCGCGAGATTGCCGCGCGGAACCTGACCGGCTTTGTCATTCCACTGACCGACGAGCATATGAGCGAATATGTCGGCGACTATGCCAAGCGCCTGGCCTGGCTGACCGGCTTCACCGGCTCGGCCGGCGCCGCCGTCGTGCTGGCGGACAAGGCCGCCATCTTCACCGACGGCCGCTACACCCTGCAGGTACGCGACCAGGTGGAGGCCAGCCTCTACGCCTACGAGAGCATCCCCGACACCTCCACCGCCCGGTGGCTGGGCGAGAACGCGGCGGCCGGCGGCCGGATCGGCTTCGATCCCTGGCTGCACACCCGCGCCTGGGTGGAGGCCGCGCGCAAGGCGCTGGCCGGCGTCGGCGCCGAACTGGTGGCGGTGACCGCCAACCCGGTGGACGCCATCTGGGCCGACCAGCCGGCGCCGCCGCTGGCGCCGATCATCGCCCATGACGCCGACTATGCCGGCAAGCCGTCGGCCGACAAGCGGGCGGAAGCCGGCGCCGCCCTGAAGGCTGCCGGCGCCGACGTGGCGGTGATCGCCGCCCTCGACTCGGTGGCCTGGCTGCTCAACATCCGTGGCAGCGACGTCGACTGCACGCCGGTCGCGCGCGCCTTCGCGCTGCTGCATGCCAACGGTCAGGCGGAACTGTTCACCGAACCCGAGAAAGTGACGCCCGCGCTGGCCGCCCTGCTTGGCCCCGACGTCACCATCGCCCCGCGCAGCGCCTTCGCCGACCGGCTGGCGGCCCTGGGCGCCGAGGGTCGCCGGGTGCTGGTGGATGCCGACTCGACGGTGTTCGCCGTCAGCGAGACGCTGGAGAAGGCCGGCGCCACCGTGGTCGCCGGGCGCGACCCCTGCGTGCTGCCCAAGGCGCGCAAGAACCCGGCGGAGGTCGCCGGCACGCGGGCGGCGCATCTGCGCGACGGCGCCGCGCTGACCCGCTTCCTGCACTGGATCGACGTCGAGGCGCCCAAGGGCGGCATCGACGAGCTGGGCGCCGATGCCCGCCTGCTCGACCTGCGCCGCCAGGCCAATCTGTTCCGCGACGTCAGCTTTCCGGCAATCACCGGCGCCGGGGCCAATGGCGCCATCGTCCACTACCGCTCGACGCCGGCGACCAACCGGCCGCTCAAGACCGGCGAGCTGTTCCTGATCGACTCCGGCGGCCAGTATGTCGACGGCACCACCGACGTCACCCGCACCGTCGCCGTCGGCGCGGCGGGGCCGGAGGAACGCGACCGTTTCACCCGCGTGCTCAAGGGCCACATCGCGCTGGCGCGGGCCCGCTTCCCGCGCGGCACCAGCGGTCACCAGCTCGACGCGCTGGCCCGCCTGCCGCTGTGGTCGGCCGGGCTGGACTACGACCATGGCACCGGCCACGGCGTCGGCAGCTACCTGTCGGTGCATGAAGGGCCGCAGCGCATCGCCAAGGCCAGCAGCGACGTGGCGCTGGAGCCCGGGATGATCTGCTCCAACGAGCCCGGCTACTACAAGACCGGCGCCTACGGCATCCGCATCGAGAACCTGGTGCTGGTGCGCGAGGACCGGCAGGACGGCGACGAGCGCGACATGCTGGGCTTCGAGACCCTGACACTGGCGCCCATTGACTTGGACCTGGTCGAGCCCACCTTGCTGGATACGGGCGAGCGCGCCTGGCTCAACGCCTACCATGCCCGGGTCGCCGAGGCCCTGGCGCCACTGGTACCCGAGGACACCCGAGCCTGGCTGGCCGAGGCGACCCGTTCTATTTGACGACCTGGCCATTTGACAGTGCGCACTGACGATCACAAGGGGAAGGGAACCACATGCTGAAGAAGATCGCGACCCTGGCGACCGCCGCCCTGACCGGCGGCTTCGCCCTCAACCATCAGGTCCATGCAGCGCCGATCGACGCCGCCGACGGCAAGACCGCCTACGACTTCACCCTGACCGCCATCGACGGCGCGCCAATGCCGCTGTCGCAGTTCAAGGGCAAGGTGATCCTGCTGGTCAACACCGCCTCCAAGTGCGGGCTGACGCCGCAGTATGAAGGGCTGGAAAAGCTGCAGGACACCTATGCGGCGAAAGGCTTTACCGTGCTCGGCGTGCCTTCGGGCGACTTCATGGGCCAGGAGTTCGGCTCCAACAAGGAAGTGGCGGAGTTCTGCGAAACCCGCTTCGGCATCAGCTTCCCGCTGGCCGAGAAAGCCCATGTGAAGGGCAAGAACGCCACCCCGCTGTTCAAATGGGCCTTCACCACGCTCGGCAAGGGCTCGGAGCCGGGCTGGAACTTCCACAAATATCTGATCGGCCGCGACGGCCGGCTGCTCGGCTACTTCAACTCGCGGGTGACCCCCGAATCGCCGGAGGTCACCTCGGCGATCGAGCGGGCACTGGCGGCGCCGGCGTCCTGATCGCCCGCCTCATCAGCAGGGGCGCCGGCATCTCGGCCACGCCCCTGCTCCTTGCGGCGGCGCAGGTTGGCGCGCAGGGCCTCGGCCAACCGGCTGCGGCGCGGATCGTCGGGGGTCTGGGGCTTGTTCATGCTGATCGTGTCCGTTTTCCTGACGGCCTTTCTTGACAAGAGACGGCGCGCCCGGCAATAGACCGCGCACCTCGCGGCGTTCAGACGCCGCGCCCCGATGCGGGCTGCTGTAGCTCAGTGGTAGAGCACTCCCTTGGTAAGGGAGAGGTCGGTGGTTCAATCCCACTCAGCAGCACCATCCCCCACTCATCCCTCACCCAGCCGAATCGTCGCCGCCACCGTGCGTGCCGCAGCCTGTCACTTTTGAGGCTGCCACCCCTGCCCCCACGACCTAGAGTGGCCGTCAAGCAGTCGGCCTCAAGGCCGCATCATGAGGGGGGGAGAGCACGGCCATGGCGCAATCGGCGGCACTGTTTCAGGGGATGCATCACGTCGCGGTGTCGGTGCCCGATCTCGCCATCGCCCGCCGCTTCTACATCGACCTGCTGGGAGCCACCGAGGTGTCGACGCTGGACTGGGGCGAAGGCAACGCGATGATCAACGCCATCGTCGGCCTGCCGGACAGCGCGGCACGGGTGTTCCTCGCCCGGCTGGGCAATACCTACATCGAGGTGTTCGAGTATCTCACGCCGCGCTCGCCGGCCCAGGCGCCGGACCGGCCGGTCAACCTCTACGGCTATACCCACATCTGCCTGCAGGTCGCCGACATCCAGGCGGTATACGCCCGGCTGGTCGAGGCCGGCATCCGCTTCCACACCCCGCCCCAGGGCGGCGACGTCGACGCCGAGGGCCGCAAGACCGGCTTCATCGCGACCTACGGGCGGGATTTCTTCGGCAACGTGTTCGAGCTCATCGAGATCAACGCCGACAGCGACATCCGGCCGCTCTAAACCGGCGCGTCCGTCAGCCCCGCGCCGCCAGCACCGGCGCGAACTCGGCGACGATCTCTTCATAGAGCCGGCGCTTGAACGGCACGATGATCTCCGGCAGCCGCTCCAGCCGTTCCCACCGCCAGGCGTTGAACTCGGGATGGGCGGTGTCGAGGTTGATGTCGGCGTCCGTGCCGAGGAAGCGCATGGCGAACCACTTCTGCTTCTGGCCGCGATACCGGCCCTTCCACACCTTGCCCACCAGCTCGGGCGGCAAGTCGTAGGTCAGCCAGTCGCGCGACTCGGCGATCAGTTCGGCGTGGGCGGTGCCGATCTCCTCCTCCAGCTCGCGAAACGCCGTCGCCAGCGGGTCCTCGCCGTCGTCGATGCCGCCCTGGGGCATCTGCCAGGCCTCGACCTGGGTATCGATCCGCTGGGCGACGAACACCCGGTCGTCGGCGTCCAGCAACATGACGCCGACGCAGGGCCGGTAGGGAAGATGCGCGAAATCAGCCATGCAGCAGGGCTTTGAGGTCCCCCAGGCAGGCTGTCAACTGGGTCTGTGCCGAGGCAATGGCCAGGCGCATGTTGAAGCAGCCGTGAATCTGCCCGTCCGCCTCGTGGTAGCGCAGCGGCACGCCGGCGGCCTTGAGCTTCTCGCCATAGGCCCGGCCCTGGTCGCGCAGCGGATCGAGCCCGGCGACGAACAGCACGGTGGGCGGCAGACCGGCGAAATCGTCCGCCCGCAGCGGCGACACCCGCACATCGGCGCGCGCCTCGCCCTTGGGCAGGTAGGAGGCGGCGAAATAGTCCATGTCGCCCTTCTCCAGCAGGAAGCCCTCGGCGAAGGCGGCCATCGAGCCCCACTCCTCCACCATGTCCACCGCCGGGTAGATCAGGAACTGGGCCCGTACCCGCGCGCTGGCGTCGCCACGCAACAGCAGCGAGACCGCCGCGGCCAGGTTGCCGCCGGCGCTGTCACCGGCCAGCACCAGGCCCTCGACGGCCGCCCCCAGCACCTTGGGGCTGGTGGCGACCCAGCGGGCCACCGCCAGGCAGTCGTCGTGGGCGGCCGGAAAGCTGTGCTCCGGCGCCAGGCGATAGTCGACCGACAGCAGCCGCAACCCCATCTGCTGGGCGATCTCGGCGCACAGGCTGTGGTGGCTCTCCAGGTCACCGATCACCCAGCCGCCGCCATGGAAAAAGATCAGCAGCGGCGATGGCCTGTCGGCACCCAGCGGCACGTAGAGACGGGCCGGCACCGGGCCGGCCTCGGTGGGCACCTTGACATCGCTGATCGACGCCAGCGTCGGCGCCGGCCGCTCGGTGAGCTGGCCCATGGCGCGGTACATCTGGCGCGCCATATCAGCCGGCAGGTCGCGGATCTTCGGCCCCGCCATCGCCTTGAGCTGATCGAGCAGCATGCGCGTATCCGGCAAAACGATCATTCTGTCCTCCCCCGTCATGCCAGGCACCCTGGCCTGTTCCAGGCATCATGCGGAGCCACGACAAGGGCGGCAAGCGGTGATTTCGAGGAAGTCCCGATCGCCACTGTCACATCACCCGAACCGGCCACTGGACGCAGGCCTGGTCGCGCCCGATATGGTAGGCATGACCGCCTACCCCGTCGTCCATCATCCCGACTATGTGGCGCCGCTGCCCGCCGGCCATCGCTTCCCGATGTCGAAATACGAGGCGGTGGTGGCGGCGTTGAGCGCCGACGACACTGCTGGCCTGTTCGTCTGGCACGACGCTCCCGCGCTGGACCGCGACACGGTGGCGCGCGCCCACGAAGCCGCCTATGTCGATCAGGTGTTCAGGCTCGCCGTGCCCGCTGACATGGAGCGGCGCATCGGCTTTCCCGTCACCCAGCGGGTGCTGACCCGTGCCCGCCATGCCTCGGGCGGCACGCTGGCGGCCGCGCGGCTGGCACTCGCCCTGGGTGTGGCCTCCAACACCGCCGGCGGCAGCCACCACGCCCACCCCGGTTTCGGCGCCGGCTTCTGCGTGTTCAACGATGTCGGCATCGCCGCCCGAACACTGCTGGACGACGGCGCGGTCGCCCGCGTGCTGGTGGTGGACCTCGACGTCCACCAGGGCGACGGCACCGCCGCAATGTTTGCCGCCGAGCCGCGTGTCTTCACTTTCTCCATGCATTGCGAGGCCAACTTCCCGGTGCGCAAGGCGGTCAGCGACCTCGACATCGGCCTGCCACCCGGCACCGGCGATCAGGCCTATCTCGATCGCCTTGCCGAGGCCCTTCCGACGCTGCTGTCACGTCATCGGCCGGATCTGGTGTTCTACAACGCCGGAGTCGATGTTCACGCGGCGGACCGCCTGGGTCGGCTGGCCCTGAGCGATGCGGGCATCGCGGCGCGCGACCGGCTGGTGGCCGAGACGGTGCTGGCCGCAGAGGTGCCGCTATGTACGGTGATGGGCGGCGGCTACAGCGACGATGTCGGCGCGGTGGCGGCCCGCCATGCCGCGACGATTAGAGCCATTGCGGACTGCTGGCGAACCCGGCAGGCAGGAGAGTAACGCCGGCGGCGCCCCGGCCCTTTCGACAATTTGGCCTTGTCGGGGGGCACAGCAATTCTTGTTTGCGGGACGGCCCGTCAGACCATAGGGAAGGCGTACTGGAGAGATCGTACGAAATGACGCACAAACCCGAACAGGGTGTATGAAGAGGCGCGCATGGCAACGGCACTGAAAGACATCACCGACCGCGACACGGTTGAGCACCCGGACTCGATCGTCGTTCGTTTCGCAGGCGACTCCGGCGACGGCATGCAGCTGACCGGCGGGCAGTTCACCCTGTCCACCGCGCTGACCGGCAACGATCTCGCGACCTTCCCGGACTTCCCGGCCGAAATCCGGGCGCCCACCGGCACCCTGTTCGGTGTGTCGTCCTTCCAGATCAACTTCGGCTCGGGCGACATCGAGACCTCGGGCGACGAGATCGACGTGCTGGTGGCGATGAACCCGGCGGCGCTCAAGGTTAACCTCGGCGCGCTGCGCAAGGGCGGCATGATCATCGCCGACAGCGGCGAGTTCAACGCCCGCAACCTCGCCAAGGCCGGCTACGCTGCCAACCCGCTGGAAGACAGCAGCCTGGCGAGCTACCAGCTGCTGTCGTTCAACATCACCCAGCTCACCGTCGACGCGGTCAAGCCGTTCGGGCTTGGCAACAAGGAGGCGATCCGCTGCAAGAACATGTGGACGCTGGGTCTGGCGCTGTGGATGTTCGACCGCGACCGCACCCCGCTGGTTGACTGGTTGAAGGCCAAGTTCACCAAGAACCCGGTGCTGGCGGACGCCAACATCGCGGCGCTCGATGCTGGTCATGCCTTCGGCGAGACCGCCGAAATCGGCCACAGCCTGCACAGGTTCCACGTCGATCCGGTGAAGTCGGCACCCGGCCTCTACCGCACCGTCACCGGCGCCGAGTCGCTGGCGCTCGGCCTGGTCGCCGGCGCGCAACTGGCCAACCTGCCGATGTTCTTCGGCTCCTACCCGATCACGCCGGCCTCGCCGCTGCTGCACTCGCTGGCCAAGTACCGCGAGTTCAACGTCACCACCTTCCAGGCGGAAGACGAAATCGCCGCCATCTGCTCGGCCATCGGCGCTTCCTACGGCGGCCATCTGGGCGTTACCTCGTCGTCCGGCCCCGGCATCGCACTCAAGGGCGAGGCGCTGGGTCTGGCCATCATGACCGAGCTGCCGCTTGTCGTCGTCAACTCGCAGCGCGGTGGCCCCTCCACTGGCCTGCCGACGAAGACGGAGCAATCCGACCTCTACCAGGCAGTCTATGGCCGTAACGGCGACGCGCCAATGCCGGTTATCGCCTCCCGTTCGGCGTCCGACTGCTTCGAGGTCGCCATTGAAGCGTGCCGGCTGGCTGTGCAGTTCATGACACCGGTCATGCTGCTCACCGACGGCTACATCGCCAACGCCGCCGAGCCGTGGAAGGTACCGTCGATCAAGGACTACGCACCGTTCCCGGTCAGCTTCCGCGAGACCCCGCCGGCGGAAGGCGAGAAGCTCAATCCCTACGCCCGTGACCCCGAGACGCTCAAGCGCATCTGGATCAAACCCGGCACATCCGGGCTGATGCACCGCATCGGCGGCATCGAGAAGGGCTATGATACCGGCGACATCTCCTACGAGTCCGCCAACCACCAGAAGATGACCGACACCCGCGCCAACAAGGTACTGGGGATCGCCAACCACATCCCCGACCAGGATGTCACCCTGGGCGAGGAGACCGGCGATCTGGCGGTGGTCGGCTGGGGCTCGACCTATGGCCCGATCATCCAGGCCGTGCGGCGCGCCCGCGCTCGCGGCCTCAAGGTCAGCCACATCCACCTGCGCTACATCTGGCCGTTCCCGAAGAACCTTGGCGAGCTGCTGAAGGGCTACAAGAAAATCCTGGTGCCGGAGATGAACACCGGCCAGCTCAAGACCGTGCTGCGCGATCAGTATCTGGTCGACGCCCGGCCGCTCAACAAGGTCACCGGCCAGCCGTTCAAGATCAGCGAGATCGAAGCGGCGATCGACGCCCTGCTGAACGCCTGAGCGGGAGAGAGACAATGAACGACGTCACTGAACTGAAGAAGCTCACCCCGGCCGACTTCGCCTCCGACCAGGAGGTGCGCTGGTGCCCGGGCTGCGGCGACTACGCGATCCTGAAGTGCATGCAGCGCACGCTGCCCGAGCTGGGCGCCGACCCGGCCAACACCGTGTTCGTCTCCGGCATCGGCTGCTCCAGCCGCTTCCCCTACTATATGGCGACCTACGGCTTCCACACGATCCACGGCCGCGCGCCAGCGTTCGCCACGGGCCTCAAGCTCGCCAATCCGGCGCTCGACGTGTGGGTGATCACCGGCGACGGCGACGCGCTGTCGATCGGCGGCAACCACACCATGCACGCCATCCGTCGCAACGTGGATCTCAACATCCTGCTGTTCAACAACGAGATCTACGGCCTCACCAAGGGCCAGTACTCGCCCACCAGCCGGGTCGGCACCCGGTCGCCGTCGACGCCGTTCGGCTCGGTCGACCGGCCGGTGAAGCCGGGCTCGTTCGCGCTGGGGTCCGGCGGGCGGTTCGTGGCCCGCACCATCGACACCGCGCAGGCGCACATGCCGGTGGTGTTCCGCCGCGCCTATGAGCACAAGGGCGCCTCGTTCGTCGAAATCTACCAGAACTGCATCGTCTACAACGACGCCGTCTACGAGCCGTTCACCGCCAAGGCCAACGCGGCGGATGCCCAGCTGCTGCTGGAACACGGCAAGCCGATGATCTGGGGCAAGGAGAAGAACAAGGGCCTGATCCTCAACCGCGACACCCAGCGGCTGGAGGTGGTGACCATCGGCGAGAACGGCATCACCGAGGGCGACATCCTGGTCCACGACGAGACCAACAAGTCGGTCGCCTACATGCTGATCGAAATGCCCTTCCCCGGCTTCCCGGTGGCGCTGGGCGTCATCTACTGCGACCCCGCGCCGACCTACGACGACGCGGTGGAGGCCCAGACCGTCGCCGTGCTGGCCAAGAAACCGGCCAAGCCGGACTTCGACGCGCTGCTGCGCCAGGGCCAGACCTGGACGGTCGCCTGAGGCACCGGGTCTTCCGACCACCCGCATCCCGGAGGGGAGAGGCCGCTCGCCTCTCCCCTCTTGCGTTGTGCCGGCTCTCGATCATGTCACCGGCGTCACATCGGCAGGGCGTTCATCTCATCCGTGGTCGGCCGGCGAAGGACTGGCGTTCCCGGCCGCGTAAGGCATGATAGGAGCCTATGCCGGGCATGGATGAGAGCTGGTTGAGCGACGCGACGCTAGTCGAGCAGGTGAAGGCCGGCGATCAGGCGGCCTATCGGCTGCTGGTCGAGCGCCATTACCCCATGGCGCTGCGGATTGCCGGCCGCGTGCTGGGTACGCGCGAGGAAGCGGAAGACGCCGTGCAGGAGACCTTCCTCAAGCTGTGGCGGGCCTCCGACCGCTACGACGCCAGTCGCGGCACCTTCAAGGCCTGGATCGGGCGCGTGGTGGTCAATCACTGCCTGGACCGGCGCCGGGCGCTGAAGCCGGTGGAGGCGCTCGACGTGGTGGGGGAAATGGCCGACGACGGCCCAACCCCCGAGGATGCCGCCATGGCCGCCAGTCGCGGTGCCACCGTGGCGGCGGCCATGGACCAGTTGCCGCCGCGGCAGCGGGCCGTGCTTGCGCTGTTTTACGGCGAAGGGCACAGCATGCTGGAAGTGGCGGAGATGTTGGAATTGAATGTGAAGGCGGTAGAATCACTGCTGTCGCGCGGACGGGCCGGCCTTCGGCAGGCACTGGAGCCGTTACGGGGAGAGATGTCAGTATGACGGATCGGACACGCATCGACGAATGCCTGGCGACCTTCGGCGCCGACCTCACCCGTTGGCCCGCCGAGGAGGCCGCGGCGGCCCGCGCACTGGGAGACGATACCGCCCTGGCGGTCCGCCGCGCCGACGAGGCCTGGCTGGACGCCGCCCTGTCCGACTGGCCGGTGATGAAGGCCGACCCGACCCGGATCGAGGCATTGCTGGCCCGGGTCGAGGCGCTGCCGGCGGTACCCGTCAACGCCCCGGCAGCCTCGTCGACCTCGTGGGCGACGACGTTCCGCCAGCGTTACTGGCTGACCGGCGGCGCCATGCTCGCCGTGGCCGCCAGCATTGCCGCCGTGCTGCTGATCGCGCCGCCGCGCCAGGCGACGCCGGTGACGCTGACCGATGAGGCGGCCCTGTCGATGGTGTTCTCGACCGAACAGTCCGAAGGATGGTCGGAAGGATGGATGTGAAGACGTTACTGCAGACCTTTGCTCGCACGAGCGTTCTGGCCCTCACCCTGGCCTCGGTGGTCGCCGGTCCGGCGGGGGCCGAAACCCAGGATGGCCCGCCGCCGATGGGCGATCGCGGCCCGGGCGGACCCGGCGGCCCGGGTGGCCTTGGCGGGCCGGACCCGGCGATGGACCGGATGATCATCAGCCGGCTGAGCCCGGCGGGACGCAAGATCCTCGCCGATTCCTTCCGCAAGGGCATGCCGGACGAGAAGGAACGCCGGGCGCTGGATACGGTGCGCGAGCAGATTCTCGACCTCATCAGCGCACCCAGGCTGGACGCCAAGGCGCTCGACGCCGCGTTCATGCGCGAACGCCAGCTGTCCACCGCCATGCAGACCCGCCGTCAGCAGGCCATGCTGGACACCTTCAAGAAGCTGAGCCCGGCGGACCGACAGATATTCGCCAAGGGCTTGCGGGAGATCCGGCCGGACATGCGCAAGCGCATGGTCCGCAAGGAGTTCCGCGATATGCCGACGCCGCCGCCCTATGCGGAGTGATATGCCGGCCGCCCGTCAACCCGGCAGGTAGCCGGTCTGGCGGGCAATCTCCTCCCACAGGAGAGCAACCAGCTGGCCGGTAACCGGACCAGGCCGTCCGTCCCCCACCGGCGCGCCATCGATTGACACCACCGGGATGCAGGGTGCGGTGGTCGATGTCGTGAACGCCTCGCGTGCGCTCCGCGCCTCCGCCAGCGTGAACGGCCGCTCTTCCACCCGCATCTGATGCGCGCGCGCCAGCCGCAGCAGCGTGCCACGCATGACCCCCGAAAGAATCTCCCGCCCCTCCGGGTGGGTGACGATGGCGCCGCCGGCGTCGACGATCCAGGCATTGGTCGACGACCCCTCGCTCACCACGCCGTCGGCGCGCACCAGCCAGGCCTCGAAGGCACCGGCCTCGCGCGCCTGCTGCTTGGCCAGTACGTTGGGCAGCAGCGCCACCGACTTGATGTCCGGCCGGCCCCAGCGCAGGTCCGGCGTGCTCACCACCGTGACACCTGTGCGCGCCTGCGCCAGCCGCTGGGTGAAATCAAACCGCTTGGCCCAGGCAACGACGCTGGGCCGCGCGGCGGCGGGGAAGGCATGGTCGCGCGGCGCCACCCCTCGGGTGATCTGCAGATACAGCGTGCCCTCACGCACCCGGTTACGCCGCACCACCTCGGCAAGGCGCGCCTTCAGCGCGCCCTCGCTCATCGGCCGGTCGATGCCCAGCGCGCCCAGGCTGCGATCAAGCCGCCGCAGATGGGGCGCGAGATCGAAAATCTGGCCGTTGAAGATGGCGAATACCTCATAGACGCCATCGGCGAACAGGAAGCCGCGGTCCTCCACCGACACCCGCGCGGTCAGCCCCGGCTGGAACTGGCCATAAACATCAACGCAACGCGCCATCACCCTCTTCCCTGTCCGCCATGGATGCGCCATCTGTTCCCCAGTCGCCGCTCGGCGTCAACGCCAGTCATGGAGTTGAGTCATGGCCCCCGCTCCTGCAATCGTCTGGTTCCGCCAGGATCTCCGCCTCGCCGATCAGCCGGCGCTGGCCGCCGCGCTGGACGACGGCCCGGTGCTGCCGGTGTTCGTGCTGGACGATGCCGCGCCTGGCCGCTGGGCGATGGGCGGCGCCAGCCGCTGGTGGCTGCACCACAGTCTGGCGAGCCTGGACGCCGACCTGCGCGCCCGCGGCAGTCGGCTGATCCTGCTGCGCGGCGACGCGGTGACGCTGATCGCCGACCTCGCCGCCGCCACGAGCGCCAGATCGGTTCATGCGATGTATCATTACGAACCATGGGCGCGCCGTCAGGAGAGTGAGTTGGCCCGGCGGCTGGCGCTGACCCTGCACCACGGCCTGACGCTGGCGCCACCGGCGCGGATGACCACCAAGACCGGCGGCGCCTTCAAGGTGTTCACGCCATTCTGGCAGGCGCTGCAGCAGATGATGCCACCGCTGCCGCCCCGCCCGGCGCCGGACCGCATCCCCCTGGCCGAGGGCGCCCCCGCCGGCGACACGCTGGGCGACTGGGGCCTGTGCCCCACCGCGCCCGACTGGGCGCACGGCTTTGCCCCCGTCTGGCAGCCCGGCGAGGCCGGCGCCCGCCAGCGTCTGGCCGACTTCGCCGATCTGGCCGCCGGCTATGGCGAGGCCCGTGACCGCTGCGCCGAGGAGGCAACCTCGCGCCTGTCCGCCCACCTGCACTTCGGCGAGCTGAGCCCGGCGACCGCCTGGCACGCCATTGCCGAGGCCGCCGGACCGGCCGGCCAGGCCTGGCTGCGCCAGCTGGGCTGGCGGGACTTCTCGCTCAACCTGCTGCTCAACGCGCCGGACCTTGCCGACGTCAACTGGCGGCGGACCTTCGACGCCTTCCCCTGGGTACGCGACGACGCTGCGCTGACCCGCTGGCAGCATGGCCAGACCGGCTACCCCATCGTCGACGCCGGCCTGCGCCAGCTGTGGCGGACCGGCTGGATGCACAACCGGGTGCGCATGATCGCCGCCTCGTTCCTGATCAAGGATCTGATGATCGACTGGCGGGCGGGCGAGACGTGGTTCTGGGACACGCTGGTGGACGCCGACCTCGCCAACAACGCCGCCGGCTGGCAGTGGACGGCGGGCTCCGGCGCCGATGCCTCGCCCTACTTCCGCATCTTCAACCCGGTGTCGCAGGGGCGCCGGTTCGACCCCGCCGGCGCCTATGTCCGCCAGTGGGTGCCAGAACTGGCCGGCCTGCCGGACGACCTCATCCATGCGCCGTGGGAGGCGCCGCCGGCCCTGCTGGCGGCCGCCGGCGTGCGACTGGGCGAGACCTACCCGGCACCGATGGTCGACCATGCCCGCGCCCGCGACCGGGCATTGGCGGCCTACAAGGCAATGGGGGAACGCGGCTGAGGACGCTCACATCCCGGTGATCCGCCGGATGAACGGGAAGTACAGTCGGTACGGCAGGATGCGGGCGAGCTTGAGCATGAAGGTGAAGCGACGCGGGAACGTGATCTCGAAGGCGCTGGTCGCCATGCCGGCGACGATGCGGTCCGCAGCGGCCTCGGCCGTCATCAGGAACGGCATGTCGAAATCGTTCTTGTCGGTCAACGGTGTCTTGACGAAGCCGGGGTGAATGACCTGAACGGCGACACCCGCGCGGTCACCGTCGAACTTCAGAGCCTCGGCGATATGAGTGAGCGCCGCCTTCGAGGCGCCGTAGGCGAGCGCGCGCGGCAACCCCCGGAAGCCCGCCACCGACGAGATAATCGCCACCCGCCCCCGGCCGGCCGCCAGCATCGCCGGCCACAGCTCCTCCAGCATGTTCAGGCAGCCATGGACGTTGACGTCGAACACCGGTCCCACGACATCGACGCGTGCCTGCCCGCCATCTTCCGGCGCCCACGTGGCGGCCGCGAACAGTGCCGCCCCCGGCGGGCCACCCATCTGCCCGGTAATCCGCCGGTAGGTCTCCAGCATCGCCGCCCGGTCCGAGCAGTCGCAGGGCAGCACCACGACGCGGCCGGCCGGCGCGTCGGCCGCCAGGGCCTCCAGCTTGTCGGCACCGCGCGCGGTAGCGAACACGGTGACACCGGCGCGGGCAAACGCCAGCGCCGTGGCGCGGCCGATGCCGGTTGAGGCACCAACGATCCAGATAGAAGAGAATGCGGTCGTCATCGCCCTGCTTTCTAGACGAGACCGCCAGCGGGCGCCAGCGGTCCGCGCAATTGACGCCCGCCGCACCAGCCGGTAACGGACGGGGCACGCGCCGGATGACCGGCGCTCAATACAACAGCCAGGAAGTCGATCGATGAAGTCCAGGACCGGCCTTGACCGCACGCGCACCCGTCAGTGGCGCCCCGCCACCCAGGCGATCCGCGGCGGCACCATGCGCTCGGACTTCGGCGAAACGTCGGAGGCGCTCTTTCTGACGTCGGGCTTCTGCTACGACAGCGCCGAGGAAGTGGCCGCCCGCTTCCGTGGCGAGGCCGACGGCTTCACCTACAGCCGCCAGGGCAACCCCACCGTCGCCATGTTCGAGGAACGCCTGGCGCTGCTGGAAGGCGCCGAAATGGCGCGGGCGACCGGCACCGGCATGGCTGCCATGACCGCGGCCCTGCTCTGCCAGCTCAAGGCCGGCGACCATGTGGTGGCGGCCCGCGCCATGTTCGGCTCCTGCCGCTGGCTGGTGGACAGCCTGCTGCCGCGCTACGGCATCGAGACCACCGTGGTCGACGGCCGTGACAACGACGCCTGGGCACGGGCGCGCCGGCCCAATACCCGGGTATTCTTCCTGGAAACCCCGGCCAACCCGACGCTCGACATCTGCGACCTCAAGGCGGTGGCCGATCTCGCCCATGACGCCGGGGCACGGCTGGTGGTCGACAACGTGTTCGCCACCCCGATCCTGCAGAGACCGCTGGAGCTGGGCGCGGATGTCATCGCCTATTCCGCGACCAAGCACATCGACGGCCAGGGCCGGGTGCTGGGTGGCGCCATCTGCTGTACCCGCGAGTTCGACACCGAGTACCTGTTCCCGTTCTTCCGGCACACCGGCTGCGTGATGGCGCCGTTCAACGCCTGGGTGCTGCTGAAGGGCCTGGAGACGCTGGAACTGCGGGTGCGCCGGATGAGCGACAACGCCGCACGGATCGCCGACTTCCTCGCTGAACGGGTGCCAACGCTGCTCTACCCCGGCCGGCCCGACTTTGCCCAGCACGCCCTGGCGATGGCGCAGATGAGCGCCGGCGGCACCATCATGAGCTTCCTGCTCGACGGCGGCGAGGCCCAGGCCTTCGCGCTGCTCAACGCGCTGGAGCTGATCGACATCTCCAACAACATTGGCGACTCCCGCTCGCTGGCCACCCACCCGGCCTCCACCACCCACAAGGCGCTGGCGCCGGCGGTGCAGGCGGAGCTCGGCATCACGCCGGGGATGATCCGGCTGTCGGTGGGACTGGAAGACCCCGCCGATCTGATCGCCGACCTCGACCAGGCGCTGAAGGCGGCGGGGCTCTGAACCGTGCCGCGTCAGGACATCGAATTCCCCTACGCGGCCACCACCCGTGACATTACCGTGCGGGTGCTGCCGGCGTTCATCGACGACAAGTCGAACCCTGACGACAACCATTATGTGTGGGCCTATCACGTGCGGGTGGAGAACCACGGCCGGACCAGTGTGCAGCTGATGACGCGGCACTGGATCATCGCCGACGCCCATGGCCGCATCCAGGAAGTGAAGGGCGACGGCGTGGTCGGCGAGCAGCCGATCCTCGAACCGTCGGAGGCCTATGAATATACCTCCGGCTGCCCGCTCTCGACGCCCTCCGGCATCATGCGCGGCAGCTATGGCATGGTCGATGATGCCGGTCGCAGCTTCGACATCGATATCCCCGCCTTCTCGCTCGACAGCCCCTACGCGCCGCACACGCTGAACTGACGGGCCACGACACGGCAACGGGCGCCCAGGGATGGCCCCGGCGCGCCCGCCCCTGTTGTCCGCGATCGCGCTCAGTGCTTGAAGCTGAGCGTCAGCGAGAAGCGGCGTGGATCGTTGTAGTAGCCCTCCACGAAGCCGAAGCTGGACGTCGCGTCATAGCCGGCGGTAAGCACCCGCTTGTCGGTGAGGTTGTCCACCGCGAAACGCAGTGAAAGCCCCTTGCCCGGCAGATCGAATTCAATGCTGGCATTGAGAATGACATGGTCCGGTGCCCGCAGCAGCGGCGAATTCTCGACGTCGATGTAGGTCTGGCTGCGATAGCTGGCATCCAGCCGCCAGGTCGTGTCAATTGCCTCCGACAAGGCGGTCGCGAACACCAGGCTGCCGCTGGCGGTCAGATCCGGCGCCTGCTTGGGCGTACGACCACTGACGTCGGTGGCGACGCCATTGATGACCGACGTGTAACGCAGATATTTGGCGTCGAGGTAACCGACGGCACCCTGCAGACTGAACCGCGGGGTGATTTTCGCGCTCGCCTCCAGTTCCAGGCCCTGGATACGCGACTTGCCGGCGTTTTCCGTGCGCACCACCAGCAGGTCGGTGACCGGGCTGATGGTCGAGATCAGCAATTGCTGATCGGTATAGTCGTTGCGGAAAGCGGACAGGTTCAGCGTGACGATGCCACCGAAGCTGCTCTTCACGCCCACTTCGTAGGCGCGCATGTATTCCGGATCATAGCCGCCGACTTCCTCCAGCGATGTCGGCCGCCCATTGAAGCCGCCACTGCGGAAGCCGCGCGAGAAGGAGGCGTAACCCAGCACATCGGGCGTGAACTTGTAGGACAGCGACGCGCGCGGCGTGAAGGCGTGCCACTTCTCCGACAACTCGTAGGACGGCGTGCCGGCCAGCAGCGGCTGCTCGCTGTAGATGCGCAGCGCGGTCTGGTTGAAGGTCTTTTTCTCCCAGGTGTAGCGACCGCCCAGCTCCAATGTCAGCGCGTCGGTGATGTTATAGGTGGCATTGCCGAACAGCGCGTAGTTGGTGGTTTTCTGGCGGTTGAAGAAGTCGATGTTGAAATCGAGCGCGGTCGCCAGCGCCGGATCGAAGCCCGCCGCGATCATGGCCGGATAAAGCCCGTCCGCGACGTAGAGCCGGGTGTCGTCGCGCGTCTTCTCGCGGAAGGCATAGGCGCCCACCAGCAGGGTCGCGCGATCATCGAACAGACTGGTGGCGTACTGGATTTCCTGCGATAGCTGGCGGGCCGTCTCGTCGTGAATATCGCCGGCGTAATTCACCGCCGAGGAAGCGTCGCCATCGCGACCGAACACGGCGCTGACCCAGCGATAGGCGGTGATCGATTTCAAGGTGCCGTTGCCGACATCCGCGCTCAGTGTCAGCGCCGCATTCACGGCGTCGGTATCGTCGCGGTTGAGCTCGGCCGTGGAGTCCGTGCGGTCGATCCGGTCCGGCGCGGTACAGCACGGCGCCAGCAGCATCGATTGCAGGCCAGAAAAGAAGCTCGGCGTGAACGCCAGCATGCTGTGCGCCGCGCTGTTCTGCCGACGGCGCAGGCCATCGATGCTGAACACGGCGTCGAGCGGCGCGCCGTCATAGTGCAGCGCCAACCGCCCGGCGATCACATTGCGATTGCCGAGATCATCGCCGGAGGCGGACTTCTGCCAGCCATCGCCCCACTGCCCGAGCGCCGAGACGCCCACCGACAGCGTGTCGGTGAGTGCGCGCTCGACATTGGCGCGCAGTCGCAGGTCATCGTAGGAACCATAACGCACATCGCCCTCAAGGCGGTCAGCGCCCGGCACGCGGGTAACAACGCTGATGGCGCCACCAATGGTGTTCTTGCCGAACAGTGAACCCTGCGGTCCGCGCAACACCTCGATTCGATCAACCCCCAGCAGTTCGGTGGTTGCACCGAAGCTGCGGCCGACATAGACACCGTCAATGTACAGCGCCACCGCCGGATCGGCGGTGATGATGAAGTCATTTTCGCCGACACCACGAATGAAGGCACTGACGCCGCCACTGTTGCCGCCGGTGCCCGGCGTGAATTGCAGATTCGGCGCCGCCTCGGCGATATCCGTCACCCGGTCGAAGCCGCGCGATTCCAGCGCGTCGCCGCCCAGCGCGGTGATGGCAATCGGTACGTCCTGCAGCTTTTCCTCGCGACGCCGCGCGGTGACAACGATATCGCCCAGGCTGACCGCCTCTTCGGCGGTCGGGGCGGCGTCCTGCGCCGACGCAACGGACGTAGCGACCGTGCCGGCGAGCAGGGCAGACAGATAGACTCCGGACAGGAAACGATAACGCATGACACCCTCCCAACATGAGCCCTCGCGCAGGCCCTTGGATGATTATGGATGCCAACTGGCAGAACAAATAACGCATATCAACACGCAAATGCAAAATTTACGTCAATATACGTAATTATCTATCTTGGGTTTTACACACTGAGAAAATCTCCCGCCATCATCCCGCGGGCGGGCATTGGACCGGGTCGGCCTTGGTGTCAGGCTGGCCAATGTCTGCAGTGAATTTCCATTGGCCGTCCGGCTGACGTGCCCAGACCGTGAGGTAGGTGCCAGTGGTGCATCGAGCAGGCAGGTCCGTAGTGGCCGGCACGCGACGCACCCAGCGGCCCCAGGTGAAGCCATGGTCGCCCGCCGCGCCCAGCTGTTCCTCCGCCGGCACCCAGTCCAGCGTCGTGCCGGTCGGCAAGCCCCGGAAGCTGTCGTTCATCGCCGCGCGCCCTTGCAGCGGACCGCCGGGCACAAACATCCGTACCGACTCCGCCGCGAAGGCCGCGAATGCCGCCGGCGCCCCCGCAGCCCGCGACAGCGCGGCGAACGCCTTGTCAGCCTCCAGCGCCGGACCGGCGACCGCCGCCTGACCCGCCGTCATGCCCGCCACGGCGGCAACCGCCGCCAGGGCACCGCGCACCCTGTTCTGCATGTTCTGTCTCCCTGCGTGGCCGGATCGGTCAGCGGATGGATTTGCGGTAGCGGTCGACGCACACCGCCATGCGCTCGGCAACCCAGCCATTGATGCGCTGCTGGAACGTGCCCGCGCCACCGGTGAGGAATACCCACTGATCGCAGAACGCGATGGTGGCGCGATGCCGGCCACGCGTCACCGGGTTAATGACCGTGGTGTAGGTTTGCAGCGAAACCCGCACATTGGTGGCGCAGCCCTGTGTCACCGGCACGCCGTTGATCACGATGTAGACGTTCAGCGCCCGGTCGGCGATGTAATCGTCCTGCGAGGCGATCGCCACCCCCTGCCGCCGCAAGGCCGTCTGGGCCGCGGCAATCGCCGGGGCATGGGTGGCAGCGCACCTCGCCGCCAGTTCCGGCACATCTTTCTCCGACACCACGAAGACCGGCGGCACCGCCGGCGCGTTGCCCGGCACCTGGGCCCCCACCGGCGCCGCCCCACCCCCCGCCGCCAGAGCCATCACCACAAGCCATGCCAGTTGAACGCGCACCGTGCCGAGACTCATCTCACCCTCCGTCGATTGTCTCTTCCGCTTCTGTTATCGGCGGTGCGCTCCCAACCCTGCCTGCCACCGCGTCTCCTGGCTAGCCGGAGGCGCCCTCCCGCCGGTCCAGTGTGACGAAACTGTAGCCCGGCTGGCCGTCGGCCGCCGGATGATCCTCCCGCGCGACTTCCTGCCATGTGGCGGCATCAAGCGCGGGAAACAGGGTGTCACCCTCGGGTTTCGCATGCACCTCGGTCAGGTGGATGCGATCGGCGAAGAACAGCGCCTGCGCATAAATCTCGGCCCCGCCAATCACGGCGATCTCGCTGGCGCGCGTTTGCGGATCGAGTCCCGCCGCCACCACGGCCTCGGCCAGGTTCGGCACCACCGTCACGCCGTCCGCCGACCACTCGGCATTGCGGGTGACGACGATGTTGTGCCGCCCCGGCAACGGCCGGCCGATCGACTCATAGGTCTTGCGCCCCATGATGATCGGCTTGCCGACGGTCAGCTGCTTGAAGTGTTTGAGATCGGCCGGCAGGTGCCAGGGCAGGCCATTGTCGTGGCCGATCACGCCATTGTCCGCCCGCGCGACGACCAGCGAGACGATGGGGCCGAGCGCCGCGCCGCTCACACCGCCACCGGTGCCGAAATCGCCGGATGCGGCTCGTAGCCCACCAGCTGGAAATCGTCATAAGCGAAGCTGAACAGGTCGGTTACCTCGGGGTTCAACCGCATTTCCGGCAGCGCGCGCGGCAATCTGCTGAGCTGCAAATCAGCCTGCTCCAGATGATTGAGGTAGAGGTGCGCGTCGCCGAAACTGTGGACGAAATCGCCCGGCTTCAGGCCGGTCACCTGGGCGATCATCAGGGTCAGCAGCGCATAGGAGGCGATGTTGAACGGCACGCCGAGGAAGATGTCGGCCGAACGCTGGTAGAGCTGGCAGGACAGCCGGCCCTCGGCGACATAGAACTGGAACAGGCAATGGCAGGGCGGCAGCGCCATCTGGTCGACGTCCGCCGGGTTCCATGCCGAAACGATCAGCCGGCGACTGTCCGGGCTGGTGCGGATCATCCGCAGCAGGTTGGCGATCTGGTCGATCACCCGGCCATCGGGCGCCGCCCACGAGCGCCACTGCTTGCCATAGACCGGCCCCAGGTCACCATGCTCGTCCGCCCACTCATCCCAGATCGAAACCCCGTTGGCCTTGAGATAGGCGATGTTGGTGTCGCCTTTCAGGAACCACAGCAGCTCGTGGATGATCGACTTCAGGTGCACCTTCTTGGTGGTGACCAGCGGGAAGCCGTCGGCCAGGTTGAAACGCATCTGGTAACCGAACACCGACAGCGTGCCGGTGCCGGTGCGGTCCTCGCGCTTGACGCCGTGGCGGCGAACATGACGGAGCAGGTCGAGATAAGGCTGCATGAGGGTCCTGACAGGCGCGGATGACGTTACCCCCTTGTCGCCGGATTCGCCACGCCTGCCAAGAGGCGGGCGCGCGCCCACCACCGCCGGGGTTTGATTCGATGCCAGAATAATACTACCCTGACACGAATCTGGGGATCGGGGGCTCTCCATGACCTGGCTCATGCTGGACGCGCTGGCGGTCTATCTGGCGCTGATCAAACAGGCGATCGGCGTGCTGGCGGTGTTGCTGGCGCTGTCCGGCCTCGATGATCTTGCCATCGACCTGCTCTACGGCCTGCGCCGGCTGTGGCGGCGCACCATCATCTACTCGCGCTTCCCCCGCGCCACGGCCGCCAGCCTGTCGCACCATCAACCCGAGCTCGGCTGGATGGCTGTGCTGATCCCGGCCTGGGACGAGTCGACGGTGATCGGCGCCATGCTGCGCACGACGCTCGCCCGTCTCGCCTATCCGCGTTACCGACTCTACGTCGGCGCCTACCCCAACGATCCGCTGACAGCGGCCGCCGTGCGCGACATCGCCGCCGGCGACGACCGGGTACGGCTGGTGCTCACCGCTCGCGACGGCCCGACCACCAAGGCGGATTGCCTGAATGCGTTGTACGCCGCCGTGCTGCGTGACGAGGCGGCCGGTCACGCGCCCTTCAAGGCCATCGTGCTGCATGATGCCGAGGACGTGGTCCACCCCCGGTCGTTGAGCGTGTTCGACCACCTGATCCCGCGCAAGGCGATGGTCCAGTTGCCGGTGCTGCCGCTGGCACGCGAACGCCACAACTGGGTGGCCGGCACCTACCTTGATGAGTTTGCCGAGAGCCACGCCAAGGATCTGGTGGTGCGCGAGTGGCTCGGCGCCAGCCTGCCGTGCGCCGGCGTCGGCTGCGCCTTCTCGCGCGCGGCGCTCACGCTGGCCGCCACCGAGAATGGCGGCCTGCCCTTTCGTGCCGACAGCGTGACCGAGGACTATGAACTGGGGGTGCGACTGGGCGTCCATGGTCTCGACGCGGCGCTGGTGCGCATACCCGCCGACGACGCCGATACCCGGATCGTCGCCACGCGGGAGTATTTCCCGGCGACCCTGGAGGCGGCGGTGCGCCAGCGCGCCCGCTGGCTGCTGGGCATCACGCTGGCCGGCTGGCAGCGGCTGGGCTGGCCGGGCACGCTGGTCGACCGCTACATGCTGCTGCGCGATCGCAAGGCGCTGCTCAACGCCTATCTCAACATCGCCGCCTATGTCGCCGCGCTGCACCTGGCCGCTCTCTGGCTGACCGCCCAACTCTGGCCGGCGGTCCCACGCTTTCCCGCCCTCATCGAACCCGGTGGGGTGACCGCCCTGCTGGTGCGGTTCAATGCCGCCCTGCTGGCCTGGCGACTGCTGCTGCGCGCCCTGTTCACCGCCCGCCTCTATGGTTGGCGGGAAGGCCTGCGGGCCGTGCCGCGCGCGGTGGTCTCCAACATCGTCAACTTCCTCGCCGCTGTCAGGGCGGTGCGGCTCTATACCCGCGCCCGGCGATCCCGCACGCCCCTGGCGTGGGACAAGACGGCGCATCACTACCCGACGCCGGACGCGCTCGATCCCGCCGCATGACGCCCGCGCGCGCCCTGCTGCTGTTCCTGCTGCTGGTCACCGGCTGGATGACGGCGCGCCTGGACGTACTGAATCGGGATATCATTCGATTTCGCGCCGCTGTCGCCGCCGCCCGCGCTGCCACCGAGCGCCCATTACCAACGGCGCCATCCCCCATTGCAGCGCACGCTCCAGATCCATCGCGTCCGGGGACACCCGACGCCATGCCATCAGCGCCTGCCATGGTCTCCGCCGAAGTTCGGCCCCGACATGGCCGACCGGCCACCGGCTTTCCGGCCCTGACGACACGACGTTCGGCATTAACGGCATCATCGCCCGCGCCACCGTCCCTGCCCGCGTCGTTCGCGGCCGCCCCCTCACCCGGATCGACGGCCCCGCCTGCCACGCCATTGCCCGCCCCGACGGCGGAACAGGCCGCCTTTCAGCAAGCCGAGCGCGGCTATGAGGCGCTGGCACGGCGGGACAGGCGGTCAGCGGCAACGGCGTTCGCGGAGGCACTGGCCCTGGCGCCCGACGCCCTGCCGCAGCGGACAGCCTGGCAGACCGAGCAGGCGCGGCTCAACGACCGTTGGCGGCTTGCCGCTTTCGGCTTCTGGCGCGCCGGCAGCCCGTCGCCGTTCGATCCCGCCGCAAGCGGCCGCGCACTGGGCGGCTCACAGTCGGCACTGCTGGCGACCTATCGACCCGACCCGCTGGGGCCCCGACCCGTCAGCGTGGTCGGGCGCGTGATCACCGCCAACCGGCGGGCGCCGCTCGTCCCCCGCGTTGGCACCACGCAAGCGACCCTGGGGTTGAGCTGGGAGCCACTGCCGGACACCCCCGGCGCGCTGGTGGTGGAACGCTGGATCAAGGTGGGTGACGGCGCCCGCGACGCCTGGGCGGCGCGCGGCTGGATCGGCCAGGGCAGCGGCTACGGCCCGGTAGCGGGCGAGAACAGCTGGACGCACTGGTCGGTCTACACCGAGGCGGCCGTGGTCGGTGCGCGACGACGCGACCTGTTTGGCGCCGCGGAAGCGCACCTCGGCCGAGGCATGGCACTGGGCGACGAGTCACGCCTGACCGCCGTGGCCAGCCTGTGGGCGATGGTGCAACATGACGACCGGGATGTCAGCCGTCTGGAGGCCGGCCCCGGCCTGTGGTGGACAGGCAGTGCCGGTGGCGTGCCAATCGACGTTCGCGTGGCCTATCGCCGGCGGATCGCCGGCAATGCCGTCGGTGGCAACGGTCTCACGGCGACCCTCGGCATATCCTTTTGAGTGAATTTCCAGATTTTCATCGCGGTGCCCTACCGCCCTGGCGCACGCCGCGTCCCGTTCATCCTGCTTTCAGGTCGTCACGATCAAAACGACTGTGTTCAACGGATGAACAGCAAGGATCCGAGAAATGGCCAGGAATTTCGACCGCATTGGCATCGCCATGATTGTCCCTGTCATCGCCCTGCTGGCGGCGACAGCGCTGGTGGGCACCGCCCATGCCGACCCCGGCAATGCGCAAGGCAGGGGTCACGACAAGCATGATCGGGATCGACATGTGGTGGCGGTCGATGGTCCCGACCGCGATCGCAAGCCGGACCGGATTTATGTCGACGGCAAGGATCGCGATCGCAAGCCGGACCGGGTCTATATCGACCGCGGCCACCGCGACAGGATCGCCCGCTATGCCCATGATCACCACTGGCGCTGCCCGCCGGGGCTGATGCAGACCCGCCACGGCTGTCTGCCCAAGGGCCATACCAAGAAGCGCTACGTGATCGGTCGGCCGCTGCCGTCCTATGTGGTGATCGAGCCGATGCCCCGCGATCTGGTGGTGATGCTGCCCCCGCCGCCGCGTGGTTACATCTACCGCCGGGTCGATGGCGACGTCCTGCTGATCGCGGAAGCAACCCGCCATGTCCTCGATGCGGTGGTCCTGTTCTCGGCCGTGCGCTGAGCACACGCGCACCACGCCGTCAGTCCCATATCGAACCCCACGCGGCCGGAGCCCCCTCCGGCCGCGTTTTCTTTAAGCCGCATCCGGTCAGCCGAGGCTCTTGCTGACCATCTCGTAGACATCCTTCGACAGGCCGGAGACCTTGAGGATGCGCTCCAGCTGCTTGCGCATCAGCGCGCTGCGCGCCTGATCGAAGCGCCGCCAGCGCCCCAGCGGCGCCACCAGACGGGCCGCCGTCTGCGAGTTGACCTTGTCGACGGCGATCACCTGGTCGGCCAGATAGGTGTAGCCGGCGCCATCGGCGGCATGGAAGCGCACCTGATTGACGCTGAAGGCCCCCACCAGCGACCGCAGGCGGTTGGGGTTGGTGATGGTGAAGGCGGGATGACGGGTGAGCGCCTGGACATGCGCCAGCGTGTCGGGCCGGTAGGACAGCGCCTGCAAGGTAAACCACTTGTCGATGACCAGCGGATCGTCCTTCCAGGTGACATAGAAATGATCGAACGCCTGCTGGCGCGGCGGCGCGTGGGAACTGGCGAGCGCGGTGAGGCCGGCGATGCAGTCGGTCATGTTGTCGGCCTGTGTCGCCTGCGCCAGCGCCGCGGCCACCGCCTCGGCGTCCTCGTCGTCCATCATCAGATATTGCAGCGCGGCGTTCTTCAGGCGCCGGCGGCCCTTGGCTTCCGGCGTGAAGGTGTAGGTCTCGTCGAGATTGTCCCGATACGCCTCCCACCACAGGCGGCGCAGGCTGGTGCTGAGCGCCCGCCGGAACGCCTGCCGCACGGCGTGAATGCCGTCGACATCGACAATGGCCATCTGGTCGCCGACATAGGCCTCGCTGGGCAGCATCACGGCTTCGGCCACCAGCGCCGGGTCGAGATCGCGCGCGGTCAGGGCCGCCTCGACCGCCTCGATCAGGATCGGCGCCACCTGCACCGGCCGCCCCTGGCCGTGGGCGGTCACCTGTTCGAGCATCAGGTCGAGCGCCAGCCGCTGCATCGCCTCGTAGCGGGCGAACGGATCGTCGTCGTGACGCGACAGGAAGGCCAGATCGGCCCGATCGATATCGACCTTCACCGTCACCGGGGCGGAGAAACCGCGCAGCAGCGACGGCACCGGGCGCTCGGCCAGCCCCTCGAAGCGGAACACCTGCTTGGCCTGACGCAGCTCCAGCAGGCGATCGCCGGTGAGGTTGCGACCGGACTGGGCGCCGAACAGCGCCACCCGGAACGGCATGTGCATCGGCTTTTTCTTGGCCTGACCCGGCGTGTCCGGCACCAGCTGCGCGACCGTCAGGGTGGCCTCGGCGCGCGCCGCGTCATAGGCCAGCTGGACGTCAAGGCGCGGCGTGCCGGCCTGGGCATACCACAGGCGGAACTGCGACAGGTCGACACCGCCGGCATCCTCCATCGCCTTGACGAAATCATCGCAGGTCACCGCCTGACCGTCATGGCGTTCGAAATAGAGGTCCATGCCGGCACGGAATTTATCTTCGCCCAGCATGGTCGCCATCATGCGGATGACTTCCGCGCCCTTGTTGTAGACGGTGGCGGTATAGAAGTTGGAGATTTCGATGTAGCTTTCCGGGCGCACCGGATGGGCCAGCGGGCCGGCATCCTCGGGGAACTGTCCGGCGCGCAGGGTGCGCACGTCCTCGATGCGCTTGAGCGCGCGCGAACCCATGTCGGCGGAGAATTCCTGATCGCGATAGACGGTCAGCCCTTCCTTCAGGCTGAGCTGGAACCAGTCGCGGCAGGTGACGCGGTTGCCGGTCCAGTTATGGAAATACTCGTGCGCGATGATGCTCTCGATGGCGTCGAAATCAAGGTCGGTGGCGGTTTCCTGCCGGGCCAGCACATATTTCGAATTGAAGATATTGAGGCCCTTGTTCTCCATCGCGCCGAAATTGAAATCGCCCACGGCGACGATGTTGAACACGTCGAGATCATATTCCCGGCCGTATTTCTCCTCGTCCCAGCGCATCGACTTCTTCAGTGCCCGCATGGCGTGGTCGCAGCGGTCGAGATCGGCCTCCGCCACCCAGATGTTCAGCGCCACCGTCCGCCCCGAGGCGGTGGTGAACTGGTCGGCGAACGGTTTGAGGTCACCGGCCACCAGTGCGAACAGGTAACAGGGTTTCAGATGCGGATCGTCCCAGGTCGCCCAGTGGCGACCGTCGACGCCATCGCCGTGCGCCACCGGGTTGCCGTTGGCCAGCAGCACCGGGAAGCGGGCCTTGTCAGCGCGCAAGGTGGTGCGGAACCGGCTCATGGCGTCCGGCCGGTCCAGCCAGTAGGTGATGCGGCGGAAACCCTCCGCCTCGCACTGGGTGCAGAAGATGCCGCCCGACATGTAGAGGCCCATCAGCTGGGTGTTGGCGGCCGGGTTGATCTCGGTGACGATCTCGACGTCGTGGGCGGCGCCTTTCAGTGGCAGGGTCAGGTCGTCGCTGGTCTGGCGGTAGGCGCTGGCGTCGAGTGGCTGGCCATCGACACTGACCGACAGCAGGCGCAGATCCCGACCGTCCAGCACCAGTGGCTGGCGGTGCTTGCCTTCGCGCTCGACACGAAAGCGGCTGGTGACACGGGTCGCCGTTTCATGCAGGTCGAACACCAGCTCCACCTGGGGCATCCGGTAGCGGGGTGGCTGATAGTCCTTGAGGTGGATGGTCTGGGGCGACGCAAGCGCATCTAGCATGAGACGACTTTCACTATCCGCCACGCGGGCGCGGCGTTCCTGAGCACTATAGGTTCATCCAATATTGCGCCGATAACGCCCTGAGAAAAGAGACGTTGCCGGAAAACACCCTCGCCGTGGCCAGGCTGGCCGCCAAACCGCCGACCTCAGCCCTGCCCGCCTGGCCCTGCCGACCTCAGCCTTGATACACCGCCAGCACGCCGGTGCCACCCACCAGCGCCTCCAGGCGGGCCCGGTCAGGCCCGGCCAGAGCGGCGATCCGCGCCGCCATCTCCTGGCGCAACCGTTCGGTGTAGCGGCGCGCCGGCATGGTCATGCCGTCCCAGCTGGCCTCGTTGGCGCCAGCCGCCACCGCCTCGGCGTTGGCGGCGAGAAAGCCATGAAAATCCTCGGCGATATAACGCAGTAGCCCCAGCAGGCTGCGCGGCAGCGACTCGCCGGCCGGCCAGGCGCCCACGCCGGCCCGCACCGTGCGCAGCCGCTCGACATAGGCAACAATCGCCGGCCAGCGCTCGGTGATCAGCGAACGCGGCGCGGAATCGAACAGCAGCTGCCCTTCCAGCATGCCGTAGAGGGCGAAATCCGCCAGACTCACCCGCTCGCCCAGCAGACAGGGCTGGCGGGCCAGATGCATGGCCAGCAGGTCGAAGGCGCGCGACAGCAGATCGACGATCTCGTCCTCATGCTCGGGGCCGGCGCGGTTGACGCGGCCGATGCCGGCGAAGAACGGCTCCAGCTTCTCGGCGATGCGCGGCAGCTTGTCGGCGACCTCGGCCGGCAGCGCGCTGGCCTGGGTGAAGCCCATCAGGTTGCGGGCGATGGCCTGGCACAGCTCGGCCCGGGGTTTGGCGTGGCTGGCCCGCCAATGCACCGCCGGGCGGATCAGCCATTCGTCGGCCCAGTCATCAAGAAGGCGCACGACGACGGCCAGCGCCGGGTCGTCCGGCAACAGGGCGGTGTCGGGAAACGCCTCATCCAGCCTCAAGGCGATGTCGGTGGAGTCCATCAGCCAGGAGCCGTCGGGCGCCCGCACCACCGGCATCAGCGCGTAACCGTCGCAGGCGGCCTCGACCTCGGCCTTGACCGCCAGCGATTTCAGCTTGAACTCATGCGGCACGCCCTTGGCGGCACACAGGCCGAGCACCTTGCGGGTATAGGAGGATGGCTCGACGCCATAGACCTGATAGGCTTGTTCCGTGCCTGCAACCATCGTCCGCCAATGCCCCCTTTATTCTTCGTCGCCGTTCGGCCTAGCATGGGGCGGCACACTGCGCCAACTTGGTTAACACAATAGTCCACGGATGCCCGACACCGCACTGATCTTCGGCCTCGGCTACACCGCACGTCGCTTCGCCCGCGCCCTGCTGACACGCGGCTGGCGGGTGGTCGCCACCCGGCGCACGGTCGGACAGGACGACGGCGTCGAGGTCATGACGCTGGATGACCCCCGGCTGGCCGGCATGATTGCCGGGGCGGGCGCCATCCTGTCGTCGGTGCCGCCGGACACCGATGCCGCCCTGCCCGACCCGGTGCTGCGCGCCTGGCACGACGCGCTGGCGGCCAGTCCGGCGCGCTGGATCGGCTATCTGTCGTCGACTGGCGTCTATGGCGATGCCCGGGGCGGCTGGGTGGATGAAACCAGCCCGATCGGCGGCGGCCGTCGCTCGGCACGGGTGGACGCCGATCTTGCCTGGCAGGGGCTGGCGGCAAGTACCCGCGCGCCGGTGCATGTGTTCCGCCTGCCCGGCATTTACGGCCCTGGTCGCTCGGCGCTGGACCGGGTGCGGGAGGGACGCGCACACCGCATCGACCTGCCCGACCATGTGTTCAGCCGCATCCACGTCGACGACATCGTGGCAACACTGCTGGCGTCGCTGGACCGGCCCGGCGCTCCCGGCACCGCGCACCTCTACAACGTGGCCGACGACGAACCGGCCTCGGGCAATGCCGTCACCGAATATGCCTGCGACCTGCTTGGCCTGCCATGGCCGCCGCTACAGGCACTGGACGAGGCCGGCTTGTCGCCGATGGCGCGGGGCTTCTACGCCGAGTGCCGGCGGGTCGCCAACCAGCGGATCAAGCGCGACCTGGGCGTCAGGTTGCTCTACCCTAGTTATCGGGAAGGCCTTGACGCCTGCCTTGGAGCAGCGCGCGACACGGGGGATGCGACATGATGAAGTTCGGCGGCCAGTCGGTCAGGCGGGTGGAGGATGAGCGACTGGTGACCGGCCATGGCCGCTTCACCGATGACATCAGCGTCCCCGGCATGGTGTTTGGCGTCACCGTCCGTTCGCCTTATGGCCATGCCCGCATCGGGGGCATCGACACGACTGGCGCACTGGCGATCCCCGGCGTGCTGGCGGTCTATACCGCCGCCGACATGGCGGGCTACGGCGAGGTGCCGTGCCTGACGGTGATGGACGCCGAGCGCCCGACACCCCGGCCGTTACTGGCGGTGGACACCGTACGTCATGTTGGTGATCCGGTGGCGTTCGTCGTCGCCGACAGCCGCGAGGCCGCCCGCCAGGGCGCGGAGGCGGTCGAGGTCGACTATGACGACCTGCCGGCGGTGGAGTCGATGCCGGCGGCCCTGGCGATCGGCGCGCCTGAGCTGTTCCCGCACATTCCCGGCAATGTCGCCTTCCTGTGGGAGGCCGGCGACGCGGCGGCGACCGATGCCGCCATCGCCGCCGCCCACCACGTCACCCGCCTGCGGGTCGCCCAGCCGCGCGTGGCGCCCACTTCGATGGAAGTGCGTGCTGCCCTGGGCCAGTTCGAGGACGGCCGCTTCACGCTGACCACCGGCACCCAGGGCGTGGTGGGGATGCGCGACCTGATCGCCGGCCGGGTGCTGGGCTTGCCCAGCGAAAGCCTGCGGGTGGTCACCCATGACGTCGGCGGCGGCTTCGGCATGAAGAACTTCTTCTACCCGGAATACGCCCTGGTGCTGCATGCCGCCCGCGCCCTCGGCCGGCCGGTGAAGTGGACCGGCGAGCGGGCCGATGCCTTCCAGAGCGACACCCACGGCCGCGATCTGGTCAGCGATGTCACCCTGGCGCTGGATGCCGACGGGCGCTTCCTGGCGCTGAAGGTGGAGACCGATGTCAACCTCGGCGCCTATCAGTCGCAGTTCGGCCCTTACATCCAGACGCTGGCCGGCGGCCGCATGATCGGCGGCGTCTATGCCATCCCCGCCGCCCACAACCGGGTGCGCGGCGTGCTGACCAACACCACCCCGACCGACGCCTATCGCGGCGCCGGACGCCCCGAGGCCTGCTATATCACCGAACGGGTGGTCGATGCCGCCGCCCACGAGATGGGCATCGCGCCGGATGTGCTGAGGCGGCGCAACCTGCTGCGGCCCGAGCAGCTGCCCCACCGCAACCCGCTTGGCCAGACCTTCGACCTGGGCGACTTCCCGGCCGTGCTCGACAGCGCGCTGGCGCGTGCCGACTGGCAGGGTTTCGCCGCGCGCAAGGCCGACGCCAGCCGCCGCGGCCGCCGGGCCGGGCGCGGCCTGTGCTACTACGTCGAAATCGCCGGCGGCGGTGGCACCGACGAATATGCCGATGCCCGCCTGCTCGCCGACGGCACCATCGAGGTCGCCATCGGCACCCAGTCCAACGGACAGGGACACGAGACCGCCTATGCCCAGGTGGTCGCCGACCGGCTGGGGGTGGCGATGGACCGGGTACGCATTGTCCAGGGCGACACCGACCGGCTGGAGCGCGGCCACGGCACCGGCGGCTCGCGCTCGCTGCAATTCGGTGGCGCCGCCGGCATCGAGGCAGCCGACGCACTGGTGGCGGCGGCGCGCCCGCTGGCCGAGGCGGCGCTGGAGGCGGACGCCGTGGATTATGCCGATGGCGTGTTCATCGCCCGCGCCACCAACCGCACACTGGACTGGCAGGAGCTGGCGCAGCGGACGCCAGACCCGCTGAGCGCGCGCGGACACTACAAGGTGCCCCGCCCGACCCCGACCTTCCCCAACGGTTGCCATGTGGCGGAAGTCGAGATCGATCCCGAAACCGGCGTGGTGGCGATCAGCCGCTACACCGTGGTCGACGACTTCGGCACCATCATCAATCCGATGCTGGTGGAAGGTCAGGTCCATGGCGGCATTGCCCAGGGGCTGGGCCAGGTGCTGCTGGAACTGGTGGTCTATGGCGAGGGTGCCCAGCTGATTACCGGCAGCCTGACCGACTACGGCATCCCGCGCGCCGACATGATGCCCGCCATCGACTTCTCGACCCACCCGGTGCCCAACCCCAACAACCCGCTGGGGGTGAAGGGCTGCGGCGAGGCCGGCACCATCGGCGTGCTGGCGGCGGTGATGAACGCCATCATCGACGCGCTCGACGGCCAGCCGATCGACATGCCAGCGACGCCGGAGGTGGTCTGGCGCGCATTGCGGAGCCTCGCCCCCGCCAGCGCCGCCTGAACCCACCCCGCCACCCGCCAGGCGACGCCCTGTCGCGCGACATCTTGCCTCATGGTCAGAATGTGTTAACCTCGCGGGCAACGGGGCGGACATGACCCCGCACAAGATGTGGGGAGTATCGCAATGGCTGAAGCCGCCTTTCTTCTGGCTCTTGGTGCCGGCCTCCTGCTGGTGGTGGCATTTCTGACGCATGTCACCCGCATGGCGATGGCCAACCGGGTGTTCCTGCCGCAGGATCTGGACCGTCGTGGCAGGGTGCTGAGCTATCTGCTCTATGGCACCATGTCGGCCGGCGTCGGCTCGCTGATGATCCTGACGCTCGCCGGCGTCATCTGACCCCCCCCCGCGGCCCGCAGGCCGCCCCCCCGCCGGGGCGGTGTCCCGCCGCCGGACAGCCGCCTAGAACGAGACCGGCGCCGGAATCCCTGGATTCCGGCGCCGGTTGTTTGCCCGCAACGTGCAGGTCCGAACGATAATGTCAGCCCTTGTTCTGGCCGTAGGTGATCTGCACCTGCGTCGTGCCGCCATCGCCTGGCGTGATCACGACCGCCGCACCACCCTTACCGCCCGGCTCACCAATCGACAGCATCCGGGTACCGTTCATGTTGGCGTCCATCGTTTCCTTAAGACCCGACGCGGCGAACTTCTCCTTGTAGAAGGCCGCGACCTTGTCGGCGGAGTCGCCGGTTTCCAGGCCAACCATGCCTCCCGTGCCGTCAGCGCTCATGCCGGCCATGGTGTGCGTGATCTTGGCGCCCGGATAAAGCGGCGCATAGGGCGGCAGATCCTTGGGCGCCTCGCCACCCCCGCCGGTGATGACGGTAGCGGTCTTGCCGTCCTCGCCCTGGACGACAATACGCGACTGGTCGCCATCCTCGCTGACCGTGGCCGTGGTGGTCTCGCCGGTGTCCGCATCCTTGACCGTATAGGTCTTCTCGTCGCTGCCGCAGGCGGCGAGCAACAGGACGGCCGTGGTCAGGCCAATGGTTCGCAGTGCCATGAATATCCCCTCAAGAAATCCAGATTTGGTGAGGAGGATCATAGCGATACCCGATGACAACCGGAAGCTACGAAACGCTGGCGGAATCAGCCTGCCAGCTCGACCCTGGCGAGCATCGGAGAGGCGGCCGACAGACCGAGCATCTCCTTCAAGCGCGCCTTGAGGTAATCGCGGGTACGCCGGTAGCGCGGGTGATCCCCGCCCAACCAGATATGGATCGCCATGCCTTCCATCAGGAACTGGGTAAGGTCCATGGCGATATCGAAGTCGACACCTGCCTTGTTCCATTCCGGAAACACGGATCGGGCGACATCGTACCACTCGCGTTCCATGGCAGTGACCGCCGGCCGCAGCATCTCCTCCAGCTCAGGGTCCGTGCGCGCCGCCCCCAGCAATTCCCGAAAGGCGACGAAATCCGGGCTGATCAGGTGCTGCCAGTAGGCTTCGATGCCCGCCTCGGTATGGTTGACATCAGTAGGGATCGACGAGATGCGCCGGCGGAAATCCTCCAGCCGCTTGGTGTTGAGATGCTCGATGGCTGCCTTCACCAGTTCGCGCTTGCTCTGGAAATGGTGGACCATGGCGCCGCGCGACAGGCCGGCGACGCGAGCGATCTCGCTGGTGGTGGTGCGCGCGTAGCCCAGACGAATGAAGCACTCGATCGCCGCATCGAGAATGTCGATACGGGCGATCTCGCTCTTCCTGGCCTGCCAGCCCCCGCTGCCATCGTGCCCGCTCTTGAGACGGGCCAGGCGACGGCGGCGTTTTTCCTGAGTCACTTCGTTCAAACCGTCCATGACGCGCTCGTTACCGTGCACAAACCCACACTGTCGATAGTCGACTTATGGCGCGCAAGCGCAAACTATCATTTTCATATGGAAATCCAGGGAGACCATGCATGACCGCAGCAGCGGTAACCACGATTGACGAAATGCTGACCCACGCCCAACCGCTGCACGCGACCCGCACCGCCCTGGTGTTCGGCGACCGGCGCACCAGCTACGCCGACCTCGACCGACTGGCCTCGCAAGTGGCCTCGGGCTACGCCGCGCTGGGCCTGAAGCCGGGTGACCGGGTCGGCTATCTGGGCACCAACACCGATTTCTACTTCGAGATGCTGTTCGGTGCCGCACGCGGTGGCCAGGTAATCGTCGGCGTCAACTGGCGGCTCGCCCCGCCGGAGATCGAGTATGTCCTTAACGATGCCGGCATCCGCCTGCTGGTGGCCGACCGCGACTTCCTGCCGGTGCTCGACGAGCTACGGGCGCGCTGCCCCTCTCTCGGCACCGTGCTGATCGCCGATGCCGCCGCCGGCGAGTCCGGCGGTTACACCCACTGGCGCGACAGCCACGCCGACACGCGGGTGGCCGGCGTCGCCCGCCCTGAAGATGTGCTGGTGCAGATGTACACCTCCGGCACCACCGGCTTTCCCAAGGGCGCGCTGCTCACCCATGCCAGCATCCTGGCCTGCATCACCAAGGGGCCGCTGACCGGCGAGGACTGGGGCCGCTGGGATCCCGAGGACGTGTCGCTGGTGGCGATGCCGCTGTTCCACGTCGGCGGCACCTGCTGGGGCCTGCAGGCGCTGACCTCGGGCGCCTCGGCGGTCATCCTGCCCCGCCCCGATGTCGAGCCGATCATCGCCGCCATCCAGGCGCACAAGATCACCAAGATGTTCATCGTGCCGGCGGTGCTGCTGGCCATTCTCAACCATCCGCTGGCCGACAAGGCGGATTTCTCGTCGATGCGCGAGATCATCTATGGCGCCTCACCGATCCCGCTCGATGTGCTGAAACGGGCACTGAAAGTGATCGGCTGCGCCTTCGTGCAGAATTACGGCATGACGGAAAGCAGCGGCACCGTGGTCTATCTGCCACCCGAGGATCATCACCCCGATGGCCATCCGCGCATGGCCTCGTGCGGCAAGGCGCTGCCCGGCGTGGCGCTGGCGATCGTCGACACCCAGGGTCGCCATCTGCCCACCGGCGAGGTCGGCGAGATCATCCTGCGCTCCGACACCATGATGGCCGGATACTGGAACAAGCCGGAGGAAACCGCCAAGGCGCTGCGCGACGGCTGGTATTATTCCGGCGACGCCGGCTACATGGACGCCGACGGCTATCTCTACATCCATGACCGGGTGAAGGACATGATCGTCTCCGGCGGCGAAAACATCTACCCGGCGGAAGTGGAAGGCGCGTTGCATGGCCACCCGGACGTGCGCGACGTCGCGGTGATCGGTGTGCCGGACGATCGCTGGGGCGAGGCGGTGAAGGCGATCGTCGTGCGCCGCGCGGGCGCCGACCTTGACGAAAGCACGCTCATCCAGTTCGCCCGCACCCGCATTGCCGGCTACAAGGTGCCCAAGTCGGTGGATTTCGTGGCGGAACTGCCGCGCAATCCCTCCGGCAAGATCCTGAAGAAGGACTTGCGCGAACCCTACTGGCAGGGCCGCGCCCGCCGGGTCAACTGACCGGCAACCATCATCCGCCGGGTCAACTGACCCGCACAGCCAAACGGCGGGCGAGGCTTGTCGCCCTGCCCGCCGTTCATGCCCTGCGCTTTTCTTGAAAGCCGCGTCACATGGCGGTGGTGCCGCCGTCGATCACCAGTTCACTGCCGGTCATGAAGCTGGCGTCGGCGCTGGCAAGGAAGGCGACACCGGCGGCGATTTCCGCTGGCAGGCCGAGCCGGCCGATGGCGGTCTGCGCTTCCAGAATGGCGACGAAATCGTCGGCCTTGGCCACCCGCCCCTCGGCGGCGAAATTGTCGGCGCCCGTCTCCAGCATCGGCGTGCGGATAAAGCCCGGATGCACCGAGTTCACCCGTACCGGCCGGCGCGTCTGGCCGAATTCGATGGCGGCACTCTTGGTGAACAGCCGCACGGCGCCCTTGCTGGCGTTGTAGGCGCCGCTCTCCATGGCGCCGACAATACCGTAGATCGACGAGATATTGACGATGGACGCCCCGCCCGCCACGTCGGCGCCCGAGCGCGTCATCAACTCGGTGAAGGTGCGGGTGCCCAGAAACACGCCGGTGGTGTTGACCGCCATCACCATGTTCCAGTCCGCCAGCGAAAAGGTCGCCAGCGGCCCGGTGGTGCCGACGCCGGCGTTGTTGACCAGGATGTGCAGCGCGCCCCAGTTGGCTTCCACCCAGCCCAGTGCCGACGCCCATGCCTCCTCGCTGGTGACGTCCAGCGGCAGGTAGGCGACCATGTTGCCCAACCGGGCGGTGAGATCGACGACCGCCGGATGATCGGCCGCATGGCGGTCGGTGGCCAGCACCACGGCACCCTCGGCGATCAGCCGCTCCACGGTTGCCCGGCCGATGCCGCTGACGCCGCCGGTCACCAGCGCCCGCCGTCCGGCGAGCCGTCCTTCGCATGTCATCACGCATTCTCCCTGGCATGAAAAAGGGGCCGCGACCAACATGGTCACGGCCCCGCGATGGATGGTCAAGCCGGCTTAGAACTCATAGCCGAGCTGGACACCGAAGGTGCGCGGCTCGCGTGCCGAGGCGAACGACCACAGGCCGGCGACGGTGAACGCCGCGTTGGGGCCGCGATCGTCGGCGAGGTTGCGCCCGTATACGGTGACGCGCGCCCGGTTTTTGCCGACATCGAACAGCAGCGTGGTGCTGGCATCGATCAGGCCCTGGCGGTCCGAGCGTACGCGCGGATCGTTGCTCAGCACATGGACGACGCCGTCGATCACCTGAACCGGACCGATCGAGATCTGCTGGTCATAGCGCGAGATATAGCGGTAACCGACGGAGGTGTTCCACTCGCCGAAGCTGGTCGGGTAGCTGTATTCCGCGTTCAGCGACGCCGTGACCTTCGGCGAATAGATCATGTCCACCGCCGAATAATTATAGTCGATCAGATTATCCTCGGAATCCGGCGCCTGGGTGAGAAAGTCCTTGAACTTCGACTTCATCAGGCCGAGCGCGCCGGAGATGGTGAGGCCGCGCGCCGGGCGGGCGGTGAAATCGACCTCGATGCCCTTCACCGTCGCCGAGCCGACATTGGTCACCACCGTCTCGTTGTTGACGGCACCATCGACCGGAATGGTCGTGTTCTGCTGGAGATCCTTGTAGTCGGAATAGAAGGCCGCCACGTTGAACAGCAGCTTGCGATCGAAGAACGAGGTCTTGAAGCCGGCTTCGTAGGAGTCGACGGTTTCCGGTCCGAACGGCGTCGTCGAGGAGATCAGCGTCTGGCCGCGGCCGGAGAAGCCGCCCGAGCGATAGCCGCGCGACCACGAGGCGTAGAGCATCACGTCGTCGTTGGGGCGGTAGTCGACGCCGACTTTCGGCGTGAACTTGTTGCCGGTGTACTTGACGTTGGGGAACTCGTCCGGGCCGACACGGTTGTAGTTCTGCTTCTCGTCGTGGGTCCAGCGACCGCCGAACGACAGGCGCCACTGGTCGGTGATGACCCAGTTGAAGTCGCCGAAGAAGGCCAGCGACTGCGACTTGCCGGTCGTGGTCTGGTCAGCGTCTGGATTCTCCGCGCCGAACAGGCGGGTCTGCTGGAAGAAGTCGTATTTGTGGTCGTAGAAATAGCCGCCGACCACATAATCGAAGGAGTCGGTCAGCTTGCCGGCCGCCCGCAGTTCCTGGCTGAACTGGCGGAAGTCCTGGACGCGGCTGGTGTAGTAGAGGTCCGCTGTCGAGGCGTCGAAGTCCTGGGTCTGGGATTCATCGGACTCGCGATAACCGGTGACCGAGGTCAGCTGCACCGCACCCAGATCGTAGTTCATTTCCAGCGTCACCGCCGGCGATTCATAGTTCGAATGCGCCGGATCGTTGAACACGGTGTAGAGGTCGGACGTGGTGTTGCGGTTGCACTGCTCTTCCGGCTCGAACAGGCAGAACAATTCGCCGGTCTTGGCGATGTTCGAGTTGACCGGATCAAAGTCCTGCACCTGCTTCTCCAGCGTCAGCAGCGCATCGAAGTTGTCGCTGGGCTGAAACAGGAAGGAGATGCCGAAGTTTTCGTTGTTGCTGGCGCCAACCCGCTTCCCGGTGACGCCGTGACGATAATAGCCGTCCGATTCATTGTGGAAATAGAAGGCCTTGGCCGACAGCGTCTCGGTCAGCGGCGCGTTCAGCACCACACGACTGGTAAGCGTGTTGAACTTGCCGTAGCCCACTTCCAGCTTGCCGCCGAGCTCGCCGGTCGGACGGGTGCGCTTGATGCTGATCACGCCGCCGATGGTGTTGCGGCCAAACAGCGTACCCTGCGGACCGCGCATGACTTCCAGCTGCTCGACGTCGAAGAAGTCGAAGAACTGGCCAGTGCTGGTGCCGATGAACACGCCATCGACCACCACGGCGACGGTGGGATCGAAAGACTTTTCCACGTCGGCGAAGGTGAGGCCACGGATCGAGATGTTGGCGGCCGCCGCACCCGAATTCTGGTTGGTGATCAGCACGTTGGGCGCCGCGCCCTGGAGGTCGCCGAGGTTCAGCGTCCCCTTGGCTTCGAGCTGGCCGGTGGACAGCGCGGTAATGGCGACCGGCGTCTGCTGGATCGATTCATCGCGCCGGCGGGCGGAGACGATGATCTCCTCCAGCGCCTGAATGCTGGTGGACTCCACCTCCTGCCCCAGAGCCGGCATGGCGAAGGCAGAAAGCGCGGTGGAACCCAGCGCGAGCATGAGGGCATGGCAACGTACAGATGTCATCGATATTTCCTCCCAAGGTCCGTAGGGGACGTTACTTGCATCGCCGGCTTCGTTGCGGCCGGTGTTGTTGATTACTTTTTAGCAACTGCGCGGATCATCCAGACCTGCGCTTTATGTGAGGCCCATTTCATGCCTCGGCCGCATCGGGGGGTGAGCAGCCCCCCTCCACGAATGGGGCTCGGCATCGAGCCCTGCTTCTCTCTATAGTGAGGCATCATACCACCACGGTTGGGGAAGGATGTTCCGTTATGCAGCAGGCCACCAAGTTCTACATCAATGGCGAATGGGTCGATCCGGTCGAACCTCGGACAATGGAGGTCATCAACCCGGCGACCGAACAGGCGATCGGGATCATTTCACTGGGCTCGGCTGCCGATGTCGACCGCGCCGTCGCCGCCGCCCGCGCCGCCTTCCCGGCCTGGAGCGCCACCAGCCGCGAGGAGCGCCTGGCCGTGCTCGGCCGTATCATCGAGGCCTACAAGGCCCGCTATGAGGATATCGCCACCACCATCAGCCAGGAGATGGGCGCGCCGATAACACTCGCCCGCAAGGCGCAGGCCGCCATGGGCCTGGCCCACCTGGCCACCACCATGGAAGTGCTGAAGAACTTTGCCTTCGACGAGGATCACGGCACCACCGTCATCACCCGTGAGCCCATTGGCGTCGTGGGCATGATCACGCCGTGGAACTGGCCGATCAACCAGATCGTCGCCAAGGTGGCGCCGGCACTGGCCGCCGGCTGCACCATGGTGCTGAAGCCCACCGAGATCGCGCCGCTCAACGCCATGCTGTTCGCCGAAGTCATGCACGCCGCCGGCGTGCCCAAGGGCGTGTTCAACCTGGTCAACGGCGACGGCCCGTCGGTCGGCACTGCCATGTCGAGCCACCCGGACATCGACATGATGTCGTTCACAGGCTCGACCCGCGCCGGCATCCAGGTCGCCAAGAACGGCGCCGACACGGTCAAACGGGTGGCGCTGGAGCTGGGCGGCAAGTCGCCCAACATCATCCTTGACGATGCCGACTTCCCGTCGGCCATCGCCGGCGGCGTGCTGGCCTGCTTCATCAACACCGGCCAGACCTGTACCGCCGCCACCCGGATGCTGGTGCCGCGCGGCCGGCAGGAGGAGGCGGTGGCCATCGCCAAGGCGACGGCCGAAGCCCAGAAGTTCGGTGACCCGACCGACCCCGCCACCACCCACGGTCCGCTGGTCAGCCTCGCCCAGTGGGAGAAAGTGCAGCGCCTGATCCAGGTCGGCATCGACGAGGGCGCCCGACTGGTAACCGGCGGCATCGGCAAGCCGGAGGGCATCAACGCCGGCTACTTCGCCCGGCCGACCGTTTTCGCCGACGTCACCAACAGCATGACCATCGCACGCGAGGAGATCTTCGGTCCGGTGCTCTCCATCCTGCCCTACGACAGCGAGGAGGAAGCCATCGCGGTTGCCAACGATACCCCCTATGGCCTCGCCGGCTATGTATCGTCCGGCAATGTCGAGCGTGCCCGCAAGGTCGCCCGCCAGATCCGCGCCGGCAACGTCCACATCAACGGAGCGCCAATGGACGTCACCGCGCCGTTCGGCGGCTACAAGCAATCGGGTATCGGCCGCGAGTTCGGCGAGCACGGCCTGGTGGAGTTCCTTGAGGTCAAGGCCATGCTGGGCTACAACAGCCGCAAGTAAACCATAATCGCTGGCCGCCGGTGTCCGACTGGCGGCCACACCTTTTTCGCAAGTGCAGCGAATCGGATGCAGTCGCGACCAACGTCGTATAGCCATCGTCAACCATGGTTGTTTACGGCATCCTGTACCAAATCGGACAATGACAGTGTCGCCTACGGTGGTTTTGCCCGGATTCTCGGGCCGCCTACTGTTGGTTCTTGATTTGCTGTTCGCCGGTCGTCAGAAGGGCTGCGATTTCGGCACTACGCACTTGAACACGGAGGATGCGGTGAGCGTCAGCGGGAAACCCTCGACTTTTGGTCTCGACAAACTTGGCGTTTCGGGACACGCCGCCGAATACTGGAACCTGGGCACCGCGCCGCTGGTCGAGGAGGCGGTCCGTCGTGGCGAGGGCCTGCTGGCCAAGGACGGCCCGCTGGTGGTCGAGACCGGCAAGCACACCGGCCGTTCCGCCAACGACAAGTTCACGGTGAAGGACGCCGTCACCCAGGACGTGATCTGGTGGGGCAAGACCAATCAGGCCATGGACCCGGCCCACTTCGAGGCGCTGGAGGCCGATTTCCGTGCCGCGCTGAAGGGCAAGGAACTGTTCGTCCAGGATCTTTACGGCGGCTCGCAGCCGGAATACCGGGTCAACGTCCGCGTCATCAACGAATATGCCTGGCACTCGCTGTTCATCCGCACCCTGCTGGTCCGCCCGGCGGCGGACGAGCTGGCCGGTTTCGTGCCGGAATTCACCATCATCGACCTGCCGAGCTTCAAGGCCGACCCCGCCCGTCACGGCTGCCGCTCGGAAACAGTCATCGCGGTCAACTTCACCAAGAAACTGATCCTCATCGGCGGCACCGCCTATGCCGGCGAAATGAAGAAGTCGGTGTTCTCGATCCTCAACTTCCGCCTGCCGGAACAGGGCGTGATGCCGATGCACTGCTCGGCCAACATCGGCCCCAACGGTGACACCGCCGTGTTCTTCGGCCTGTCCGGCACCGGCAAGACGACGCTGTCGGCCGACGCCTCGCGCACGCTGATCGGTGACGACGAGCATGGCTGGTCCGACACCGCGGTGTTCAACTTCGAGGGTGGCTGCTACGCCAAGATGATCCGCCTGTCGCCGACCGCCGAGCCGGAGATTTTCGCCACCACCAAGCGTTTCGGCACGGTGCTGGAGAATGTGGTCATCGACCGCCAGACCCGCGAGATCGACCTCGACGACGCCACGCTGGCCGAGAACAGCCGCGGCTCCTACCCGATCGACTTCATCCCGAACGCGTCGAAGGACAACCTCGGCCCGGTGCCGAAGAACATCATCATGCTGACGGCCGACGCCTATGGCGTGCTGCCGCCGATCGCCCGGCTGACCCCGGAGCAGGCGATGTACCACTTCCTGTCGGGCTACACCGCCCGCGTCGCCGGCACCGAGATCGGCGTCAAGGAACCGCAGGCCACCTTCTCGACCTGCTTCGGCGCGCCGTTCATGCCGCGTCATCCCAGCGTCTACGGCAACCTGCTGAAGGAGCGCATCTACGCCGGTGGCGTGAAGTGCTGGCTGGTCAACACCGGCTGGACCGGCGGCGGCTACGGCGTCGGCCACCGCATGCCGATCGCCGCCACCCGCGCCCTGCTCAACGCGGCGCTGGATGGTTCGCTCAACACCGCCACCTTCCGCGTTGACCCGAACTTCGGCTTCGAAGTGCCGGCCGCCTGCCCCGGCGTCGATCCGCACATCCTCAACCCGCGCGACACCTGGGACAGCAAGGAGGCCTACGACGCCACCGCCCAGAAGCTGGTGAAGCAATTCATCGAGAACTTCGCCCAGTTCGAGGACCATGTCGACGAGGGCGTCCGGAACGCCGCGCCCAAGGCCGCGTAACGCGCCAGCAGGCGATGAGACCAGGCGGGCCGGAGGCAACTCCGGCCCGCCTTATTTTTGCGCGCGATCCCCCGCCACACGAGAAAAGCGAGACCGCCATGCCCGCTGAAAGCCCCGCCTTCCCGCCCCGCTGCTTTGCCAGCGAGGCCGATATCGCCCGCCTGGCCACCGGCCTGCTCGACCACGGCCTGACCCGCGAGGACTGGACCCATGAGGCGCATTTCGCCGCCACCGCCTGGCTGCTGCGCCACCGGCCGGACATCGACCTGACCCGCGAACTGCCCGGCATCATCGCCCGCTTCAACGTCGCCGTGGGCGGCCAGAACACCGACAGCGCCGGCTATCACGAGACGCTGACCCAGTTTTATATCCGCGCCATCCGGGCCTACCTCGCTGGCCGGGCGGCGGACGAGGCGCTGCTGGCCAGCGTCAACGCGCTGGTGGCCGATACGCTGGCCGAGCGGGGCTTTCCGTTGCGCTTCTGGCGCCGGGAGACGCTGTTCTCGGTCGCCGCGCGGCGGGGCTGGGTCGAGCCCGATCTGGCGCCGCTGCCCTGGTAGGGCGTATCGTCGTGCGCTGTCACCCTTGATTCACCCCCGCGTGCCACCCTAGATGAACAATTCCACACGACGGGAGACAGCGGTGGCGCGATTCACGCGCAACATGGACTGGGGTTTTCCCCGCTGGCGCGCCTATGGCCAGGAGCGCCAGGCCGAGCGCGTGCGCCTGTGCGACCATGAAGGCTGCGACAAGCCCGGCGACTGCCCGGCGCCCAAGTCCCCGCATTCCAACGAGAAATGGTGGTTCTGCGCCGACCATGCCGCGCAGTACAACAAGAACTGGAACTATTTCGCCGGCCTGTCCGACGAGGAAGCGCAGGCCCGGGCCCGCGAGGAGGAAACCCGCGCCCGCGGCTACCGCCAGTCGTCCCACTGGGGCTGGTCGGGCGACGACGGCGGCACGGCCGCCGAACGCCAGGCATTCGCCGTGCTGGGGCTGGAGGCAACCGCCACCGCCGCCGAAATCAAGAGCGCCTATCGCAAGCTGGCCAAGACGCACCATCCCGACGCCAACCCGGACGACGCCCAGGCCGCCGAGCGCTTCCACGGCATCCAGAAGGCCTATGACCTGCTGAGCAAGCGGCCGGCAAAGTAACGCCAGGGAACCGGCGCAACTCACCGCGCCGGCTGGCGCACGTGCAGAACCCGCAGCACATGCTCCTGGCCATCGCGGTCCGGCCAGCGGATGCTCTGCCCTTCTCGCAGACCGATCAGGCCAGCACCGACGGGGGTCAGGATGGAGATCCGTCCAGCGGCGATGTCCGCCTCCTGCGGATAGACAAGCTGCACCGCGCGGCGGCTGCCGGAGTTTTCATCGGTGAACTCCACGGTCGACATCATCGTCACCACGTCGGCCGGCATCTCGTCCGCCCGCCGCAACTCGGCGCGATCAATTTCCTCCAGCAGCAGCGCGGCAACCTGGGGCAGCCGCGCCTCCGCGCCGAGCGCGAGGGCCGCCAGCGCGTCGGCTTCGCTGTCGATCATGTAGACAGGGGGGCGTGAAGTGTTGCTGGTCATCATGGTCACAAACTGGTCTCCAGCCCGTCCCGTGGCGGCAAGCGGCGGTCGGAACAGGCAAGCATGGTTCAACGGACAGTAGCGCGCGGCAGCAAGGCCGCGTCATTGAAGTCATGAAATGAGGGCGCCCCGGAACTCCTCAGGGCACACCACGAGGAGACCCGGGGCTAGACGCCCGCGAGGAATTGACCCGCATGGAGGCGGAAGCGACGAAAGGTCAACTCGGATGCCATGGCCACAAGATGGCGATGCGGGGCGCACGAGTCAAATCCCGCGCTGGCGGACAAGGCCAGCCGCCGTTACACCGCCAGACGGGCGTCAGGCGACGTCCACCACGACATTGAGCACGGCGGTGGCGATCGGCCGCTCGCGGTCGCTCTGCCAGGCTTCGGCGCGCACATTGGCGACCCGACGACCCAGCCGCGTCACCTCGGCGGCGGCGAAAATGTCGTGAGGCTTGCCCTCACGCAGGAAATCCACCGTGATGCCGATCGGCTTCGGCAGGCCGGATGGCAGTTCGCCGGCCTGGCTCAGCTTCTGCATCACGCAGAAAAGCCCGGCATACTCCAGCAACCCACCGATGACGCCACCATGCAGGCGGGCGGGAATCGGACTGCCGATCAGTTCGTCACGATAGGGCAGGATCAGCATCAGATCGCCATGGACCACGCGGTAGCGGAAGCCGAACCGCCGGGCGAACGGCGACTGCACCACGTCGCCCTCAGCGAACGGCTGGCTGACGATGTCGGTGATGAGTTGGCGAAGCGGCATGTCGGGCTCAATCTGACATCATGAAAGTGCCGGAAACGTGCGCTACCGGATGCTCGGGGTCGTCATTGTAGGCCATCCCCCGCACGAAGGCGACACGGCGGGTCAGCTTGTAGCACTCGACCCGGGAAATCACGTCCTGCTCGGGCGTTGAGGGTCGCAGATAGTCGAGCCGCAGGTCCAGCGTCGCCATTGGCACCCAGCCGCCGCGCGCGGTCATCACCGCCATGCCGGCGCTGACGTCCATGAGCGTGAAGATGGTGCCGCCGGCCAGTACGCCAGTATCGGAATATCCAACCAGATCAGCGTGATACGGCAACACCAGCGAGGCCCAGCCGTCACCGTGGGCGACATAGCGAATGCCGAGCGCCTGGTTGTAGGGGATGATGTTGACGAGAAACTCGACACTGAGGTCGGCGGGCTTGATCATGCGGTGACCGCCTCCTCGGCCAGCGCCCGGATGCGGGCGACCATCGAGTAGAGGCCGTTGGTGCGGGTGGGCGACAGGTGCCCGGCCAGCCCCAGCGTCTCCAGTTCCTGCCGGGCATTCACCGCGAGGATTTCCGCCGGCGTCCGGTCCTGGACCAGTAGGAACAGCAGCGCCACCAACCCGCGCACGATATGCGCGTCGCTGTCGCCAAGGAAGTGCAGGCGGCCGTCGGCGCGCCGTTCGGCATAGAGCCAGACCTGGCTGGAACAGCCGCGCACCTTGGTGGCAGGCGTCTTCAGCGCGTCCGGCATCGGCTCCAGATGGCGGCCGAGGTCGATCAGCGCGCGGTACTTGTCCTCCCAGTCGTCGAACAGTTCGAAGTCGGCGCGGAGGTCGGCGAAGGTCGGGTGCGCGGTCATGGCCCTTCCTTGGACCATGGGCCGCGCCCGCGTCAATGCTCCGCCCGCCAGGCGTCGTTATCCGTCAGGCGACCATCGACGATGTGAATCTGCCGGTCGGCGGCGGAGGCGAAGTCGGGGTCATGCGTCACGGCAATGATCGTCCGGTTCTGGCGGTGGGCCAGATCGTGCAGGATTTCCCGCACGACGATGCTCGATTTGGTGTCCAGCGCGCCGGTCGGCTCATCCGCGAGAATCACCAGCGGATCGTTGGCCAGCGCGCGGGCGATGGCGACGCGCTGGCGCTGGCCGCCCGACATCTGCCCCGGCCGCTTGTGCTGGTGACCATCGAGGCCGAGATCGGCCAGCAGGCCGTGGGCGCGGTCGCGCTGCTGGGCTTCCGTCAGCCGGCCGAGCTTGCGCATCGGCAGCATCACGTTGTCCATCGCCGAGAATTCCGCCAGCAGAAAATGGAACTGAAAGACGAAACCCAGCTTTTCCAGACGGATACTGGCCAGCCGGTCCTCGTCGAAGCCGCTGGTGTCCTCACCATCGAGCCACAGCTGGCCACTGGTCGGCCGATCAAGCAAGCCGAGGAGATACAGCAGCGACGACTTGCCGGAGCCGGATGGTCCCATGATCACGGCAAACTCGCCCTGTCGGATGCTGAGGCTGATGTCTTCCACCAGCGTCACCGGCACCTCGCCGGGCAGCACGCGCGTCATCCCCCGGGTGCGCAGAACGGGGGTCGCGTCGGCCATCAAGCGGCTCCCCGCAGAATATCGACCGGCTGCACCCGGCCACCCTTGCGGGCGGGCAGCCAGGCGGCGCCGACCGCCGAGCCCATGGCAAAGGCGATGGCCAGCACGAACTGGTCAACACCCCAGTACAGCGGCAGCTTGACAACCTCGGCGACACCCGGCGGCTTGATGGGAATCTGCACCAGCACCCACATGATGAACATGCCGAGCAGCACGCCCAGCAAACTGCCGATGGCGCCAACGACGGCGCCCTCGATGACGAAGATGCGGCGGATGTCGCGGGCGTGGAAGCCCATCGATTTCAGGATGGCGATGTCGCGGGTCTTTTCCAGCACCACCGTCGAGATGACGTTGTAGATGCCGAAGGACGCCACCACCAGGATCGCCAGAACGACGCTGTACATGATGATGTTGCGCACCAGCAGCAGGCTCATGATGTCCTCGCTCGCCTCCTGCCAGGATACCGCCTTGTAGCCGATGCGCCGCTCGATCTCGGCGGCGATGGCACGCGCCCGATAGGGGTCGTCGGCGCGCAGGATGAAGCTGTTGGCGATATTGGGCCTGTCCATCAGCGCCTGCACCCGCTTGAGCGCCGCGAACGTCTGGGATTCATCGTAGGCCTGGTTGCCGGTACGGAACATGCCGACCACCTTGAGCGTGCGCACCTGCCCCTTGGGCGAGGCCAACAGCAGGTTGTCGCCCATCGAGATACGGTAGCGCTCCGCCAGACCCTCGCCGATGATGACGCCATTGGGGTTGGCGTCGAGATCGTCGAGGGACCCCTTGGTGATGTCCTTCTCGATCGAGCTGACGCCCTTCATGCGCGCCGGCACCACACCGGAGAGGGTGACGCCGACATCGCGGCCAGCGAAGGTGATGATCGCCTGGCCGGCCAGCACCGGCGCCACCTGGATACCAGCGATGCTGTCCACCTGGGACAGCTTCGACTTGTACTGGCGGATGCCGCGCACCTCGGTCTTGGGCTTGACGCTGCGGATTTCCACCGCGCCACCGGGGAACCGCCGTTCCGCCGGCTGCACCGGCGCCTGGCGGAACTCGTCCGACACCGTGACGTGCGGCTGGTTGTTGACCAGCCGGTCGAGAAAATCCTGCTCCGACCCCCGCATCAGCGACGACACGGCGAGAAAGAACGCCACCCCCAGCACGATGCCCATCAGCGACACCAGCGTCTGCCGGGTGCGGCTGGTGAGATGGCTGAGCGCGATCTGGGTGTGGACGGAAACCATGACCGGACGCCTCAGCCCGCCCTGGCGTTGGTTTCGGCCCCGTTCTTCAATGCGGTCTCGACCCGCACCCGCTGACCTTCCCGCAAGGTATCGGCCGGCGTCAGCACCAGGGTCTCGTCCCCTTTCAGGCCTTCAAGCACCTCGACGCTGTCGTCGCCGCGCGCGCCCAGCGTCACCGTCCGGCGTGTCAGCCTGCCATCCCGCACCAGCCACAACGCACTGTCGGCAACCGCCGAGGCCGGCACCAGCAGCGCGTTGGCCCGCTCGGCGACAATGATGTTGGTCTCGGCGGTCATGCCGATCTGCAGCGGCACGTCGGCACCAAAGGTGATCCGCACCCGGTAGCTGCGGGCGGTGGAGTCGCCGCGCGGCGTCACTTCCTTCACCATCCCGTCGTAAACCGCGTCGGGGAAGGCATCCGCGCGGATCAGCACCTTCTGGCCGACCCGGATCAGCGGGATATCCTCCTCGTCCACCTCGGCCGCGATGCGCAGCGGCGCGCAGCAGGCCATGTAGAAGATCGGCTGGTTGACCGGCACATAATCGCCCACCTCGCCGTCGCGGCGGATCACCAGGCCGTCGGCCGGCGCCCTCAGCCACATGTAGCCGCGCTGGGCACGCGCCTGCTCGACGGCGGCACGGGCGGCATCACGCTCGGCACGCGCCGAATCCAGCGCCGCGCGGGTGGACCAGCCCTGCTGGAACAGCCGGGCGATGCGCTCGTGCTGCTGCCGGGCATAGGTGGCGCGCGCCTCCAGCTGCGCCATCGACGAAGCCAGATCATTGTCCTCCAGCCGCGCCATGACTTCGCCGGCCTTGACCCGGCGCCCCTCGTCGGTGCGCAGCTCGACCAGCCGTCCGGCGACGCGCGGCGCGATCCTGACCTCGACGCTGGGCTCAACCGTGCCGGTGGCGTAGACCGCCTGGATCGCCGGGCCGCGCTGCGGCGTCGCCACCGTCACGACCGGGGGGCCCAGCAGCCGCCAGGCGGCGAACGCGACCAGCGCCAGCACACCTGCCAAGACCAGCCACCGACCCAAGCCCTTGCCAGACATCATTGTCGCACCATCCCTCATGTGGGCGGCACCTTAGCGCGACACGGCTCCGACGCCAGCCCTTGCAGCGCAACAAATCATGTCTGGATCCCGTCAGCGAGAGCCTGTGCGACGTTATTGCACAGGGAGTTGATCGATCTACCGGGCCGCACCCTGAGGACGCCTACCCGGCACGAGCTTCAGTGCACACCGTCGGCGATCGCCTCCAGCGTCCGCACCCGCTCGCGCAGGGCGGTGAACTCGCTGGTGGAGCAGGCGAGCGCCGCTGCCTGTATGTCCAGTTCCCGATGCCGCAGACCCATCAGCCGGCGGATCGTCCACACCCACAGCCCGGCGCCGATCGACAGCACCCCCAGACTGAAGGCAACACTCATCCATGCGATGGAATTCGCCATTGTTCCCGCTCCGATTAATCCGGCACGACGGGTGCCTCACCCGTCGTCCGCCAGACCCTCAACCCCGTCACCGGTACTGGTGCGGGGGAGGATTATCCACGCAGACTGTCAATCTCGTCGGCCAGGCGCCTGGCTGGATCAATGGCCAGTTTCTCCAGCACCTGGACACGCTCATGCAACTGGTCAACCCGGTGCCTGAGGGCCGCCATTTCGGCCTCGGCAGCATCGCCGTCCCCGCTCTCCCGATGCCGGAAGCGTGCCTTGAGCACAGTGCCAATGGTTACGATGAGGACGATGCCAAGCACCATCTCGAACGGATTCATGAATGTTCCCCTCATGCGGCCCGCCGCTATTGGTCAGGGCCCAACCCCCTGGTCAATTTCAGTTCAGCGGCTCGTTACGAAGCCGCTCAATCTCATGAGCGAGATCGGCGGAGCGATCGGTGAGGATGCGCTCCAGCACCCGCACCCGCTGCTCCAGCCGCTCCACGGTGGCGCTGTTGCGCGCCGCCTGCTCGCTGGTCTGTTGCGCCAGAATGTCCAGCTGGCGCTCGCGCAGCTTGAACCAGCGGCGGGCAACGTCGGCCAGCACCCCGAACACCACGGGCACGGCGACGACAACCACGAAAAACCAGATCCACGGTGGCATTGCCTCACCCCTCCTGGCTTCAACCCCGCCCCGTCGACCCGGCCGCGCTCAGCGCAGCCGGTCGATCTCGGCCGACAGGCTGCGGTTCGACGACGTCATGTAGGCCTCGACATCGCGCAGGCGACGATCAATGTCGCGGAAGCTGCCACGCGTGTCGCGGATCGTCACCGATGGCGAGGTCCGCACACGACGCCAGAAGGCCTGCTCGTCGGCGGGAATGTCATAGAGCTCGCGTGGCTTGGCATCCGCGACAATGCCAATGATCGGGTAGATCAGGATCGGCCAGCCGCCGGCGAACAGCGTGAGCAGCACCACCGCCACCCGCACCCACATCACGTCGATGCCAAAGTAGTCGGCGAACCCGGCGCACACGCCCATCAGCTTGCCATTGCGCTTGTCGAGATAAAATTTGGTCCTGCTGATCATCGTGGTGATCCCTTGTCTCAGTTCTCGCGCCGCCACTGAGGGTTTTCGGCATCGAGAATGCGTTCGATGGAATGGAGCCTGGCATCGAGCCGGCGGGCCGTTTCATGGAGATCGTCGAGCAACTGTTCATCGTCGCCGGAAATGGTGCGCATCCGCTTCCACTGGGTGACGTAGTGGAAAATCATCCCTGGCAGACCGATGAACAGGATGCCGACGATCAGCACCGGCATGAGTTCGTCCATGTCGTATCCCCGTTACTTGCTGTCGCCGCCGACCTTGGCTTTGAGCGCCGCCAGCTCCGCCTCGACGGCATCACTGGCCTTCAGCTCGGCGAACTCTTCCTCCAGCGTCTTGGTCTTGCCGAGATCATAGGACTCAACACGACCTTCCGCCAGATCGACCCGCCGTTCCATCAGCGCGAACCGCTGGAAGGCCTCGTCGATCTTCGGGCTCGACATCATCCGGCGCATCCGCGACCGGTTTTCCAGTGTCTCCAGCCGGTTGAGGATGCTGGTCTGGCGCGTCCGCGCCTCGCGCAGCTTGGCCTCAAGCTTCTGGATATCCTCCTCATGCTTGGCCAGTGCTTCATCCAGCACGCTCATATCATGGAGGATCTGGTCGGCCATCTGGCCCAGCTTCTGCTTTTCGACCAGTGCGGCCTTGGCGAGATCCTCCCGCCCCTTCGACAGCGCCAGTTCGGCTTTTTCGGCCCACGATGACTGGGCGGCATCAAGCCGCTGCAGCGTACGCCGGGCCTCCTTCTGGTCGGCGATGGCACGGGCGGCGGAGGCGCGCACCTCCACCAGCGTTTCCTCCATCTCCAGGATGATCATGCGGATCATCTTGGCCGGATCCTCGGCCTTGTCGAGCAGGTCGCTGACGTTGGCCGAGATGATGTCGCCGAGGCGGGAAAAGATACCCATGGACAAGCTCCTACTGGTTGATTTCTGAGCGGGCGGACCCGCCATGACGGAAAAGCGGACGCCCGCGCCTTACAGCGCGAACAGGATGCGACCATGCGCCGGAGCCGGCACCGGATTGGCGGCGCCATTGGCCGCGGCCGGACCGGCGGCGATGGTGAGCGCGAGACCGCCGGCGATCAGCGCCGCGAGGCCGCACAACAGGGTCTGCTTGATGGACCCGATCAGGCTGGTGGTGGTCATTGGTCGTCCCCTCATCGAAATTGTGATGCGGCATCCGTGCCGCTGATGCCAAGGGTAACAGCAGGAACCGTGCCAACTCGCGACGGCGCTTCAACGCATTGTTTTTCATGCATAATATGAAGACGACCTTGCAGGCGACGAAAAATAGATTTGCCAATATTTAGCGTTATTTGCTAATCTTTGGCAATGGCACCGGACATTCAGCGCCTCATCGGCCAGAGCGGCCCCTTCCTCGACGTGCTGGAGCATGCCTCCCGCATCGCGGCCCTCAACCGGCCGGTGCTGGTGATCGGCGAGCGCGGCACTGGCAAGGAGCTGATCGGCGAGCGCCTGCACCGACTGTCGCCGCGCTGGGAGGAGCCGTTCATCCAGCTCAACTGCGCCGCCCTGCCGGAGAATCTGATCGACGCCGAGCTGTTCGGTTATGAGCCGGGCGCCTTCACCGGCGCCACCCGCGCTCGCGCCGGCCGGTTCGAGGAAGCCGACGGCGGCACCCTGTTTCTTGACGAGATCGCCACCCTGTCGGCCCAGGCCCAGGAGAAACTGCTGCGGGTGATCGAATACGGCCAGCTGCAGCGACTGGGCGCCAACAAGACCATCGAGGTCGACGTACGGGTGATCGGCGCCACCAACGAGGATCTGCCGGGACTGGTGGAGCGCGGCCGCTTCCGCGCCGATCTGCTCGACCGGCTGTCGTTCGACGTCCTGACCCTGCCACCGCTGCGGGCGCGCGCCGACGACATCCCGTTGCTGGCCGATTTCTTCGGCCGGCGCATGGCGCTGGAGCTGGGCTGGGACGGCTTCCCCGGCTTCACGGCCGAGGCCGCCACCGCCCTGAACCAGCAGAGCTGGCCCGGCAACGTGCGCGAACTGAAGAACGTGGTGGAGCGCGCGGTTTACCGCTGGGGCGACGCGGAAAACCCGGTGGCGCACATCGTCTTCGATCCCTTCGAGTCGCCGTTCCGCCCCGCCAGCCCATCATCCCCGACGGCTGTGCCCCGGCCCGTCACAGACGACTCGACGCCTCCCCTCGCCTCCCTGGCCGGCGCTCCTGCCAGTCCTCCGGTCCCGGACTTTCGCAAGGCGGTGGCGGCCTACGAGGCCAGCATCCTGTCAGCAGCCCTGGCACGGGCACGCTTCAACCAGCGCGAGGCTGCCGCCGCGCTCAACCTCAGCTACGACCAGTTGCGCCATGCGCTGAAAAAACACCGGCTGCTGGACTGAGCAGGCATGCGATTACCCGCGCCGACCAGCGATCGATTGCGCCTGATCGGGAATTTCCATTAAGAACGCCCTGTCATTCGCCGCCCCGTCCGCTATCTAGCGGGGGACAGTCAAACGAGGAGGTTTCACCCATGGCATTCACCCTGCCTGAACTGCCCTACGCGCCGACGGCGCTTGAGCCGCACATGTCGGCCAACACCTTCAGCTTCCACCATGCCAAGCACCACAACGCCTATGTGGTGAACCTCAACAACCTGCTGGCCGGCAAGCCACTGGCCGAGGCCGATCTCGAAACGGTGATCAAGGAAGCCGCCAAGGATCCGGCGATGGCCGGCGTGTTCAACAACGCCGCGCAGGTGTGGAACCACACCTTCTTCTGGAACAGCATGAAGCCGGGTGGCGGCGGCAAGCCGACCGGCGCCATCGCCGCCAAGATCGACGCCGACCTCGGCGGCTATGATGCCTTCGTCGAGCAGTTCAAGGCCGCCGCCACCACCCAGTTCGGCTCGGGCTGGGCCTGGCTGGTGCTGGAGAACGGCAAGCTGAAGGTCACCAAGACCGGCAATGCCGACCTGCCGCTGGTGCATGGCCAGACCGCGCTGCTGACCGTCGACGTGTGGGAACATGCCTACTACCTCGACTACCAGAACCGCCGGCCGGATTTCGTGCAGGCCTACCTCGACCATCTGGTCAACTGGGACTTCGCCAACGCCAACCTGGCCTCGGCGTAAGCTCCCGCCAGCCGGCCCGTCGGGCTGGCGCAGGCGTCCAGCGCGGCTGCCGGTCACCCGACCGGCAGCCGTTTCCGCGTCAGGCCGAACGAACGGGCGGACCTTGCCTCCGCCGGTGGCGCCGCTACCATTCCGCTCATGAACACCTCCCTGCCCGAGCACCACCGCTTCACCCGCCGCGTCCCCGACGGCGACAGCCTTGAGCGCCGCGTCTGCGACTCCTGTGGTTTCATCGACTATGAAAACCCCAAGGTGGTGGTGGGTGCCGTGGTCACCCAGGGCCCGCGCATCCTGCTGTGCCGGCGCGCCATCGAACCGCGCCACGGCTACTGGACGCTGCCCGCCGGCTTCATGGAACTGCACGAGACCGCGGAGGAAGGCGCCCGGCGCGAGGCCCGCGAAGAAGCCTGCGCCGACATCCGCATCACCGGCGTGCTGGCGGTCTATTCCATCCCGCGCATTTCGCAGGTGCAGATCATCCATCGGGCGGAACTGGCCTCCCCCGACATCGCGCCGGGCGCGGAAAGCCTGGAGGTGCGGCTGTTCGACTGGGCGGACATCCCGTGGGACGCGCTGGCCTTCCCCTCGGTGCGCTGGGCGCTGGAGCATCATCGCGATTTTCTTGCCGGCAAGCCAACACCGTTCATCAACCCGTCAGGAGACTTGGGCGACTATTGACCACCCTTTCACCGGAGGCTCCCGTGACGATTGCTCGCCATCTCGCCCGCGCCAGCCTGCTAGCCACCCTCGCCCTGACCGCCGTCATCCCACCCGCCATCACCCCGCCCGCAACAGCCGGCCCGCTACGCGACCGGCTGGCCGCCCGAATGGCGCCCGGCGGCGAGGCGGCGCGAAAGATCGACCCCGCCAGCCTGCCTACGGGCAGCCGCGTGCTCGCCAACCAGCATTACGGTGAGGATGCCGCGGAGACCTACGACGTCTATCTGCCGCCAGCGCCGCGCAACGCCCCCATCCTGTTTATGGTTCATGGTGGTGGCTGGGCACACGGCGACAAGGCGATGAGCCGAGTCGTCACCAACAAGGTGAATCACTGGCCGCCCAAGGGCTATGTTCTGGTGTCGATCAACTACCCGATGCTGCCGCAGGCCGACCCGTTGGCCCAGGCGGACGCGGTGGCCCGGGCCGTGGCGCAGGTCCAGCAGGCCGCCCCCGGCTGGGGCGGCGACCCGGCCCGGATGGTGCTGATGGGCCATTCCGCCGGCGCCCACCTGGTGTCGCTGGTCAGCGCCGACCCCGGCTATGCCGCCAAGGCGGGCGCCCGGCCGTGGCTCGGCACCGTGGCGCTGGACAGCGCCGCCTTCGACGTGGTGGCGATCATGGAGCAGCGCCACTTCAAGCTCTACGACACCGCCTTCGGCACTGATCCAGCTTTCTGGCGCGCCGCCTCGCCCTATCATCAACTCTCGGGCAAGCCGGCGCCGATGCTGCTGGTGTGTTCGTCGAAGCGGGCGGATTCCTGCGCCCAGGCGCGGCGGTTCACACAGGCGATGACCGCACGCGGCGCCAGCGCCCGGGTGCTGCCAGTCGCACTCAGCCACGGCGACATCAACGGCACGCTGGGCGCCGACTCCGCCTACACCCGCGATGTCGACGCCTTCCTCGGCGGGCTCGGCCTGCCCTGACAGCCCCCGACACTCCCCCCTCTTGCCACGAGCGTGCCCGCCCCGGTAGCATTCGCCATGTCAGAGACGCCCGCCGCCATCCGTGACGCCGTCAACACCGTGCTGGACCAGCTGGAGGCCCTGCACGACGATGCCGTCGAGGCTCTACGGGCCGTACTGGGCCGCTACGTCGAAACGCGCGAGCCGCCGACGCCCGGTGAACGCGCGCGGTTCCGTTACCCCGAACTGCGGCTGACCTACCGGCCGGAAGGCGTGCCGCCGCCCAGCCATCGCGCCTTCGCCAAGGTGCAGACCCCCGGCGTCTATGCCACCACCGTCACCCAGCCGGCGCGCTTCCGCGCCTATCTCTCCGAGCAGCTCGAAGCCCTGGTGGCCGACTACGGCGTCACGCTGGCGGTGGCGCCGGGCCGGCAGGCCATCCCCTACCCCTATGTGCTGGAAGGCCAGGACGAACTGGGGGTGGGCGACATTCCGCCCTCGGAACTGGCCCAGCACTTCCCCACCCCCGACCTGACCCAGGTCGGCGACGAAATCGCCGACGGTCTGTGGGAGCCGGCGATGGGCGGCGGCCCGGACGCGCCGCGACCGCTGGCGCTGTTCGATGCCGTGCGGGTGGACTATTCGCTCAAGCGGCTGGTCCACTACACCGGCACCGACTGGCGGGCGGTGCAGCCGTGGATCCTGTTCACCAACTACCACCGTTATGTCGACGAGTTCATCCACTGGGCGATCGGCCAGCTGGTCGCCGACAGCCCCTATGTGGCGCTGGTGGCGGCCGGCGGCGTGCGCATCGAGCGCGGCTGCGTGCCGGACAACGCCTTCGAGCGAGTCGCCGCCGCACCCTGGCGGCGCCACCAGATGCCGGCCTATCATCTGCTCACCGCCGACGATCAGGGCGTCACCCTGGTCAACATCGGTGTCGGCCCGTCCAACGCCAAGACCATCACCGACCATCTGGCGGTGCTGCGGCCGCACTGCTGGCTGATGGTCGGCCATTGCGGCGGCCTGCGCGCCAGCCAGCGCATCGGCGACTATGTGCTGGCGCACGCCTATCTGCGCCAGGACCATATCCTCGACGACGCCCTGCCGCCGGCGGTGCCGATCCCGGCGCTGGCGGAAATCCAGGTGGCGTTGCAGGAGGCCGCCGCCCAGGTGACCGGCGATCGCGGCACCGAACTCAAGACCCGCCTGCGCACCGGCACGGTGGTGACCGACGACGACCGCAACTGGGAACTGCGCTGGAGCCAGGAACGCCGGCTGATCAACCTGTCGCGCGCCATCGCCATCGACATGGAAAGCGGCACCATCGCCGCCCAGGGCTACCGGCTGCGGGTGCCCTATGGCACGCTGCTGTGCGTCTCCGACAAGCCGCTGCACGGCGAGATCAAGCTGCCGGGCGCCGCCAATGCCTTCTACGAACGCGCCATCGGCGAACATCTGATGATCGGACTGAAGGCGCTCGACCTGCTGCGCGGCGAAGTCGCCAGCCTGCACTCCCGCAAGCTGCGCAGCTTCGACGAGCCGCCGTTCCGCTGACGCCGCGCCATCAGGGGAACAGGCGGTCACGCGACGGAGGCGAAGTCCCGCTGACGCGCCTGGTGCAGCTCCACCCCCATGGCCAGGCTCTGGGCGATGCGCTGGGCGCGGTCGATGAAATAGTCGGTCACCGCCGGATTGGGCGAAATATCCTGCAAGGTGGCGTGAAACAGCGCCAGCCAGTGCTCGAAATGCGCCGGCGTCAGCCCGCCGATCGCCACATGCGCCGGCATCGGCCGGCCATGATAGCGGCCGGTGCGCAGGGCAACGCCGGACCAGAAATCCTTCATCTTGGCCAGATGCGGCTCCCAGTCGTTGATCACCCGGCCGAAGATCGGCGCCAGCAGCGCGTCGTCGCGGATGCGGGCGTAGAAGCTCTCCACCAGCCTGTCGATGAAGGCCTCCGTCACCCCCATCGCGATGGCGACCTCTGCCTCGGCCCGGCGCACCCGCTCGGCGTGCGCCATCAGCGCCTGATTGTCCGTCATGGTCCGTCTCCCGGGCGCCGGTCATTCGGCGGCGATTGATGTGCGCCCTCAGCGCCGCCCACACCAGAGCCCGTGTTGTCGCAGGGTCGCAAGGTGTCCTCGCCTTTCAGGCCCCGTGCGCCACCACGCGGTTGCGACCGGCCTGCTTGGCCACATACAGGGCATGGTCGGCGTGGGCCAGTACGTGCTCACCGGTCTCATCGCCCACCACTTCGGCAACGCCGAGACTGATCGTCACGCGGGTGGCATCGTCGGGCGTGAACAGTGGCTCCGCCGCCACGGTGGCCCGCATGCGCTCAGCGACCTCCAGGGCGTCCTTGAGCGCACAGCCGTGAAGCAGCACGATGAACTCCTCGCCACCCCAGCGACAGATGGCGCTCGATCGGCGGATCACCCGGCCGGCGGCATCGGCCACCTTGCGGATCACCTCGTCGCCCTTCAGGTGGCCGAAACTGTCGTTGATCTGCTTGAAGTGGTCGATGTCGAACAGCACCACCGAGAAGGTCTGGCCCAGCCGGCGTCGCAGCCGCACCGCCTGATCCAGCTCCAGTTCGAACATCTGCCGGTTGCCGATGCCGGTGAGCTTGTCGGTCACCGCCATGTCCTCCAGCCGCCGCTGATACAGGCTGACGGCGTAGTAGATGACGACGATGGTCAGGCAGATGATGACGAAGCCGACCGCCATGTTGGTGAACAGGCCGCGCCACAGACCGCGCAGCGCATGCGCCTCGCTCTGTTCGACAATGACATGCCAGCCGAGATCGGGGATGTGGCGGGTGGTGATGAGCATGGTTTCGCCATCACGTTCATACTCGAAATAGCCTTCCTCCCGCTCCAGCAGATCGGCGGCGATAGTGGAAATGCCGGGCGCGGTGAGGATGTTGTCCTCACGGACACCCGCGTTGTTCGAGCGCACCACCACCTTGCCGGCATCATCGACGAAATAGATGTTACGGTCATAAGTGTCGTGATAGCGCGAGATGATACGCGCCACCGATTTCAGGTTGAGACCAACGCCGGTCAGGCCGATGAAGCGGCCCTGATAGTCGAGCACCCGGTAGTTGATGAAAATGGTGATCTGCTTGTCCTGCTCCTGATTGACATCGACGTTGACCTCGTAGGGAACCTCCATCGCGCGGGCGCGGAAAAACCAGGCGTCGACCGGGTCATCAGGCTTCACATGCCGCGATCTGCCGGAAAAGTGATAATAAGACAGGGTCTTGTCGGAAATCAGGAAACTGGTGAACACCCCATATTCGCGATGGATGTGCTCAAGGTAGCGGGTGATCCGGCTGACATCGCGCTCGCCACCCAGCAGCCAGTCCTTGAGAAAGGTGTCGTTGGCCATCAGGGACGACACCAGGATCGGCCGCAGCAGGTCCGCCTGGATTTCCGAATAGATGTTGCTGCTGGTGAGCGGCAGCTCGTTCTTCAGCAGCGTGGACTTGATGGCCTCGGTCGAGGTGCGGAAGCTGATCAGGTTGGTGGTGACGAAGCCGACAACGAGAATCAACGCGATGACCGTAGTCAATCGCGCTCGGATCGACAGACGCAACCACCTTGCAACCAACGGCAATCTCCGCCCCCGCCAGCCGCTCTGACGGCGACTTCGGGGGGTCACGACCTCATAGCAGGGTCGTCATATGCCCCAAGAGTCACGATACGGTAAAGACGCAGCCTCAGGTTTTTTAACCATAGGGAACGATGCAACCTACCGGCGCGGGATCAGTTTTCAGTCGATACAATCTCCCACGTGCCGTCCGGCTGCTGGCAGGCGGTGCCATAGGCGGCTTCCTGCTTGCCGGCGATGGTGATGGTCTGGCGGAACTCGCGGCAGTAGCGCCCCGTGCTGCTGCGGCCCTCGCGCGTCGTCGTCACCGAACCCGAGGCATCGCCATCGGCCCAGGTGATCGTCTCCTTCACCGGTGCCGTGGTGGCGCGGATCTGCGCGTCCTCATGGGCGCGCTGCTGGGATTCGCTGAGCTGGTCGAGCAGCACCAGGGTGATGGCGGTGAAGGCGAGCCAGGCCAGCGCTGAATCGTCGCTGTAATAGTGGCCATAGCCGTAATACCAGTGGCCGTGGGGCCGGATAACGGTGACGTCGTGATAGTGGCGCACACGCCCGGCTGGCACCGTATAGGCCGGCCCGCGATAGATCGGCCGGTAATCGCGGCTGCCATTGGGACCCCCATCCGGCCGCCCGCCATCCGAGTGGCCACCAGCGGGCCGGCCACCATCGCCATGCCGCCCCTGCGGTCCACCCTGTGGCCCGCTCTGCGGCTTATGCCGGTCGGGCTGAGCCGCCAGCGCCGGGGTGACGCTCGCCAGCGCCAACGAGGCGCAGCCCAGCGACAGCGCGACCGTACGAACCTTGGACATCATGGTCATGGTGACAAACTCCTGGAGCGGCGGCCCCGCGACGGGGGGTCGAAGGGCGAGGACCGGGGACGGTTCGGCCGCAAGCATGGCCAGCGACCGCGGCAACCGCCTTGTTCTGAATCATACATACGCGCCGGCCGGCCGCATTCCGTCGCATTTGACTCTCGCGGCCTGTCCGCTTATAGCGCCCAGGCTTCCACAGAAGCGCGAGATTTGATTGCGTCCACGGATGCCCACCGGTCAGCGAGGTTTCGCCCACCGGTGCCATACGTGTTTTTGTCGCGGCAAGGTTAGGCGGACGACCAATGTTTGAGTCCTTGAGCGAGCGCTTAGGCTCCGTGTTCGACAAGCTCAAGCGCCGTGGCGCGTTGAGCGAGACGGACGTGGCGGAGGCCATGCGCGAGGTGCGCGTGGCGCTGCTTGAGGCCGACGTCGCCCTCCCCGTGGTCAAGGACTTCATCGCCAGGGTCTCGGCCCAGGCGATCGGCCAGGACGTCATCAAGTCGGTGACGCCGGGCCAGATGGTGGTCAAGATCGTCCACGACGCCCTGGTCGACATGCTGGGTGGCGAGGCCGACACTGCCGGCCAGCTTGATCTCGCGGTGGCGCCGCCGGCGGTCATCATGATGATCGGCCTGCAGGGCTCGGGTAAGACCACCTCGACCGCCAAGATCGCCCGGCGCTTGCAGACCCGCGAGCGCAAGAAGGTGCTGATGGCCTCGCTCGACGTGCAGCGCCCGGCGGCACAGGAACAGCTGCGGGTGCTGGGCGAGCAGGCCCAGGTCGCCACCCTGCCGATCATCGCCGGCCAGATGCCGGTGGACATCGCCAAGCGCGCCCTGCAGGCCGCCCGCCTGCAAGGCTTCGACGTGCTGATGCTCGACACCGCCGGCCGCCTGCACATCGACGCTGGCCTGATGGCGGAGCTGGCCGCCGTGAAGGCCGAGGCCCAGCCGGCGGAAGCCCTGCTGGTGGTCGACAGCCTGACCGGCCAGGACGCCGTCAACGTCGCCAGGCAGTTCTCCGACCAGGTGGGGCTGACCGGCGTCGTGCTGACCCGCATGGACGGCGACGGCCGGGGCGGCGCCGCCTTGTCGATGCGGGCCGTCACCGGCCAGCCGATCAAGTTCGTCGGTGTCGGCGAGAAGCTGGACGCACTGGAGGAATTCCACGCCGGCCGGGTCGCCGGCCGCATTCTCGGCATGGGCGACGTCGTCAGCCTGGTCGAGAAGGCGGTCGAGGCGGTCGAGGCCGACGAGGTCGAGAAGCTGGCCAAGAAGATGGCGGCCGGCAAGTTCGACATGGACGACCTGCGCATGCAGTTCAGCCAGATGAAGCGCATCGGCGGCCTGAAGGGCGTGATGGGCCTGCTGCCAGGGCTCGGCAAGATGCAGAAGCAGGTCGATGCCGCCGGCGTCGACGACCGGGCGCTGGCGCGGCTGGAGGCGATCATCCTGTCGATGACGCCGAAAGAACGGACCAAGCCGGAAATCCTCAACGCCAAGCGCAAGATCCGCATCGCCAACGGCTCCGGCACCACGGTGCAGGAGGTCAACAAGCTCATCAAGATGCATCAGGACATGGCCACCGCCATGAAGAAGCTGAAAAAGATGGGCGGCCTCGGCGCGCTGGGCGCGATGCTCGGCAAGGGTGGCGGCTTGGGCGGCATGCTGGGCGGTCTGCCCGGCGGTGGGCTTCCCGGTGGCGGCCTGCCCGGCGGCATGCCGGGCCTGGGTGGCGGCATGCCGAAGCTGCCCCCCGGCTGGGACAAGTTCGGCAAGAAATGACGACCCAGACCGGCGACAATGCGTGACGCGAGATTGCCCGGTCGAAAACGAAGACCTCGACCGGCGACAATGCGTGACGCGAGATTGTCCGGTCGAAAACGAAGACCTCGACCGGCGGCAATGAGCGACGCGAGATTGCCCGGTCGAAAACGAAGACCTCGACCGGCGGCAATGAGCGACGCGAAATAGTCCGGTCGAAAACGAAGACCTCGACCGGCGACAATGCGTGACGCGAGATTGTCCGGTCGAAAACGAAGACCTCGACCGGCGGCAATGAGCGACGCGAAATAGTCCGGTCGAAAACGAAGACAGAAGACACGAGAGAAAGGAAACATCATGTCCGTATCCATTCGTCTGGCCCGTGGCGGCGCCAAGAAGCGGCCCTACTACCGCATCGTCGTCGCCAACTCGCGCGCCCCGCGCGACGGCAACTTCATCGAGAAGGTGGGCACCTACAACCCGCTGGTCGCCAAGGACTCGCCGGAGCGCGTGAAGCTCGACGTCGAGAAGATCAAGGAATGGCTGGCCAAGGGCGCCCAGCCGACCGACCGCGTGCTGCGCTTCCTCGACGCCGCCGGCATTGTCAGCCGTCCGGCCCGCAACAACCCGAAGAAGGGTGTGCCGGGTCAGAAGGCCCGCGAGCGCGCCGAGGAAAAGGCCCAGAAGGCCGCCGAAGCCGCTGAAGCCGCCCAGGCCGCGGCGGAAGCCCCGGCTGAAGCCGCCGCCGAGTAAGCGCGCATGTCCGTCCGCACGACGCCTCAGTCCGGGCGGACGGACATGCCTTCGGCATCGGGGCCGGCGGACACGCCTGCCTCGAATGACCGGCTGATCGCGCTGGGCGTCGTCACCAGCCCGCAAGGGCTGCAGGGCGAGGTCCGCCTCAAGCCCTTCACCGACGACCCGGCCAGCCTGAAGCGGTTCCGCGAGGTCCGGCTGGGCGGGCGCCCGATGACGCTCAAGGGCGTGCGGGTGCAGCCCAACGGGGTCATCGTCCGCTTCGCCGAGGTGACCGACCGCACCCAGGCGGAAGCCCTGCGCGGCCTGGAACTGGCGGTGCCCCGCACCGCCCTGCCGGCGCTGGACGACGGCGAGGTCTATCACGCCGACCTGATCGGGCTGGCGGTGACGACCCCCGACGGCCAGCCGGCTGGCCAGGTGGTGGCGGTGACCAACTATGGCGCCGGCGACATTCTGGAAATCGAACGGACGGACGGCAGGATCGTGCTGGTCCCCTTCCGCCCGTTCGCGGTACCGGATGTCGACGTCGCCGGCCGCCGCCTGACGGTGGAGCCGGATTTCCTCAGCGAGGGCGCGTGAACTGGCAGGCGACCGTGCTGACCCTGTTCCCGGACATGTTCCCGGGACCGCTGGGTATGAGCCTGGCGGGGCAAGCGCTGCAGGGCGGCACATGGGCGCTAAAAACGCTGGACATTCGCGCCTTTGCAATGGATAAGCACCGCTCCGTCGATGACACCCCCGCCGGTGGCGGCCCAGGCATGGTCCTGCGCGCCGATGTGGTGGGGCGAGCCGTCGAGGAGGCGATCGCCCAGCAACCGGGCACGCCAGTGATCGCGCTGACCCCTCGGGGACGGCCATTGACCCAGCAACGGGTCAGGGCACTCGCTCAAGGGGACGGCGTTGTTTTGCTGTGCGGCCGGTTCGAGGGGTTCGACGAACGCCTGTTCGAGCATGTGTTCCCAGGGGACACGCGGATCGAGCAGGTCTCCGTGGGAGACGTGGTTCTCTCCGGCGGCGAACTGGCGGCGATGGTCGTGCTGGACGCCTGCGTGCGCCTGCTGCCTGGTGTGATGGGCAGCGACGTCAGCGGCGACAGCGAGAGTTTCGAGGGGGGCTTGCTTGAGTACCCCCACTACACCCGGCCACGCGAGTGGCAGGGGCGCACGATCCCGGAGGTGCTGCTCTCCGGAAATCATGCGCGAATCTCGGCCTGGCGTCAGGCTCAGGCCGAGGAGAGAACCCGGCTATGGCGGCCGGACCTGTGGGAACGCTTTCTGGCCGCGCGGTCAGGGCTGAACCCGGTCACCGGACGGTCGCCCTCTGGCGAGCAGCAGATGAAAAGAGAAGGACAGGACCAATGAACCTGATTCAGCAGCTCGAACAAGAGCAGATCGCCAAGCTGACCGAGGCGAAGAAGATTCCGGAATTCCGCGCTGGCGACACGCTGCGCGTGGGTGTGAAGGTGAAGGAAGGCGAGCGTAGCCGTACCCAGTTTTACGAAGGCGTGTGCATCGCGCGTTCGAACAAGGGCATCGGCTCCAACTTCACCGTCCGCAAGATTTCCTTCGGCGAGGGCGTCGAGCGCGTCTTCCCGCTGTACGGCCCGACGGTCGAGTCGATCGACGTCGTGCGCCGCGGCGACGTGCGTCGCGCGAAACTTTACTACCTTCGCAGCCGTTCGGGTAAATCCGCCCGTATCGCGGAGCTTCGCGAGAACACCGGCGGCGGCGAGGGCTGAGCCCGCTTCAGCGGACCCAGGCTGGATACAAAAGCCGCGCCGGTGGACCTCTCCGCCGGCGCGGTTTTTTCATGCCCGCCTGTCATCGCCCCCCGCCCCGCCCGCTCGACGGACGGGCACCGACCACCGGACCCGGCGCGACCCGCGCGCCAAGCCTGTACTGACGCCCCGCCATCGTCCGGCGGGGACGGAACACCAGCCGAGGACTGACCATGAGCAACCCGCGTACCCTGTATGAAAAGATCTGGGACGACCATGTGGTCGAGCGCCGCGACGACGGCACCTGTCTGATCTACATCGACCGCCACATCATCCACGAGGTCACCACCCCGCAGGCGTTCGAGGGGCTTCGCGCCACGGGTCGCAAGCTGCGCCGGCCGGACATGACGCTGGCGGTGCCGGATCACAACGTGCCGACCACCACCCGGATCAAGGACGGCAAGCTGCTGCCGATCGACGACCCGGAGTCAGCGACCCAGGTGGCGACGCTCAAGGCCAACTGCGCCGCGTTCGGTGTCGAGCACATCGAGATGACCGCGCCGGAACAGGGCATCGTCCACGTCGTCGGCCCGGAACAGGGTTTCACCCTGCCGGGCACCACCGTGGTGTGCGGCGACAGCCACACCGCCACCCACGGCGCCTTTGGCGCGCTGGCGTTCGGCATCGGCACCTCGGAAGTCGAGCATGTGTTCGCCACCCAGACGCTGTTGCTCAAGCAGTCGAAGCCGATGGAAGTGCGGGTGGAGGGCAGCCTCGGCTTCTCCGTCGCGCCCAAGGACGTGGCACTGGCCATCATCGGCGAGATCGGTGCCGCCGGCGGCACCGGCTTCGTCATCGAATATACCGGCTCGACCATGCGCGACATGAGCATCGAGGGCCGGATGACGGTGTGCAACATGGCGATCGAGGGCGGCGCCCGCTCCGGCCTGGTCGCCCCCGACGACAAGACGCTGGCCTATTTCATGGGCCGCCCGCGCGCGCCCAAGGGCGCGGAGTGGGAGATGGCGGCCGCCTACTGGCGCACCCTGCCCTCCGACCCCGGCGCCACTTACGCCCGCTCGGTGTTCATCGACGCCACCAAGATCGCGCCGCTGGTCACCTGGGGCACCAGCCCTGAGGACGTGGCGCCGATCACCGGCGTCGTGCCGTCGCCGGCCGACTTCGCCGAACCGTCGAAGCAGGCGGCGGTGGAAAAGGCGCTAGCCTATATGGGCCTGACGCCGGGTCAGCGGCTGGAGGACGTGGAGGTGCAGGACATCTTCATCGGCTCGTGCACCAACAGCCGCATCGAGGATCTGCGCGCGGCCGCCGCCGTGCTGAAGGGCCGCAAGCTCGCCAGCAACATCCGCCAGGCGCTGGTGGTACCGGGCTCGGGCCTGGTCAAGCTGATGGCCGAGGACGAGGGGCTGGACCGCATCTTCATCGAGGCCGGCTTCGAGTGGCGCGAGCCGGGCTGTTCGGCCTGCCTCGGCATGAACCCGGACAAGGTGCCCTCGGGCGAACGCTGCGCCTCCACCAGCAACCGCAACTTCGTCGGCCGTCAGGGCCCCGGCGCGCGCACCCACCTGGTGTCGCCGGCGATGGCGGCGGCCGCGGCCGTCACCGGCCGTCTGACCGACGTGCGCCAGCTGATCGGCTGAGGAGACAGACCATGGACGCTTTCAAGACCCTCACCGGCACCGCCATCCCGTTCGGGCAGCGCAATGTCGACACCGACGTCATCATCCCGGCCGAGTATCTGAAGTCGATCTCGCGCTCGGGGCTGGGCCGTGGCGCCTTCAAGACCATCCGCTTCAACGCCGATGGCTCGGAGAACCCGGAAGCCATTTTCAACCAGCCGCAGTACAAGGGCGCGCCGATCCTGATCGCCGGCGACAACTTCGGCTGCGGCTCCAGCCGTGAGCATGCCGCCTGGGCGCTCGCCGACCTCGGCGTCAAGGCGATCATCGCGCCGTCCTATTCCGACATCTTCTCCGGCAACGCCTTCAAGAACGGCCTGCTGGCGGTGGTGCTGCCGCAGGACGCCGTCGACCGGCTGCTGGAGGTGGCAACGGAGGCTGAAATCACCATCGACCTGGAAAACCAGGTGGTGACGACGCCGTTCCAGGACCGCTTCAGCTTCGAGATCGACCCGTTCCGCAAGCACTGCCTGATGAACGGGCTCGATGAGATCGGCATCACCTTGCAGATGGGCGACAACATCGCCGCCTACGAGGCGACGCAGAAGGCGACCAAACCCTGGCTGTCGGGCAAGGCCGGCATCGAGCGCCAGGGCTGAAGCCCGACACACTCTTCCGGCGCCAGGCCCGGACCGGCTCCGGGCCTCCATGCGCCTGCCGCCGGTCATGACGGCCGGGCACACACACCAAGACAGACAGGATGTCCCACATGACCTTCTCCCTCCTCCTTCTCCCCGGCGACGGCATCGGTCCTGAAGTGGTGGCCGAAGCCAAGAAGGTGCTGGCCTGGTTCCAGGCCAACCGCGGCCTCGACGTCACCACCTCGGAGGACCTGCTGGGCGGCGCCTCCATCGACGCCCATGGCGTGCCGCTGACCGACGCGGCGCTGGCCAGGGCCCGCGCCGCCGACGCCGTGCTGATGGGCGCGGTGGGCGGCCCGAAGTGGGTCGGCCAGAGCTATGACAAGCGCCCCGAGGCCGGCCTGCTCGGCCTGCGCAAGGAGCTGGAGCTGTTCGCCAACCTGCGCCCGGCGATCTGCTTCCCGGCGCTGGCGGATGCCTCGTCGCTGAAGCGCCAGTTCGTCGAGGGCCTCGACCTGCTGTTCGTGCGCGAACTGACCGGCGGCGTCTATTTCGGCACCCCGCGCGGCATCGAGACCCTGGCCAACGGCGAGCGTCGCGGCGTCAACACCCAGGTCTACACCACCAGCGAGATCCATCGCGTGGCACGGGTCGCCTTCGAGCTGGCCGCCAAGCGGCGCGGCAAGGTGACCTCGGCGGAGAAATCCAACGTCATGGAGTCCGGCCTGCTGTGGAAGGAGGAAGTGAGCGCGCTGCACGCGGCGGAATATGCCGCCATCCAGCTCGACCACATGCTCGCCGACAACTGCGCCATGCAGCTGGTGAAGAACCCCAAGCAGTTCGATGTCATCCTCACCGATAACCTGTTCGGCGACCTGCTGTCGGACGAGGCGGCGATGCTGACCGGCTCGCTCGGCATGCTGCCGTCGGCGTCGCTCGGCGCCAAGGACCCCGCCACCGGCAAACAGGCGGCGCTGTACGAGCCGATCCACGGCAGCGCGCCGGACATCGCCGGCCAGGGCCTGGCCAATCCGTGCGCCACCATCCTCAGCCTGGCCATGTGCCTGCGCTTCAGCTTCAACCGCGGTGACGACGCCGACCTGCTGGAACGGGCGGTCTCGGCGACGCTGGACGCCGGCATCCGCACCGGCGACGTGTTCGCGGAAGGCTGCACGCGGGTCGGCACCGCCGGCATGGGCGACGCCATCATCGCCACGCTGGATAAATTGAAATAATCTTGCGTTTTAACGCAAGGATCAAAAAGAAATCTTGTCAAATACGCAACGGGGGATCATATGCCCCCGCACTCGAAGTTCTGGAGAGACCAACATGGGTTATCGTGTCGCTGTGGTCGGCGCCACCGGCAACGTGGGCCGCGAAATGCTCAACATCCTGGCCGAGCGCCAGTTCCCCGCCGATGAGATCGCGGCGCTCGCCTCGTCGCGCTCGGTGGGCAACGAGGTGGAGCTGGGCGAAAGCGGCAAGACGCTGAAGTGCAAGAACCTCGAACACTTCGACTTCACCGGCTGGGACATCTGCCTGATGTCGGCCGGCTCCGAGGTGTCGAAGGTGTGGGGCCCGAAGATCGCCGCCCAGGGCTGCGTCGTCATCGACAACGCCTCTTACTTCCGCATGGACCCGGATGTGCCGCTGATCGTGCCGGAAGTGAACCCGGACGCCATCGACGGCTACAAGAAGAAGAACATCATCGCCAACCCCAACTGCTCGACCGCGCAGATGGTGGTGGCGCTGAAGCCGCTGCACGATCTGGCCGGCATCAAGCGCGTCGTCGTCTCGACCTACCAGTCGGTGTCGGGCGCCGGCAAGGACGGCATGGACGAGCTGTTCGAGCAGACCCGGGCGATCTTCGTCGGCGACCAGCGGGAGGCGCGCAAGTTCTCCAAGCAGATCGCCTTCAACGTCATCCCGCACATCGATACCTTCCTGGAGGACGGTTACACCAAGGAAGAGTGGAAGATGGCGGCCGAGACCAACAAGATCCTCGATCCCGACATCAAGGTGACCGCCACCTGCGTGCGCGTGCCGGTGTTCGTCGGCCACTCGGAAGCCATCAACATCGAGTTCGAACGGCCGATCACCGACGCCCAGGCGCGCGCCGCCCTGCGCGAGGCGCCGGGCGTGATGGTGGTCGATAAGCGCGAGGCCGGCGGCTACACCACGCCGATCGAGTGCGTCGGCGACTTCGCCACCTTCGTCAGCCGCATCCGCAAGGACCCGACGGTCGACAACGGCCTGGCGCTGTGGTGCGTGTCCGACAACCTGCGCAAGGGCGCGGCGCTAAACGCCGTGCAGATCGCCGAACTGCTGGGTCGCCGCCACCTCAAGAAGGCGGCCTGATTGCCGGCGGCGCGCGACTGGTTCCGACCAGGATCGCGCCGCTCAGTCATGACCCCGGCGGTTCGTAGCAGACGAGCGGCGGAGCCCGCAGCCATGACGCCCCGCGCGCCGCAGTCGGCGCCGGGGCGTCGCTGTTCCCAACCAGGCTGTTCGCAGCAGGAACGCGACCGGCAAGCGCCATGCATTGATGGCCCTCACCCTGTCATGTTAGACAACGCTAAAGAAGAGGTCCGGCAGCCATGACGGCGCGTGCCGGGCGAATGCTCAGGGCAGGCATACATGATCAAAACCGGGACAACCGCATCAACCAGAGCATTCATCTGGTGATTCCCGCCGAGCAGCCCATGCGCGAATCGAGCCCGCTGTGGTCGGACTCCGCATCCCGCGGCCTGCTGGGCCTGGTGGCCGTCATGGCCGTGATGACCGTCGCCGCGTTCGTCCTGCCACTGCCCGACCACTTCATTGATCGGTCCAGCTACGCCATGCTGCACCTGATGATGGAGATCTGCGCCATCGTCATCGGCGTGCTGGTGTTCGGCGTGAACTATCACCAGCTCTCGACCCAGCAGCCCGGCCGCATGGTCATGGTCGCCTGCGCCATGCTGGGCGCCGCGGTGTTGGACCTTGGCCATGCCATGTCCTTCCCCGGCATGCCGGATCTGGTGACGCCCGCCGGCGCCGAGAAAGGCATTGCCTTCTGGCTGCCCGCACGCCTCTTCATCGCGGCGACACTGGCACTGGTCGCCTTTCTGCCCTACGGCCCGCTGCGAACGCCCTGGCTGCGCGTCGGCCTGCTGGGCTTTTATCTGTCAGTCGCGGGCGCCATTTTTGGCCTCGTCCTGTTCGCGCCGGAGACGCTGCCGGATACCTACATGCCCGGCACAGGGCTCACCGACTTCAAGATCCGCGCGGAAATACTGATCACCGCGCTGTTCACCATCGCGGCACTCGCCTTCCTGTGGCGCGCGCATCGCCGGCAACCAGGCGAGAACATGCTGATGTTCGCCGCCGCGGCCATCTCTGCACTCGGCGAGGCGCTGTTCACCCAGTACCGGGTGACCAACGACGTCTTCAACCTGATGGGTCATGGCTACAAGGTGGTCGCCTACCTCATCCTGTATCGTGCGGAGTTCGTGCTCAGCCTGCGCGCGCCCTATGTCGAGCTGCAACGTGAGCGCGAGAACCTCGCCAAGGCCAACAGCCGCTTCCAGCAGATATTTGATCTTACCGCCGTCGGCATGACCCAGGTCGAACCAGTGTCGGGACGGATACTCCAGGTCAACCGCCGCTTCTGCACCTTCCTCGGCTATCGGCCAGAGGAGTTGCTTGGCCGCTGGTTCGGCGAATTCACCTTCGAGGAGGACCGCCCCTCCAACCTCGCGATGTATGACAGGCTGCTCAGGGGTGAGGTACCCGAACTCACGCTGGAGAAACGCTATCGGCGCAAGGACGGCAAACTGGTGTGGGGCTTCATAACCTCCACGTTGTTGCGCGACGACAAAGGCCGGCCGATTCTGGGCCTCACCGCCATTGCCGACATCACCGCCCTGCGCGAGGCGGAAGTCGAACGGTTGCAATTGCAGCAGCAGTTGCAGCAGTCCCAGAAAATGGAAGCGCTGGGCCAGTTGACCGGCGGCATCGCGCACGACTTCAACAACATCCTGGCGACCATCATGGGCTATGCCGATCTGGCGCTTGAGCGGATGGTCCCCGACAAATCATCGAAACTGGCGCATTATCTGCGCGAGATTGGCAATGCCAGCGAACGCGCGCGCGACCTGGTGGCGAAACTGCTGGCCTACAGCCGCACCCAGGTGCGCCCCATCGCCACGCCGCTCGCCGTCGAACCGGCAATCCGCCAGACCATCGCCATGCTGCACCCGACCATGCCCTCCGGCATCTCGCTGGAATCTCGGGTGCAGCCCGGTCTACCCCCGGTGGCGATCGATATCGTCGACCTTCAGCAGGTTCTGATGAACCTCCTCATCAATGCCCGAGACGCCATTGGCGAACACGGCTGCATCATCATCGAGGCGCGTCGTTATCAGCCGCCCGAACTGGATGGCCTGCCCACCGAACTGCCACCAGAGCCTGAGCGCATCGAGCTGCTGGTCAAGGACACCGGTCACGGCATCGATGAGGAGATGTTGCCGCGCATCTTCGACCCCTTCTTCACCACCAAAGGCGTCGGCAAGGGCTCAGGCCTCGGCCTGTCCGTGGTACAGGGCATCGTCCGCAATGTCGGTGGTCATATATCGGTACGCAACCGCCGCACCGGCGGCGCGTGCTTCAGCGTGCTGCTGCCCGCCGTGCCCGCGACTGCGGACGCCCCTGCGGCGGCGTCGCCGCCGCCGCCAAGCGCCCACAACCCGGCTGCTGGTTCCCTCTCGATGGCCGACAAGACCCGCCAGGTGATCTGGATCGTCGAGGACAAGGGATCGCTCGCCAATTTCCTCCGGGAGTTGCTGGAGGGCAGCGGCTATCAGGTGGTGGTCTTCAGCAACGCCCGCGATGCACTGGCGACCTTCGACATCGCCGCCGACACGGTCGATCTAGTGCTGACCGATCAGACCATGCCGGAAATGTCGGGCGCGGACCTGGCCCGGGCGATGCTGGCGATCCGCCCCCGGCTACCGATCATTCTGGCCACGGGCTACAGCGACTCCATTGATGCCGAAAGCGCGCGGCGGCTCGGCATCCGCCGGTTCCTCAAGAAGCCAATGAGTGCGCAGGCTCTGCTGGCCGCCGTCAGCGAGGTTCTGGCGATGCCGTCGTCCGACGTGCCGGACCTGGCCGCGCCGGAAGCCTGATCGGGCAACGCGGCTCAGCGCGGGGTGATGACCCCGCAGGCCACCCGCGGCCCGGCATTGCCGGCGGGATCAGACCTGTTGTCATCCGGATCGGCATGCACGATGAACGCCGCGCCATCGGCGTCGAGCACGGCCGGCAGCCCGCCCTCGCCGGCAATGCTCACGCCCTGCAGCATCTGGTGGACCTTCGCCGTGCCATCCGGGCCAACCGCGATGTTGGACAGGTCACCGGCGTGACGACCCTGCGGGTTGTCGCGACCGTGCTGTCTGCCGGCAGGGTTGAAGTGACCGCCGGCTGACGTGAACGGCGCTTCGCAAACACCTTTCTCGTGAATGTGGAAGCCATGTTCACCCGGCGTCAGTCCGCTCAGGTCGCCCCTCACCATCAGATGCCCGTCCGTCGCCCCGTGCAAGGTCAGCATGCCGACAAGATTGCCGGCGGCATCGTGCAGCAGCGCCGATGCCCGAGCGGCCTCGGCGTGATGGTGCTCGGCCGTGCCCGCGACAACAGCGGCGGGGGCAGACAGGACGAGCACTGCGGCGATGACGAAACGAGGGGCGTGCAGCATGGTAATCTCCTCCCGTGCGACTCTCATCTGAACAATCCACACCAGATAAGCCGAATGCAGGTCGTCGCCCAACCGAATTGCGACAGAAGGCTGCTTGACGGGCGCGTGACATCGCTTCACTCTGCCAATGCTGCACCGCAACACGAGACGCATCGGGAGGGCTATGGCGGGCGCTTACGACGAGATGGGGGGCACTGACGGCCAGCTTCGGTCGCAGTACGAAGTGGTCCAGGCCTGGCTGGACGACACGCCACCGGACCTGCTGGAACTCAAGCGCCGCGAAGCCGACGCGCTGTTCCGCCGAATCGGCATCACTTTCGCGGTCTATACCGAGGGCGGCGACCCCGAACGCCTGATTCCCTTCGACATGATCCCCCGCGTGCTGGACGCCACCGAGTGGGCGTCCCTGCGCCGGGGCCTTGAACAGCGGGTGAAGGCGCTCAACGCCTTCATCGGCGATATCTACAACGGCCAGGAAATCCTGCGCGCCGGGCGCGTGCCGGAGCGGCTGATCCTCACCAACCCGCAGTTCCGTCCCGAAATGATGGGCTTCCAGCCACCGCAGGGCGTCTATACCCATGTCGCGGGCATCGACATGGTGCGCACCGGCCCCAACGACTTCTACGTGCTGGAGGACAACTGCCGCACACCCTCCGGCGTCTCCTACATGCTGGAGAACCGGGAAGTGATGATGCGGCTGTTCCCGGACCTGTTCCGGCGCGCCCACGTGGCGCCGGTCGCCCATTACCCCGAGGAACTGTTCGAGACGCTGCGCTCGGTGGCGCCGCCCCGGTGCCGGGGTGAACCCCGCATCGCGCTGCTGACGCCGGGCATCTACAACAGCGCCTATTACGAGCACAGCTTCCTCGCCGACGAGATGGGCATCGAGCTGGTGGAAGCCGCCGACCTCGTGGTGGAGGACAATGTCTGCTACATGCGCACCACGCGCGGACTGACCCGGCTCGACGTGCTCTACCGGCGCATTGACGATGACTATCTCGACCCCCTGGTGTTCCGGCCCGACTCGATGCTGGGCGTACCCGGCCTGATGCACGCCTACCGTGCCGGCAACCTGACGTTGGCCAACGCGCCGGGTGCGGGCATCGCCGACGACAAGGCGGTCTACTGCCATGTGCCGGAGATGATCCGCTTCTACCTCGGCGAGGAGCCGATCCTGCGGAACGTCCCGACCTGGGAATGCGCCAAGCCGGACGACCTGAAATACGTGATCGAGCATCTGGCCGAACTGGTGGTCAAGGTGGTGCACGGGTCGGGCGGCTACGGCATGCTGGTCGGCCCCCATGCCAGCACCGCCGAGCGGGAAGCCTTCGCCGCCAGGATCAAGGCCCGGCCGGCCGACTACATCGCCCAGCCGACCCTGGCACTGTCCACCGTGCCGACCTTCGTCGACGCCGGCGTCGCGCCCCGGCATGTCGACCTGCGGCCGTTCGTGCTGGTGGGACAGGAGGTGCGGCTGGTGCCCGGCGGTCTGACCCGGGTGGCGCTGAAGGAAGGTTCGCTGGTGGTCAACTCCAGTCAGGGTGGCGGCACCAAGGATACCTGGGTGCTGGAGGAGATGGACTGATGCTCGCCCGCACCGCCGAGAACCTGTTCTGGCTCGCCCGCTACATGGAGCGTGCCGAATATGTCGCCCGCCTGATCCAGGTCGCCCAGCGGCTCACCGGCACCACCGCCAGCAACGGCGACGCCAACGAATGGCATTCGGCGATCGTCGCCGCCGGCTGCGAGGAAGGCTTCGTCGCCAGGCATGGCGAGGAGGTGACACCGGAGGCCGCCATCGACTATCTGGTGCGCGACCCCGACAACAACTCCTCCATCCTGTCCTGCTTCGAGACCGCCCGGCGCAACTCCCGCTCGGTGCGCACGGCGCTGACCGCCGACATGTGGGATGCCATCAACACCACCTGGCTGGAGGTGCGCGAGTTCGACGTCGAGGCGCTGCTGCGGGCCGAGAACCTCACCCGCTTCCTGGAATGGACCAAGGAGCGCGCCGGCCTGTTCAACGGCGCCTACGCCAACTCCATGCTGCGCAACGACGCCTTCTACTTCACACGGCTTGGCACCTTCATCGAGCGGGCCGACAACACCGCGCGCATTCTTGACGTCAAATATCATGTGCTGCTGCCCCAGGAAGCCAAGGTCGGCGGCGTCATCGATTACTACCAGTGGGCCTCCATCCTGCGCGCCGTCTCGGCGCTGCGCGCCTATCGCTGGGTCTATCCCGGCCGGATGCACCCCTGGCAGGTGGCCGAGCTGCTGATCCTGCGCCCCGAACTGCCGCGTTCCCTGCTGTTCTGCTTCGAGCAGATCACCGCCAATCTCGATCTCATCGGGCAGGGGCATGGCCGGCCAACGGAGGCGCAGCGGCTGGCTGGCCAGATGTATGCCAAGCTGCGTTATGCCCGCATTGACGACATTTTTCAGGAAGGCCTGCACGAATTCCTAACCGAGTTCATCGACAGTACGATTGTGCTGGGCCAGGAGGTCGGCAAACAGTATCTGGCATGATGTGCCAGCTTGGAACATGTCATGCGACTGAAAGTCCGTCACACGACCGTCTATACCTACGCGGAACCGTTCGCCTACCTGATCCAGGCGATCCGGCTGACGCCGCGTCCCCACGATGGACTGGCCATCCATCGCTGGCAGGTGACCGGCACCGACGGTCGCGCCCTGCCCGCCACCGCTGACGGTTTCGGCAACGTCGTGCTGACCCAGACCATCACCCGGGAAACCGACACGGTGGAGATCAGCGTCGAGGGCGACGTCGAGACCCGCGATACCTTCGGCGTCGTGCGCGGCGCACCCGAGCCGCTGCCGCCGCTGGCCTTCACGCAGCCGACCAACGCCACCCAGACCGATGCCGCCATCGCCGACCTGGCCGACTGGGCCGCCGCCGGGCGCGCCAATGATCTCGACCGCCTGCACCGGTTGATGCGAGCCATCGGCGAGCGCATCGCCCGCGCGCCCGACAGCGCCGACGCGCAGCCGACCGCCGCTGCGGCTTTGACCGCCGGGCGCGGCGTGCCGGCCGACCACAGCCATGTGATGATCGCCGCGGCCCAGCATCTGGGCTACCCTGCGCGCTACGTCTCCGGCTATCTGTGGACCAGCGATGACGACGTGGCGCCAGCCAACCACGCCTGGACCGAAGTGCATGTCGCCGACCTCGGTTGGGTCGGCTTTGATCCCGCCAACGGGCTGTGCCCCACCGAGGCCTATGTTCGCGTGGCGACCGGACGCTGCTATGATGATGCCGCACCGGTGCGGGGCATCCGTCGGGGTGGCGCATCGGAACGGTTGTCGGTCGCAGTGCAGATCGCCGCCGGCATTCAGGCGCAACAGCAACAGCAGCAGTGATCACCCGATCAGGGTTGCGCGAACATAACGATAACAGTGACGGGAAGTATCGAGCGTGCGTGTACGGAGTTTTGATGGCGTTGAACTGGCAGTGCGGGATGAGGGCGCGGGCCGCCCGGTCATCCTGGTCCATGGATTCTTGTCGACCGCCCGGGTCAACTGGGAGGCGTTCGGCACCGCCCGCGCGCTGAATGAAGCCGGCTTCCGCACCCTGCTGCCCGACCTGCGCGGCCACGGCGACTCCGACGCCCCCACCATTGCCACTGCCTATCCGCCGGACGTCCTGGCACTGGACCTCGCGGCCATTGTGCGCCATTTCGAGCTGACCGACTACGACCTGGTGGGCTACTCGCTGGGCGCCCGCACGGTGGTGCGCGCCGTGGTCGCCCATGATCTGGCCCCGCGCCGGATGATCCTCGGCGGCATGGGCGCGACCGGGATCATCGCCGGCCAGGCCCGCGCCGCCTGGTTCGTCAGCGCCATCGCGGAACGGGCCACCGCCAAGCCACTGTCCGACAAGGGCCGGGTGGCGCGCTTCCTGGCCTCCACCGGCACCGATCCGGACGCCGCCATGCACATCATGGGCTCCTACGTCGAGACGACGTCGGAAATGCTGCGCGCCATCGCCACCCCGACACTGGTGCTCGCCGGCCAGGACGACCACGACAACGGCTCGGCGGAAGAGCTGGCCCGACTGCTCCCCAACGCGCGCTACAAGGCAATCCCCGGCGACCATATGAGCGCCGTCACCCGGGCGGAATTCAGGCAGGCGATTGTTGATTTCCTGAGCGCTTGAGGGAACAAGCGTTGATGCGCGACTGGAGCGGGGGCACGGCCATGACCTATTGTGTTGGACTCTATCTGGAAGACGGCCTGGTGATGCTGGCCGACACCCGCACCAACGCGGGCGTCGACAACATCGCCACCTTCTCCAAGATGCATGTGTTCGAGAAGCCGGGCGAGCGAGTGATCGTCGCCATGACCGCCGGCAACCTCGCCATCTCGCAGGCGGTGGTCAACATGATCACCGAGGGCGTCGAGGATCCCGAGACCGGCCACATCGAGACCATCTACACCGTGCCGTCGATGTTCCGCGCCGCCCAGCTGGTGGGCGACACCATCCGCAAGATCTACAAGACCGACGGCGAGGCGATGCAGGCGCAAAACGTGCGCTTCGACGTGTCGATCATCCTTGGCGGCCAGCTCAAGGGCCGCACCATGCGGCTGTTCCACATCTATTCGGCGGGCAACTTCATCCAGGCCACCGCCGACACGCCGTTCCTGCAGATCGGCGAGAACAAGTATGGCAAGCCGATTCTGGACCGCGCCGCCACCCACCAGACCGCGCTGACCGACGGCATCAAGCTATGTCTGGTGTCGATGGACTCCACCCTGCGCTCCAATCTGACGGTCGGCCTGCCGGTCGACCTGCTGGTCTACAAGAAAGACAGCTTCCAGGTGGCCATGCAGCGGCGCATCGGCGAGGACGACCCCTATTTCAAGATGATCCGCCAGCGCTGGTCGAGCGCGCTGCGCAAGGCCTATCGCGCGATTCCGGCGCCCGACTGGGGCGTCTGAGGCCCGCGCGTCACGCTTCCTGTCCCCCCACCCTTGTCCTGCCACGCCGTCACGCTACTCTGGGCAAAACTGAGTAGCGCGCAAAATCGCGCCGAAGGGGAAGGAACGGGCAATGGCGGCTGAGCACCATCCCAGAAGCTGCATCATCGGCGCCGGCGCCGCCGGCCTCACCACCGCCAAGCGCCTGAAGGACTGGGGCCTGCCCTACGACTGCTTCGAGATGTCAAACGACATCGGCGGCACCTGGTACTACAAGAACCCCAACGGCCGCTCGGCCTGCTACGACAGCCTGCACATCGACACCTCGAAGTGGCGGCTGGCGTTCGAGGACTTGCCGGTGCCGGCGGACTTCCCCGACTTCCCGCATCACAGCCAGATTCTCGCCTATCTGCGGCAGTACCGTGACCACTTCGGGCTGGGCGACACCATCACCTACAACACCGAGGTGACGCGCGCCCACCGCGAGGCGGACGGCCGCTGGCGCGTCAGCCTCTCGACCGGGGAAACCCGCGACTATGACGCGCTGATCGTCGCCAACGGCCACCACTGGGATCCGCGCTGGCCCGACCCCTACCCCGGTCACTTCGATGGCCTGCAGATGCATGCGCATGACTATCGTACGCCGTTCGAGCCCCACGACATGCGCGGCAAGGCGATCCTGGTGGTCGGTGCCGGCAACTCGGCGATGGACATCGCCTCCGAGCTGTCGCAGCGGCCGATCGCCCGCCGGCTGTTCCTGTCCACCCGGCGCGGCGTCCATGTGCTGCCCAAATATCTCAACGGCAAGCCCGCCGACAAATCCGCCCTGCCGGCCTGGGTACCACTGCCGATCGGCCGCTGGCTTGCCCGTCAGGTGGTGGGCCGCGCCGTCGGCCGGATGGAGGACTACGGCCTGCCCAAGCCGGACCACAAGCTGTTCGAGGCCCACCCCTCGGTGTCCGGCGAGTTCCTGACCCGGGTCGGCTGCGGCGACATCGCCGTCCGGCCTGGCATCGCCCGCTTCGAGGGCAACACCGTCCATTTCACCGACGGCAGCGCTGAAGCCGTCGACGTCATCATCTACGCCACCGGCTACAGGATCAGCTTCCCGTTCTTCGACCAGCCGGACTTCAGCCCCGACGCCGACAACCGCCTGCCGCTGTTCAAGCGCATGGTGCTGCCGGGGGTCGACAACCTGTTCTACATGGGGCTGGCCCAGCCGCTGCCGACCCTGGTCAACTTCCCGGAGCAGCAGTCGAAACTGGTCGCCGCCTGCCTCGCCGGCCGCTACGCGCTGCCCGACAGCGCCGAAATGCGCCGGATCATCGCCCGCGACGAGCGCCAGCATCTGGGGCATTTCTACCAGAGCCCGCGCCATACCATTCAGGTCGACTTCAACCACTATGTCGCTGATCTGAATAAGGAAATCCGCCGCGGTGAGCAGCGGGCACGCGCCCGTGGCATTCGACCCCGCGCGGCCTGAACCCCCTCATGCCGCCCGGCTGCCAGCCTGCGTTCGAACCCGCCTCATGGTTAGCAAACAGCGTTGACGCTTTGTTAACCATCTAAGGCGTAGAAATGGCCTCGGTCGATTTCATTCGCATCAGCTTCCTGAGAGATCGCACCACCCTGAATGACGCCTTTAAGCGGGTCGCACATGCGACCCGTTTTTTTTGGGCGCCCACGCCATCCCCACAACCCGCCGGCCCCACAACCCGCCGGCCTGGCGCGGCTAGGCGGCCTGGCGCGGCTAGGCGGCCTGGCGCGGCTAGGCGGCCGGCGAGTCCGCCTGACCGGGATCCCCCGGCGCCTCCCCGGCTTCACCGCGCGCCTCGTCCACCGGACCCGACAGCACCGGCGCGGTCGCCGAGAAATCGAACTGCGCCTTGTCGGCCGGCGCCGGCGACGGGGTGATGGCCAGCCGGTGGCGCAAATAGGTGAACACTGCCAGCTGGGCCACGGCCGTGAACAATGCGAAGCCCCACAGGTTGCCCATTGCCGTCATCAGCGCCGATGCGAGCAGCGGTCCCGCCGCCGCCCCCAGCGCATTGGTCAGCAGCAGTCCGGCCGAGACCTCCACCATGTCGTCGCGCGACGCCAGATCGAACACATGAGCGGCGATCACCGCATAACCCGGCAGGGTCACCGCGCCGAACAGCATCGCCAGCAGCAGTGCGCCGGCGCCCGACTGACCCAGCCCCAGCACCAGCGCCACCAGCAGTGCCAGCGCGGCCGACAGCAGCGACAGCATCTGGGCAATGCGCCGGCGGTCGAGACGGTCTGAGAGCTGACCGAGCGGCGCCTGCACCAGCGCGCCGCCCAGCACGGCGGCACTCATGAAGGAGGCGACGAAGGTCATCGAGCCGGAAGCGGTCTGCACAACCACCGGCGCCAGCCCCCAGAAAGCGCCATTGGCCAGACCGATGCCGAAGATCGATACGAACCCGGCCGGCGACAACGCATAAAGGAAGCGCGGCCGCAAGCGTACCGCCAGCAGCGGCGCCGGCTGGGTGGCCCGGGTCAGCGTCACCGGCAGCGCCGCCAGCGACAGCAGGATCGCCATCAGCGCGAACAGGGTAAAGCCCGCCGGATCGAAACGGGCGGCCAGCAGCTGACCAACGGTGATGACTGTGAGGTTGATCGCGACGTAGCTCGACATCACGACCCCACGGGTAGCGGGCGTGGCCTGGTCGTGCAGCCAGCTTTCGAGCACCAGCGACAGCCCGGCAACGCACAGTCCGGTAACGAAACGACCCGCCACCCAGGTTACGGGCGTGACCAGCAGCGACAGCGCCAGCACCACCACCACGGTCAGCGACACCAGCGCCGCATAGGTGCGGATATGGCCGACCGCCGCGATCAGCCGGGGACCCGCCAGACAGCCGACGGTGAAGCCCAGAAAATAGCCGGTGCCCAGGAGCCCGATCATCAGTGGCGGAAAATGCTCGGCCTGGGCACGCAGGGGCAGCACCAGCATCTGCATGCCATTGCCTGTAACCATCAGGGCGGTCGACGCCAGCAGCGCCGCGATGGGCCAGATGATGGCCCCAACACGCCCCAGCGCGCCGTTCAAACCCAGCGCCATGGCAAACCTCCCTTGCCGCCACCGCCGACGTCCGAGCGATCGACCGACCGCGCTCAGGCCACAAGAGCGTCGGCCGCCGGCCGCACTGTCAGGGCCGCCAGCGCGGCCTGGCTCCAGGCACTGGCCGTACCGGCCCAGACCGCTTCGCGCAGGCTCCGGTTGCGCGCCTGGCGTTCGGCCAGCGGCATGGTCAACGCCACGTCCAGCGCCTCGGCGATCTCGTCGGGGTCGTGCGGGTTGATCAGCAGCGCGTCGCCCAGCGCACCGGCGGCGCCGGCGAAACGGGACAGGATCAGCACGCCGGGGTCAGCCGGATCCTGGGCGGCGACAAATTCCTTGGCGACGAGGTTCATGCCGTCCCGCAATGGCGTCACCAACCCGACGCGGGCGGTGCGATAGACTCCGGCCAGCACGGGACGGGGTACAGGCCGGGTCAGATAGCGCAGCGGCACCCAGTCGAGATCCGCGTACTGACCGTTGATCTGGCCCGCCAGCCGGTCCAGCTCGCGCTTGAGGTCTCGATACTCGGCCACGTCATCGCGCGAACGCGGCGCCACCTGCAGGAAGCTGACCCGGCCACGATGTTCCGGGTGCGACTCCAGCATCCGGCCAAAGCCCCGGAAGCGGTGCGGCAGGCCCTTGGAATAGTCGAGCCGGTCAACGCCGACGATCAGCGCCTTGTCGCCGATGCTGTCGCGCAGTCGCGGCACCTCGACGAGACCGTCGGCCTGCTCGGCCAGCTGCTGGAACTCGTCCGGGTCGATGCCTGCCGGAATGGCACTGGTGCGGGTCATCCGGCCGTCCAGCAGGGCACAGCCGTCGGCCGTGATGCGGGCGCCCAGGATGTCGCGCAGGCAGTCAAGGAAATGCTGGCGATCCTCCTCGGTCTGGAAGCCGACATGGTCATAGGCCATCATCGCCCGCAGCAGGGTCGGCGCCGCCGGCAGTGCCGAGAACATCGCTGGCGGCACGAACGGGATGTGCAGGAAGAAGCCGATCGGACCCTCAAAGCCACGCTGGCGCAGCCGTTGGCCCATCGGCATCAGGTGATAGTCGTGCACCCACACCCGGTCGCCAGCGCGCAACTGCGGCATCAGATGCTCCGCGAAGCTGCCATTGACTGCCAGATAGGTGGCGAAATCCTGCCGGTCGTAGGTCAACAGGCCTTGCCGGTAATGCAGCAACGGCCACAAGGTCCGGTTTGCAAACGCCACATAGTAGGCACGATAGGCGGCCTCGGTGAGGTCGAGCGTGACCAGGTCGATGCCCTCCGCCCGGGCGTGGCGGACGTGGCCAGCCTCGGGGCCATAGCGGCCGCTCCAGCCGAACCACAACGTCCGGCCGGGGACCAGCGCGTCCTTGATCGCCACGGCCAGCCCGCCGGCGGCGGCAACCCCACGACGACCCAGCGTCGGCACCCGGTTGGAGACGATGACAAGACGATCATCGTTGTTGCTTGTCATCATACGATCTGGCCCTCCGTGGTCACAATCCCGGCCTCTGCCTGCGCCGCGAGCCAACGACGCACCGCCGCCGGCTCGCCCGCGAAATCCTGCGCCACCCGCAAGCCGACGCCGCCGAACAGCAGTGCCGCGCGAATGCCGTCCTCGTCGGTCACGTCGTCGCCGATGAACACGGGCCGCCGATCCCGGAAGGGCGGGGTCTGCATCAACCGGGCCACCGCCACGCCCTTGCCGCCGCCACGCGGCCGCAACTCGAAGGCCATGTGGGCCGTCGTCAGCTCATGGGTACCGCAGCGGGCGGCCATGGCCTCCAGCACCCGCCGCAGCCGGTCCCGGCTGCCCGGCGCCTGACGGTAATGCACCGTCAGGCAGGTCTGCTTGTCCTCCACCAGGACCCCCGGCAGCTGGCCAAGATCATTTTGTATCTCCCGCACCAGGGGGCGCGGCAGCGGTCGGCGCCGGCTCAACCAGCGTTTGCCGCCATCGGCAAAGCGGACGACGGCGCCATGGTCACCGGCCATGGTCACGCCAACCCCCGGCAACAGCGCCTCAAGGTCGGCAAGGGCGCGGCCGGAGACCAGCGCCAGCGCACCACTGGTGACCGTCGAGAGCCGTTCGAGCAGGGAGGGGAGCGTCGCCGGAACGGTGACGCCGTCCGGCGTGGGCGCCAGATCGACCAATGTACCATCGACATCGAGGAACCAGGCGGTGCTGGCGGGATCAAATCTCGCAAGCATAGTGAATCACAGTGAAAATCACCAATATTGACAAACCAATCCTTCAGGGTTGTGCAATGGTATGCCATTAATCATATATCGTCAAACTCAATTTGTAATACTTAATATAATTAGATAATTAATTACTCAATATTCAGAATTTTTCCCTGCTTTAAGTCAAATTAGAGATTCCCCCCCATGCGTGAATTAATGGAAAAGAAATTTTTATTACCTCTATTCTTAAAAGCCGCTCGCGCTGCGGCGCAGTACAACATAATACTGCACCTGCGCAATAACGGCAGGCACGGCAGCCAGGACTGGAGGTATGGCGCGGCGACGCTGGCGCGTCCTCCCCCTCTCCTGCCGCAGGGCAGGGGACGAGGGAGGAGCCACCCGGGATGAGCCGCCAGCCAATGGCGGCGCGCGCGATCAGAAGGCGTATTTGGTCGAGACCTGGAACCGGCTCATGGTACCATCCCAGCCGCTTTCGATCTGACGCTCGGCGTAGATATATTCCGCCCCGAACGTCAGTTGCGGCACCGGCGACCACAGCAGGTTGACCTGCGCCGACCACACGCGGTCAGTGACGTTGCCGCCGGTCAACGCCACCGGATTGTCCGCCTTGAAGAAGGCGCCGGTGAGGGTGGAGCGCAGGCCCGGCGCCCAGACGTGGCGATAGGCAACAAAGCCGCTGTAGACGTCGATGGGCTTCAGGCTGCCGTCGGCGCGGATGGCGACATCGTTGACGATGTTGATGCCGATGTAGCGGCCGATGCCGCGGCCGGCGTTGGCCATGAAGCGGATGTCGTCGCTGGCGCCGACCTTGATCAGGCCGGCGGCGCTCAGACCATAGCCCATGGCGCTGTCGTCGATGGTGTCGACACAGTTCTTGCAGTCGAGCTGCCGCACCAGGCCAGCCAGCGTGAACTGGCCGAAGTCGGCCTTGCGCACGTAGCGCACCACGATGTCGGGCAGCGCACCGTCGTTGCTCGACACGGCCGCGCCGCTGGCCTGGGTGACCACCGTCTCGGGATTCTCGATGGCGATCTGGACGTCACCCATGGTGTAGCGGATCTGCGGCTGGCGGACGAACACCGTGCCCTCGGTCGGGCCCACATAGTCGATGCCGTCGGGCAGTACCTCGGCGTTCTGGAACGTCGACCAGGTCTGGCCGACCAGCAGATTGTCCCACTGGATGAAGGCATGGCGCAGCATCGGCGAATAATTGTTGGTCGCCCGCTCGGTGGCGTTGGTGCCCACCACCTGAAAATCAAACTCCAGACGACCGGACAGCTTGTGACCATCGACATCGGTCTCGCCGCTCACCCACAGCCGGGTTTCGCGGGCACTGGCGTTGGTGTCGAAACCGTCACTCTTCGAGGCCGCCGCCTCCACCGGAATCTGTTGCGGCAGATAGAAATCGTCACCCACCACTTCCGGCTCGGTATCGCCATCGGAGTAACGGGTGGCGTTGAAGTCGGCCTTGAGGTAGCCGCCAATCTTGAAGCGGGTCTTGCCGACCCGGAAGCCGTCGCCGGAAGCGGAGGCCTTGCGCACCTCCTCTGCCTTGGCGTCGGTGGCGGCGACCTTCTGCTCCAGCTCCTGGCGCTGGCTGACCACTGTCCGGGCCTGTTCAAGAATCTGCCGGTCCTGCGTATTGATCTTGCCGTCCTGGGCTTCAAGACGCTGGAGAATCTGCTCCAGCAGGCCTTCCAGCCGCTCGACCCGCTTTTCCAGCGGCTCCCCGGCGGCAAGGGCCGGCGATGCCGCGCCGATGCCGCTCATGACCGTCGACGTCACCAACAACGCACGCAACCATGACCGATGTTCGCATCGCATCATCATGTCAGACCTCCCCAGTCCGCCGCTTTCTTTATTGACGGATGGGTGAGCATTCCGAAAAAGGAGGCCGATGGGCCATCTAGCGGATGGTCTGTCAGCCAAAGGTCGTAGGAGGCAGACCTTCCGCCGAGTTGACAGTTAAATTCACTCGACTTTCCAGAGGGTCAGGTTTGGACTATTGTTCATCGGGACAACTCACGACATCCGCGGATCGGCGCGACAACAGGTCAGGCGTGGCGTGCACACGAGAAAAAGCCGGGGGAGGTGAAGAATGGCGCCGACCGTGATTATCGCGGATGATCATCCGCTGTTCTGCGAGGCGCTGGAGATGGCCGTGCAGCGGGTCCGGCCCGACGCCCGCATCGTCCGCACCACCACACTGAAGGAAACGCTGGAAGCGATAGGCAGCCAGCACCCCGGTACCGTTTTCCTCGATCTGATGATGCCCGACAGCCGAGGCTTCGCCGGCCTGCTGTCGATCCGGCAACTCCGGCCGGAACTGCCGGTGGTGGTGGTCTCGGCCAGCGACGACCCCTCGGTCACTGCCCGTGCGCGCGCCTTCGGCGCCCATGGCTTCATCCCCAAATCAGCGCCGCTTGCCACCATTCGTGAAGCCATGGCCGCCGCCATGGCCGGCCAGCCAAGCTGGCCTGACGGCAACCAGGCGGAAGGCGCCCCGCTCAATGGCAACAGTGAGGCGGTGCAGCGGCTCGCCACCCTGACGCCGGCACAGATGCGGGTACTGATGGGCCTGAGCGAGGGCCTGCTCAACAAGCAGATCGCCTATGAAATGAACATCTCGGAAGCCACCGTGAAGGCGCACGTGACCGCGGTGTTCCGCAAGCTGCACGTGGTCAACCGCACCCAGGCGGTGCTGGCGGCCAAGGCGCTGGACATCATCCAGCCGGAAATCGACCTCTCCGGCGCCCGCTGACAATCGCCGGCGCAAAAAAATGGCCGGGTCGCCCCGGCCATTTTTCCGTTTCCGTCGTGTGGTCGGCCATCCGTGGCCGGGCGTCTTAGTGGGCCAGTGCCTTCACGATCTCCTCGGTGACCTTCTTGGCGTCGCCGAGCAGCATCATCGTGTTGTCGCGGAAGAACAGCTCGTTCTCGACGCCGGCATAGCCCGCGCCGCCCATCGAGCGCTTGATGAACAGCACCGTCTTGGCCTTTTCGACGTCAAGGATCGGCATGCCGAAGATCGGGCTCGAACGGTCGGTCTTGGCCGCCGGGTTGGTGACGTCGTTGGCGCCGATGACGAAGGCGACGTCGGCCTGGCCGAACTCGGTGTTGATGTCCTCCAGCTCGAACACGTCGTCGTAGGGCACGTTGGCTTCCGCCAGCAGCACGTTCATGTGGCCCGGCATACGCCCCGCGACGGGGTGGATGGCGAACTTCACCGACACGCCTTCCTTCTTCAGCGTGTCGGTCATCTCGCGCAGCACGTGCTGGGCCTGGGAGACCGCCATGCCGTAGCCCGGCACGATGATCACCTTCTCGGCGTTCTTCATGATGAAGGCGGCATCGTCGGCCGAGCCCTTCTTGTACGGCCGGTCGACCTTGGGGCCGCCCGGCCCCGCCGCCGCGCCGGCATCGGCACCGAAGCCGCCGGCGATGACCGAGATGAACGAGCGGTTCATCGCCTTGCACATGATGTAGCTGAGGATGGCGCCCGAGGAACCCACCAGCGCGCCGGTGATGATCATCGCCGTGTTGTGCAGCGTGAAGCCCATCGCCGCCGCCGCCCAGCCGGAATAGCTGTTCAGCATCGACACCACCACCGGCATGTCGGCGCCGCCGATCGGGATGATCAGCAGGAAGCCGATCAGGAACGACAGGCCGGTGATCGCCCAGAACACCCACGGGCTCTGGTCGGTGACGAAATAGGCGATCAGGCCGATGATGACGGCGAGAGTGCCGAGGTTGATGACATGCCGGCCCGGCAGCATGATCGGCGCGCCCGACATGTTGCCGTTGAGCTTGGCGAACGCGATCACCGAGCCCGAGAAAGTGATGGCGCCGATGGCGATGCCGAGGCTCATCTCGACCCGGCTGACCAGGTGGATGTTGTCCGCCGTGCCGATGCCGAAGACGTCCGGGTTCAAGTAGGCCGCCGCCGCCACCAGCACCGCCGCCATGCCGACGAGGCTGTGGAAGGCGGCGACCAGCTGCGGCATCGCCGTCATGGCAATGCGCTGGGCGATGACATAGCCGATGCCGCCGCCGATCAGCAGCGCGCCGGCGATTTCCGGCAGGCTGGCGAGTTGGTGGGTGACCAGCGTGGTCACCACCGCGATCAGCATGCCGATCATGCCGAACATGTTGCCCTGGCGACTGGTCGCCGGGCTGGACAGCCCGCGCAGCGCCAGGATGAACAGCACGCCGGCGGCGAGATAGGCGAGCGGCACCCAGCCGGGCGCGGCGGTCGCGTGAGTCATGACGTCCGCTTCCATTGGTGCCCCCTCACTTCTTCTCTTTTTTCTTGTACATGCCCAGCATCCGCTGGGTGACGGCGAAACCGCCGAAGATGTTGACCGCGGCGAAGGCGACCGCCACCAGGCCGAGAATCTTGGCACTCGACCAGTCGGTGGGTGCGGCGGCGATCAGCGCGCCGACGACGATCACCGAGGAAATGGCGTTGGTCACCGCCATCAGCGGCGTATGCAGGGCCGGCGTTACCGACCACACGACGTAGTAGCCGACGAAGATCGCCAGCACGAAGATCGACAGCTGGGAAATGAAATCCATGTCCGCCCCCTTAACCCTGCAGCGCCGGATGGACGACCGCGCCGTCCCTGGTGACGACAACGGCCTTGAGGATCTCGTCGTCCCAGTCCCAGGCGATCGACCTGGCTTCCTTGTCGTGGAAGGCCGACAGGAAATTGAACAGGTTGCGCGCGAACAGCGCCGAGGCATCGCTCGCCAGCCGGCTCGGCACATTGCGATGGCCGACGATGGTCACGCCATTGTCGGTGGTCACCACCTCGCCGGCCCGTGTCAGTTCGCAATTGCCACCCTGCTCGGCCGCCAGGTCGACGATCACCGCGCCCGGCGCCATGCTTTCCACCATCTCCGCCGACACCAGACGCGGCGCCGGACGACCCGGAATCAGCGCGGTGGTGATGACGATATCCTGCTTCTTGATGGTCTCGGCGATCAGCGCCGCCTGCTTGACCTTGTAGGCGTCGGACATTTCCTTCGCGTAGCCGCCGGCGGTCTCGGCCTGACGGGCTTCCTCGTCATCGACGAAGATGAACTTGCCGCCCAGACTCTCCACCTGCTCCTTGGTCGCCAGCCGTACGTCGGTCGCTGACACGATGGCGCCCAGCCGCTTGGCGGTGGCGATCGCCTGCAACCCGGCAACGCCGACCCCCATGACGAACACCTTGGCGGCCGGAATGGTGCCAGCGGCGGTCATCATCATCGGCAGCGCGCGACCATAGTGCTCGCAGGCGTCCAGCACCGCCTTGTAGCCGGCGAGGTTGGACTGCGAGGACAGGATATCCATCGACTGCGCGCGGGTGATGCGCGGCATGAACTCCATCGCCATGGCGGTCAGCCCCGCCTCGGCATAGGCCTGCATCAGCTCCCGGTTCTGATACGGGTTCAGGCTGGCCGCCAGCACGGCGCCGCGCGGGAAGCCCGCCAGCGCGTCGGCGTCCGGCCCCTGGATTTTCAATACGATGCCGACACCCGCCAGCACCGCCGCCTTGTCGGCGACCGTCGCGCCAGCAGCGGCATAGGCCGCGTCACTGATGTTGCAGGCAGCCCCGGCGCCTGCTTCCACCGCCACCTCGAACCCGAGGCCAATGAACTTCTTGACCGTCTCAGGCGTGGCCGCGACCCGCCGTTCGGCGGTGCGCGTTTCTTTCAGCACCCCGATCTTCATGCGTCCCCCTGTTGGTTCGTGCTAGACGAGGAAAGCGGCCATCAAGACCAGCAAGATCACGATCGCGATGATGCTGAACTTGGTCAAACCGATGAACCCTTCGTAGGTCCGCCGGTGATCCCGCATGTCGAACTCGCTATCAGCCATGGCCATACCTGCTCCACTCACTATTTTGTTGGCCGCGCACCATAGCAAAGGCCGGGCGAATGCCAAGGCGCGAGCCCTGTAAAATGGTCAACCACAGCGAAACTTTCTGCGCAACTTCACAAATTGCGCAGTAATAAAATTTTACAGGCTGGTCATTTCGTTAGCCCCGCCGCCGTCAGCGCAGCGGTCTGGCGGTCGGCCAGCGCGGCGACGTCAAAGCCGTCGATGACGTCCTGGAACAGCCGGTACCAGTTCACCCGGGCGCCCAGATGCAGGAACACCCCGCCCAGCCCGATGGCGGCGCGATCCATGAACACGAACTCGCGCGGCGGCGTCACCGGCCCCAGCTCGCGCAGCCGGGCATGGACGCGGGCCGCCTGCTCGCGGCCATAGTCGCCGGGCTTCTCCGCCGCGTTGATGAGACGTGGCGCATCCTCCATCAGCGGCCCGTAGAGGAAGCCCGCCCAGATGTTGAGCGTCTCCACCAGCTCGCGGCTGAGGTTGGCGAAACCCCAGCTTTCATAGGCATGGACGGCGAGATCGAAATCGCCGTCACGCAGGGCGCGATAAAGGTCGATGACGCCGCCGACGAAGCGCGGCGGGAACACCCGCACGCAGCCGAAATCCAGCAGGTTGATGCCCAGATCGTCGCGGGCGGCATAATTGCCCAGGTGCGGGTCGCCATGGATGACGCCATAGCGGTGGAATGGCACATACCAGGCGCGGAACAGGTTGATCGCCAGCTGGTCGCGCACATCCTGCGGCGCGTCCTTGAAGCTGAGCAGCGGCCGGCCCTCCAGCCAGCTCATGGTGAGCAGCCGGCGGGTCGACAGCGCCTCGACCACGGCTGGCACTTGCACCATCGGCTCGTCGGCCAGCATGTGCCGGTAGAGCGCCATGTGCCGGGCCTCCAGCGCGTAATCCAGTTCCTCGCGCAGCCGGTCCGCCAGTTCCTCGCGAATCGCCGACGGGTCGATGGCGCGATCATAGGCCCGGTAAAGCCCCAGGATGACGTCGAGCTGGCGAAGGTCCGCCTCCACGGCGGATGCCATGTCGGGATATTGCAGCTTCACCGCCAAGGGCTGGCCATCCAGCCCGGTCGCCCGATGCACCTGGCCGAGCGAGGCGGCGGCGGCCGCCGTCTCCTCGAAGCTGGCGAAGCGGTCCCGCCAGTCCTCCCCCAGCTCGGCGCGCAGGCGGCGCTTGACGAACGGCCAGCCCATCGACGGCGCGTTGGCCTGCAATTGAGCGAGTTCGCGGGCATAGTCGGCCGGCAGCGCCTCCGGGATGGTCGCGAGAATCTGCGCCACTTTCATCACCGGGCCTTTCAGCCCGCCGAGTGCTGCCTTGAGGGCTTCGGCGTGCCGGGCCTCGTCCAGCGGTGTCCCGAGCAGCCGGTTGGCGGCGAACTGCGCCGCCAGGCCGCCCACCGCGCCGGTCACCTTGGCGTAGCGGGCGAGCCTGCCGCCCAGCCGGTCGTCGTCACGAAGGGTCATGCACGCCTCAACTCCATCGGCCACCGATGCCCGGAAGGTAGGCACGACACACGCCCGGTGCCAGCCCCCAACCCCGGACTTTCCCGATTCGGGACGCGATTAAGGCTTCCTTCAAGGATTTGTGCCGTACTGGGACAGAAACCGGCATGAGGACACCGAGCATGGCGCCGCCGCAAAAGAGCGTGTTGATCGTCGACGATGAAGCCACCCAGCGCAACCTGCTGGAGGCCGCCATCCGGCGCGAGGGCTACGCCAGCCGCAGCCTCGGCGACGGTCAGGCGGCCATCGACCTGCTGCTGTCGCCCGAGGGCGCACAGATCGGTGCCGTCATTCTCGATCTGTCGATGCCCAAGGTCAGCGGCCTCGACGTGCTCAATGCGGTGCGGCCGCAGCGGCCGCGCCTGCCGATCATCGTGCTCACCGCCCACACCAGCGTCTCCAACGCCGTGCAGTCGATGCGCGCCGGCGCCACCGATTTCATCGCCAAGCCGGCCAGCGGCGAGCGGCTGCGCACCGCGCTGGAAGCCGCGCTCAACGAGGCGATCGCCGACGGCGAGCTGCGGCCGCTCACCGAAAAGCTCTCCAAGCAGCTCAGCTTCGAGCAACTGGTGGGCGCGGCGCCGTCGTTCCGCGCCGCCATCGACATCGCGCGCCGCACCGCCCATGCAGCGGTCTCGGTGCTGATCGAGGGCGAGAGCGGCGTCGGCAAGGAGCTGATCGCCCAGTCGATCCATTCCGCCAGCCCGCGCGCCGGCAAGCCGTTCATCGTCGTCAACTGCGGCGCGCTGCCGCCAAACCTGGCGGAAAGCATCCTGTTCGGCCACGAAAAGGGCGCCTTCACTGGCGCCATCGACCGTCACGTCGGCAAGTTCGCCGAAGCCGACGGCGGCACCATCTTCCTCGACGAGATCGGCGAGCTGCCGCTCGACACCCAGGTCAAGCTGCTGCGCGTGCTTCAGGAAGGGGAAATCGACCCCGTCGGCGGGCGCACCCGCCAGAAGATCGATGTCCGCGTGCTCTCGGCCACCAACCGTGACCTGCAATCGGAGGTCGATGCCGGGCGCTTCCGCGAGGATCTCTACTATCGTCTCAACGTGGTGCAGATCCGCATTCCGGCGCTGCGGGAACGCCGCGACGACATCGCGCCGCTGGCCCGCCATTTCATCGAACGCATCGCCCAGTCGGAAGCGACGCCGGTGCGCCAGCTGTCGCACGAGGCCGTGGAACTGCTGTCCGGCTTCGATTGGCCGGGCAATGTCCGCCAGCTGCAGAATGCCATCTTCCGCGCCGTCGTGCTGTGCGACGGCGACACGCTGACCCTGCGTGACTTCCCCCAGCTGCTGGCCCAGGCACAGCGCGGCCAGGCCCCCGCCCCGCGCGAGGCCGCCAACGGCAGTGCGCTCGGCCTGTGGCGGCAGCCCGCCACCCTCAAGCCCGGCGAGGGCCATCTGACGGTCGTCGACCCCTCAGGCCACGTCAGGCCGCTGGAAGACATCGAGGCGGAAGTGATCCGCTTCGCGCTCAACCGCTACCGTGGCCGGATGAGCGAGGTGGCACGCCGGCTGCGCATCGGCCGCTCGACGCTCTACCGCAAGATCGGCGACCTTGATCTCCAGGATGCTGTGAGCGAACCGGCCTGAAAGGCATCAGCCGGCCTGCGCCATCCCCCCCGTTTTTGCGGACACGGACTCCGCATTCCACTCTGGACCCCTGCGCGCATCACTCCTAACTTGTTCTCAAAGAGCAAGAGTCGAATGGGGAGACGACAGGCATGCACATCATGCATCATGCCGCCGGCGCGCCGGAGAAGCCGGCCATCATCATGGCGGGTTCGGGCAAGACGGTCAGTTACGCTGAACTGGAAGCGCAGTCCAACCAGGCGGCCCAGCTGTTCCGCTCGCTGGGTCTCAAGCGCGGCGATACCATCGCCATTTTCGCCGAAAACACGCCGACCTATTTCGCGCTGTGCTGGGGCGCCCAGCGGTCGGGCCTCGTGTTCACCTGCATCAGCTCCAAGCTGAGCGCCGACGAGGTCGAGTATATTGTGCGTGACTGCGGTGCCCGTGCCTTCTTCGCCTCCGCCAGCCTCGGCGGCATCGCCAGCGAGGTCGCCCGGCGACTGGGCGATGCGCTCGCCGCTTTCGCCGTCGACGGTGACATTCCCGGCTTCCGCTCCTTCGCGGCGGAAAGCAGCGCCGTGCCGGCCAGCCGCATCGCCGACGAATCGAGCGGGCGGGACATGCTTTATTCCTCCGGCACCACCGGCCGTCCCAAGGGCATCAAGGGCATGTTGCCCGAGGAAGCCATCGACGCCCCCAACGTGATGATCGGCCTGATGCAGGCGCTGTTCGGCTTCAACGACCAGGTGGTCTATCTGTCGCCGGCACCGCTCTACCACGCGGCGCCGCTGCGTTACTGCATGGGTGTACAGAAACTGGGCGGCACCGTGGTGGTGATGGAGCATTTCGACCCCGAGCAGGCGCTGGCGGCGATCGAGAAATACCGCATCACCCACAGCCAGTGGGTACCCACCCACTTCGTGCGGATGCTGAAGCTGCCGGAGGAGGTGCGCCGCCGCTACGACGTGTCGTCGCTGAAGGTTGCCATCCACGCCGCCGCGCCCTGCCCGGTGGAGATCAAGGAGCAAATGTTCGACTGGTGGGGCGACGTCATCTACGAATATTACTCCGCCACCGAAGGCGCCGGCTTCACCGCCATCGGACCGGCCGACTGGAAGGCGCATCGCGGCTCGGTCGGCCGCTCCATGCTGGGACAGATCCACATTCTCGACGAGGACGGCGAGGAGCTGCCGCCGGGCGAGATCGGCCGGGTCTATTTCTCCGGCGGGCCGCCGTTCGAATATCATGGCGACGCGGAACAGGCGCGCGGCAGCCTGGACGAGCGTGGCCGCGCCACCTTCGGCGACATCGGCTATGTCGATACCGACGGCTTCCTCTACCTCACCGACCGGCAGGCGTTCATGATCATCTCCGGCGGCGTCAACATCTACCCGCAGGAAGTCGAGAACGTGCTGGTGGCCCACCCCAAAGTGGCCGACGTCGCGGTGTTCGGCGTGCCCAATCCGGAATTCGGCGAGGAAGTGAAGGCGGTGGTGCAGCCGATGGACTGGGCCGACGCCGGCCCCGACCTCGCGGCGGAACTGATCGCCTATTGCCGCGACCGGCTGAGCCACGTGAAGTGCCCGCGCACGGTGGATTTCGAGCCGGAACTGCCGCGCCATCCCACCGGCAAGCTCTACAAGCGCCTGCTGAAGGACCGTTACTGGGGCAAGGGCGAGACCGGCATCGTCTGAAAGGCCGATCGTCGCCGCCACTGTCATCGCCTGCCGAACAATCCGTCACCCCGGTCCCGCCTCCCGCGCGCCGGGGTGAACCGCTATATCGGTCGGGTTCTTGGACTATTACGCCTCCGGCCAAACCGGCAGCGCCTTCATCAGGAGCTTGTTCATGACCGCATCCTTGTTCTCGTCCTTTCGGCTTGGTGATATCAATCTGCCCAATCGCGTCGTCATGGCGCCGCTCACCCGCAACCGTGCCGGCCCCGGCAATGTGGCGACGCCGCTGATCGCCGAATATTACGCCCAGCGCGCCAGCGCCGGGCTGATCGTCGCCGAGGCCTCGCAGGTCTGCCCCGAGGGCCAGGGCTATGAGGATACGCCGGGCATCCACACTCCCGAGCAGGTGGCCGGCTGGCGTCTGGTGACGGACGCCGTGCACGCCGCCGGCGGCCGCATCTTCCTGCAGCTCTGGCATGTCGGGCGCATCTCCCACACCAGCCTGCAGCCGGGCGGCGTGGCACCGGTCGCGCCATCGGCGATCACCGCCGAGGCCAAGACCTATGTCGCCGGCCGCTTCATCGACACCTCGGCGCCGCGTGCGCTGGCGCTGGCGGAACTGCCCGGCATCGTCGAGAGCTACCGGCTGGCGGCGCGCAACGCCATTGCCGCCGGCTTCGATGGCGTCGAGGTCCATGCCGCCAACGGCTATCTCATCGATCAGTTCCTGAAAGACGCCGCCAACCACCGCACCGACGCCTATGGTGGCTCGATCGAGAACCGCGCCCGGTTGCTGCTGGAGGTGATGCAGGCGGTAATCGGCGAGATCGGCGCGGCCCGCACCGGCATCCGGCTGTCACCGGTGACGCTGGTCAACGGCATCTCCGACAGCAACCCGCAGCCGCTGTTCAATTACGTCGTCGAGCAGCTTGATGCGCTGCAACCGGTGTTCATTCACATGATCGAGGGCGTCACCGGCGGCCCGCGCGACGAGCCGGCGTTCGACTATGCCGCGCTGCGCCAGCGCTACCACGGTGCCTGGATCGCCAATAACGGCTACACGGCGGCGATGGCCGAGGCCGCGATCGCCAACGGTCAGGCCGACCTGATCGCCTTCGGCCGGCCGTTTATCAGCAATCCCGATCTCGTCGAACGCCTGCGCCAGGGCGCGCCGCTCAACGAGCTGGACAAAAAGACCCTCTATGGCGGTGGCGCCGCCGGCTACACCGACTATCCGACCCTCGCCGCGTAAACGGCAACGGCCAGGAGAGCGGGCGACAAGGGTCACCTGCTCTCCCACGCGCCTCAGCCGATCGCCAGCGCCTCAGCCGATCGCCAGCGACAGCGCGGCGTCGCGCATCCCCTGCCAGACCTTGAGCGCCTGCACGGCCTCCGGCACGTCGTGGACGCGCAGCAGCTGCGCCCCCTGGTCCAGCCCGCGCGCCAGCGCCACCAGCGTTCCCGGCAGCCGTTCCGAAGCGTCCTCGCCGCGCGACAGCGCGCCGACGAAGCGTTTGCGACTGACACCGAGCAGGATGGGGCAGCCCAGCGCGTGGAACAGGCCGAGACCGTTGAGCAGCTCCATGTTGTGGCGGACGCTCTTGCCGAAGCCGATGCCGGGATCGACGATGAGCCGGGTCCGCGCGATACCGGCCGCCTCGCACGCCGCGATACGCGCCGCCAGCCAGTCATAGACGTCGAGCAGGGCATCGTCATACTGCGGCCGGTCCTGCATCGACTGCGGGTCGCCCTGATGGTGCATCAGCACCACCGGGCACTCGCTCGCCGCCACCACCCCCAGCGCCTGCTCGTCATAGGTCAGCGCCGAGACGTCGTTGACGATCGCCGCCCCCGCCGCCAGCGCGAAGCGCATCACCGCGGCCTTGCGGGTGTCGATCGACCACAACAGCTCGCTGTCCTGGAAGCGGGCCACCACCGGGCGCAGCCGCTCGATCTCGTCGCCCTCCCACACCGGCTTGGCGCCCGGCCGGGTTGATTCCGCGCCGACATCCACCAGCGCCGCGCCGTCGGCGGCCATGTTGAACGCGGCTCCCGCCGCCGCCACCGGTTCAGCATTGCGGCCGCCGTCGGAGAAGCTGTCCGGCGTCAGGTTGAGGATGCCCATGACATGCGGGCGATCGAAACGCAGCATCCGTGCCCCACCGCGCAGCGCCAGCGGCGCGCGCACGCCGCACAGCGCCTGCCACTGGGCCACGGCGCGCGCCTGTGCGGCCTCCGGCAGGCGGGCGATCAGCGCCTCGACATCGGCCACCGGCATCACGACGCTGGCCACCCGCCGGACGCCAACCCGCGCGATCACCTGGACCAGGCCGAACCAGGTCAGTCCGCCGGCGAGCCGGCGGCAGCCGGCGGGATCATCGAACGGCGTCTCGGTGAAGCCGGTGGGCCGTAGATAGATCCTGGCGTCCGCCGGCAGGGCCGCGAAGGCAGCAATGTCATGAACGGGATCGGGGACGTGATCTGGGGCGCGGTCGGGCATCGGCGGCCTCGTTCAGGCAGGATGGTGGTACCCCCTCGGGTATCACCAAAAGAAATGGCCGGGACAAGCCCGGCCAGGTCGCGCGTTGACAAACGCCAGGACGTTGCCGCCCGTGACGGGCTCAGCCTTGCGGCTGGGGTTCCACGCCGCCGAAGCCGCCGGATGACCGCTTGCCCGACTTGGGCACCGACGACAGGCCGGTGGGCGCCGCCGGCGGCGCCTCGTCCTCCGAGTCGCGGCGCTCGATCGGCTTGCCCTCGATCAGCCCCTTCATCTCGTCGCCGGTGAGCGTCTCATATTCCAGCAACGCATTGGCGATCGCGTGCAGGCCGTCGCTGTGCTCGGTGATGATCGACTTGGCACGGTCGTAGGATTCCATGACGATGCGCTTGACCTCGGCGTCGATCAGGCGGGCGGTCTCTTCCGAGACGTTCTGGGTCCGGGCGATTGAGTGTCCGAGAAACACTTCCTCCTGGTTCTCGCCGTACATCAGCGGCCCGAGTTTCTCCGACATGCCCCACTGGGTGACCATGCGGCGGGCCAGCGAGGTTGCCATCTGGATGTCGCCGGACGCGCCGGAGCTGACCTTGTCATAGCCGAAGATCACTTCCTCGGCGATGCGGCCGCCCATGGCCACCGACAGGTTGGCGAACATCTTGTCACGATGATAGCTGTAGCTGTCGCGCTCGGGCAGACGCATGACCATGCCCAGCGCGCGGCCGCGCGGAATGATGGTCGCCTTGTGAATGGGGTCGGAGGCCGGCTCGAACAACGCCACCAGCGCATGACCGGCCTCGTGATAGGCGGTCATCTTCTTCTCGTCCTCGGTCATGACCATGGACTTGCGCTCCACGCCCATCATGACCTTGTCCTTGGCATCCTCGAAATCATCCATCGCCACCAGCCGCTTGCCCTTGCGGGCGGCCAGCAGGGCTGCCTCGTTGACCAGATTGGCGAGGTCAGCGCCGGAGAAGCCCGGCGTGCCGCGCGCGATCACCCGCGGTTTGACGTCGGGGGCCAGCGGAATCTTCTTCATGTGCACCGACAGGATCTTCTCGCGACCGACGATGTCGGGGCGCGGCACCACGATCTGGCGATCGAAGCGGCCCGGACGCAGCAGCGCCGGGTCGAGCACGTCGGGCCGGTTGGTGGCGGCAACGATGATGATGCCGTCATTGGCCTCGAAGCCGTCCATCTCCACCAGCAGCTGGTTCAGTGTCTGCTCGCGCTCGTCGTTGCCGCCGCCCAGGCCGGCGCCGCGATGGCGGCCGACGGCGTCGATCTCGTCGATGAAGATGATGCACGGCGCGTTCTTCTTCGCCTGCTCGAACATGTCGCGCACGCGGCTGGCACCAACGCCGACGAACATCTCGACAAAGTCGGAGCCGGAGATGGTGAAGAACGGCACGTTAGCCTCGCCGGCGATGGCGCGGGCAAGCAGCGTCTTGCCGGTGCCCGGCGGGCCGACCAGCAGCGCGCCCTTCGGAATCTTGCCGCCCAGGCGCTGGAACTTCTGCGGATCCTTGAGGAAATCGACGATCTCCTGCAACTCCTCGCGGGCCTCGTCGATGCCGGCAACGTCGTCAAAGGTGACGCGGCCATGCTTCTCGGTGAGCATGCGGGCGCGCGACTTGCCGAAACCCATGGCGCCACGACCGGCACCATTTTGCATCTGGCGCATGACGAAAATCCAGATACCCAGCACCAGCAGGAACGGCAGCATGTTGACCGCCAGCTGCACCAGCAGGCTGCGGCTCTCTTCGGGGGCGGCCTTGAAGGTGACACCCTTTGCCTTCAGCCGGTCGACGAGCTGCGGATCGTCAGGCGCATAGGTACGGAACGGCCGACCGTCCCGCAGGGTGCCGGAGATGTCCGGGCCCTGAATCTGCACCTCGCGAATCTCGCCCTCGTCGATCTGGGCCAGAAAGTCGGAATAGGCGATCTGACTGACCGTGCCACGCGAACCCTGGGGCGAGAACATGTTGAACATCACCACCAGAACCAGGATGATGATCGCCCACAAGGCGATGCTCCTGCTCAGGGTGCTGGGGCCAGGCTTATCGGACATGCTTGTTCCTACACTAAAGGCGCCTTGACCAGACAATGCGCCGTTTGATGTTAAGATAAGCTCTCCGCGCCGCGAGACAACTGCCCGATCGTCGCATCTCGGCGAAGCCGGGCGAACCCGCGACGAAACACCGCCGGTCAGTGGCGGCGCGGCGCCTCAGGGCGGAAAACCAGGCTGCCACGCTCAAAGCCAGCCTGGCATCCCGCCAGCGTGGACGGCCGGCCGGCACGCAAGCTGCTGATCAGCCGGTCGAGCGCGGCACCCCTTGGCGTGGCGCCGGCGACGACGGCGCCCAGACACCAGGCGACGCTCCGGCGCAAGACCTCTCCCGGCACATCGAGGAAGGCGGCGGGATCGGCCACGGCGACCGCCCCGTCCTCGCGGCGTGCCACATACCCCGCCAGATGGCGCTTCACCATCCAATGGATCGCGCTGTCCGCCTCGGCGAGGTGATGCGCCGCCAGGGCCAGCCGCCGCGCCGACAGATCCGGCTGGGTCTCCAGCCATCGTCTTGCGCGGGCGCGATCGAAGCGATCATCGCCATTGCTGGGATCCTCGACCCAGGCCTGCCCGCGGGCGGCGAGCGTTGCCCGCAGCCGGGCGCGGGGTACGTCCAGCAGCGGCCGGGCCAGCCACACGCCGTCCACGCCGTCGTCAAGGCGCCGCAGGGCCGGCATCGCCGCCAGTCCGGCAAGGCCACTGCCGCGCGACAGCCGCTGGAGCAGCGTCTCGGCGACGTCATCCTGATGATGGGCGGACAACAGAACCGACACCCCGTTCGCACGGCACCACGCCGCCAGCAGCCGATAGCGCGCCAGTCGCGCCGTCGCCTGAAGGTTACCGGACGGCTTCTCGCCTTCCCAGCGAACGGTGGCGTGAGGAATCCCGTGGCGCCCGAGCCAGCCCTGCACCTGCACCGCTTCGGCGGCCGCCTCGGGCCGCAGACCATGATCGACGGTAACACCCGTCACCCGGCCGGGAAAGGCCTCGGCGGCAAGCAGGACCAGCGCCAGACTGTCAGCACCGCCCGAAACCGCCACGGCAAGCGGCACGCGCGCGATGTCGAGACCGGATGGCGCCGCCACCCGCGCGATCGCCGCGCGCACCGCCTCGACGGTCAGCGGCAGCGACGACGCGTCATCACCCACATTTTGCCTTCTTGCGGCTCTGCTCCAGCCTCACCTTGAGGTCACCCGTCACCTTGGCCGGATAGCTGGTCTGAAGGCTGTTGTAGGCGCGGCAGGCTTCCTCGGGCTTGCCCCACTGGGTCAGGGCGTCGCCAAGCCAGAGCAGACTGTCGGGGGCGCGATCGCTCTTGGGATACTTCTGATAGACATCCAGGAAGGCCATCGCGGCCTCGGCGTACTGCCGGCGCGCCATGTGGGTCCGCCCCACCCAGTACTGGGCGGAGGCCGCCTGACCGGCTTTCGGGTTCTTCTCGACAAACGCCTTCAAGGCCGCCTCGGCGCGATCGTAGTCCTTCGCCGTCACATAGGCATAGGCATCGCGATACTGCTGCTCCACCGGATCGACGGACGTCCTGGCGGCGACTTCCGGCTCCTTGGCCGGCGCCGCGACGGCGCCGCCAGCGGCGCGGGCCTGCGGACTGCCCTCAAGCTCGCCGAAGCGGAACTCGGTGTCCGACTTCAGCCGGGTGAGCTGATCCTCCAGCTGACGGATACGGAACCCCGACTGCTCGACCAGGCCGGTGAGCGATGCCACCTGCTGTTCCAGCAGCTGCAGGCGGGTCTGCAGTTCCGGCAGCAGGTTGGTGGCACCGGAGTCCTGTTGCGGCGGCGCCACACCCGGCTGTCCGCCGGGCAACGCGACTTCCGGCTCGAAATACTTGGGCGATCCACCCGGGAATACCTTGCGCTGTACCGCCCTCATCTCGGATTCGAGCTTGCCGACCCGCTTGTCGATATCAGCAGCGGTCTGCGCCTGGGCCACGGATGGCAGGACAACGGCCACGATCGCAATCATGGACACAAGACGACGGTTGAGCATCGGCTCGGGTCTCCCTGTCGTGGCGACCGGTCAGTGCACAGGAGGGTACCCCCAGCATCACCAGGCCGCCGATTTCCGTTCGATAGCGCGGCGCGGCCACCATGACCGCCGCGCGCCTCAGCGTCGCTCACCCTAACGCGGGCGAGAGCAAAACAAAGGCTGATTGGGCCGAAAAATCAAACGCTCCGGCGCGGTGGCACCGGAGCGTCAGATTCGCAGGCGCCGCTGAGATCAGCTCGACGCGCCCTGCAGCACAGTCACGCCGCGCCGGTTCTTGGACCAGGACTCCTCGTCCGAGCCCAGCACCTCGGGGCGCTCCTTGCCGTAGGAAATGGTGCTGATGCGGCCGCCATCAACGCCCTGGGCAATCAGGTAGCTACGCACGGCGTTGGCGCGACGGTCGCCCAGCGCGAGGTTGTACTCACGGGTGCCGCGCTCGTCGCAGTGACCCTCGATCGCCACCTTCAGCGCCGGATACTGCTTCAGCCACGCCGCTTCCTTGTCGAGGGTGGCGCGGGCATCGGCGTCCAGCACGTAGCTGTCGTAGGCGAAGAACACCCGGTCGGAACCGACGGTGTTGATCATATCCTGAAGGCTGCCCGGAACGACGGCGGGCGTCACCGGACCCGTGTCAACCGGCTTCGGCGCCTCGACGGGCGCAGGCGCGGGCGCGGGCGGCGGCGGCGGCGGCAGCTCCTCCTTCTTCGCACAAGCGGCCATCAGGGCCACACCACTCATCAGGGCGATCAATTTGAGATTCGTGCGCATCGTCTTCCTCGCAGCTCCAACAGCCATATTGTGGTTATAGAACACTATCGGTGGCGTTCAAGCAACACACTGCACATGAATATTAGATGAACAATTCCGATTGTCCGATAAATTTCATGGTAGTAGCGGCGACCATGCCGGATCGGAAGCATCCTGGGGCGTCGCGATCCGCCGCTCATTCTGGCCGGTCAGGTCGATCGACCACAGAGACGACCCGCCACCGGTACCACCCGGACCATATTTCTCGCTGCGGAAAAACAGGATGACACGGCCATTGGGTGACCAGGTCGGCCCCTCATCCTGCCAGGCGTCGGTCAGCAACCGCTCCCCTGATCCGTCAGGCCGCATGACGCCGATGCGGAACTTGCCTTCCGACATCTTGGTGAAGGCGATCAGGTCGCCGCGCGGCGACCACACCGGCGTGCCATACTTCGCCCGGGCATTGTTGCGATCGAACGAGATGCGCTGCGGGTTGGAACCGTCGGCGTTCATCACATAGAGCTGCTGCGTACCGCCGCGATCGCTCTCGAACACGATCTTGCTGCCGTCGGGCGAATAGGACGGCGCCGTATCGATCGCCGGCGAGCGGGTGAGCTGGCGCAACTGGCGGGTCCGCAGATCCATGGTGAAGATTTCGGCATTGCCGGCCTGGCTCAGGCTCATCACCACGCTGTTGCCATCCGGCGCGAAGCGCGGCGCGAAGCTCATGTTGGGAAAGTCGCCCAGCAGCTCCTGACGACCGCGCGGCAGGTCGTAGATGAACACCCGCGGCCGGTTCTGGAAGTATGACATGTAGGTGATCTGCTGCTGCGTCGGCGAGAAGCGCGGCGTCAGCACCAGTGTCTGGCCGGCGGTGAGATACTGGTGGTTGGCGCCATCCTGATCCATGATCGCCAGCCGCTTGATACGGTTCTTCTTCGAACCCGTTTCAGCGATGTAGACGATCCGGCTATCGAAATAGCCCTTCTCGCCGGTGATCTTGGAATAGACGAAATCAGCGCACTTGTGGGCGGCACGCCGCCAGTCCCTGGGCGAGCGGGCAGTGAAGCCGTTGCGGCCGATTTCCTCCTCGCCGAACACGTCATAGACATAGCACGCGACCAGCAGCGATCCGTCAGCATTGACCTGGGTGTAACCGGTCACCAGCGCCTGCGCGGCCACGGTGCGCCAGGCCGGGAACTGCGGCCGCTGCACGTCGCCCACCTGCACGGTCGTCGTGAAGGCGCGCGGGTCAATGACCCGGAACAGGCCTGAACGCTCCAGATCGGCCGACACCACCTGCGCCACCTGCCGTCCCAGTTCGCTCGCGGTACCGAACTGGGTGGTGATGGGCGCCACGGCCGGGAAGGACGGCACGGCCACCGGCATCGGCTGCACGGCGCCGCCGGTGATGTCGATCTTGAGCACGGCCCAGGCCGGCTGGGCCGACGTCAGCAGCAGGGCGAAAATGGACAACAGCAGGCGCTTCACGATGCTTCCCCTCACATCAGTCGTGACGGATCGAAATTCAGTTCCAGTTCCTGGCCCGCCCACACCGGCGCCAGCTCCTTGGGCAGGTCATAGGGCGCGCACTTGATGACCGCGCGACGGGCGGCACTGGCGAGCGCCTGGGCGTAGGCGCGGTTGCCCTCCGTCATGCCGGTCTGGCGCACGATCACCGGCGGATCGACGATCTTGCCCTCCGGGTCAAGCCGCAACCGGAGTGTCACCGTCATGTTGGCGACATCGGAGCCGCCGGTCGGCGGATTGAAACAGCGCGACACCTGGGCATCCATCAGCTGCTGGAGCGTGATCGCCGCCCGCACGTCCAGCACCGCCTTCTTGGCGATGTCCTTCTCCAGCGTCTTGGCAAGCTCGGAAACATTGAGCGGCTTGCGATTGGCCTGCTTGAGGCTCTTGTCGATCAGGTTTTCCAGCCGGGAGGCATCAAGTTGCGGCTTGTCGGCGGGCGCCTTCTCCGGCTTGGGCTTCTGGTCCGGCAGCGGGGGCATATCGGCCGACGTTTCCGCAGGCTCGGGCTCCTGCTGACTTTCCGCCTGGGCCTGATCCGGCGCACTGGTCTCGCGCGGCGCCGCCGCCATCGACGGCTTGGGCATTTCGGTCATCCGGGTCAGCTCGTCGACGGTGAGAACCTCCACCGTCACCGGCTCGGTTGCCTCGTTGATCACCCTGGAAGCCGGCCACGCGAACAGCACCGCGGCAAGTACCGCCGCGTGCATGCCTCCGGACATGGCAAGGCTGGATCGCTCCACCGCTCAGTCCTTCACCGTCAACGGCCCTTCTGTTCGGTGACAAGCGCCACCTTCTTCAGGCCGGCGGCATTGATTTCGCCGACCACCCGCATCACCAGGCCGTAATCCAGCCCGCTGTCGGCGCGCACATAGACCCGCGGCTGGTCGGTGCGGGCCTGGGCAATCGCGGCCAGCTTCGGCCCCAGCGCCGCGACCTCGATCGGCTGACGATCGATGAACACCTGCCCCTGCCCGTCAATGGAGATCTGTACCGGCGTGTTGTCCGATGACAGCGCCTTGGCACGCGAGTCCGGCAGGTCCACCTGAACACCGGCCACCAGCAGCGGCGCCGTCACCATGAAGATGATGAGCAGCACCAGCATCACATCCACCAGCGGAGTAACGTTGATGTCCGCCATCGGCCGGCGCCGGCGCGAGCCGCCACTGGACGACGGGATGACGTGGAAGGCCATCAGTCCACCTTCTCGTCGAGCTGGCGCGACAGGATGGCGTGAAACTCGTCACAGAAGGTGGACAGCCGGTTGCCATAGCGGGCGACATCACCCTGGATCTTGTTGTAGCCGATCACCGCCGGAATGGCGGCGACAAGGCCGATGGCGGTCGCGAACAACGCCTCCGCGATGCCCGGCGCCACCACCGCCAGCGTGGTGTTCTGGGTCTGGGCGATGCCGGTGAAGGCGCGCATGATGCCCCAGACCGTGCCGAACAGACCCACGAACGGCGCCACCGAGCCCACTGTCGCCAGATAGACCAGGCTGCCTTCCAGCTTGTCCATCTCGCGCTCGAAGGTGACACGCATCACCGTCGCCAGCCGCTGCTTGATCGACGCCTTGTCGACCCGCGCGCCGGTGAAAGAGCGGCGCCATTCCTCCATCGCCGCCACGAACACCATCGCGAACGGGTGATCGGCGCGCTTCTTCGCCTTGTCGTGCAGCTTGTCGAGCGAATTGCCGGACCAGAAGGCATCCTCGAAGCTGTCCGCCTCGCGTTTGATGTGGCGTGCCCGACGCCCCTTGTCGATCATGATCGCCCACGACCAGATGGACGCGACAACCAGTCCGATCATCACCAGCTTGACGACCACGTCGGCCTGGAGGAACAGCGACCAGACAGAATAATCCACGTGATTCAAAGGCAAAGCAACCGAGTTGACGGCCTGGTCCATCCTCAATCCCTAACTGTTGCGCGCGGCGTCAGCCAACGCTTCAAATTGTTGGCGCCACGATACCGGCTGGCGCCGTGGCCGGCCACCCTTTCCCACATAGGCGGCGACGACGGTCGCCTCGGTCAGCAGCTCGCCAGCCCGTTCGATCCGCTGGCGCATGGTGCAGCTGGCGGCGGTCACCGCCTCCACCGTGCTGACCACGGTCAGCACGTCATCAAGGTAGGCCGGCCGGCGATAGTCGATGGCAAGTCTGCTGACGACATAGACACCGCGCGCATCGCCCGGCGCTTCCAGGTCCGACCGCTGCTCAATGCCGAAGCATCTCAGCATGTCCGTGCGCGCTCGCTCCATGAACCTCAGGTAGTTGGCGTGATAGACGACGCCGCCGGCATCCGTATCCTCGAAGTAGATCCGCAGCGAAAACCGATGGGTAGCGCCAATGAAGCGGCCCTGATAGGCGGTGTCGGTGGCCTGTGCCTGGGTCATGACGAGCCGATCAGCCCTCGGCGTCCAGCAACGGCAGGCCGGGGGTACGGCTGGCCGGCGGCGCCATGCCCAGATGCTCGAAAGCGCGCACTGTCAGCTGGCGGCCGCGCGCGGTGCGGGCGACCATGCCAACCTGGATCAGATAGGGCTCGATCACTTCCTCCAGCGTGTCGCGCGGCTCCGACAGCGCGGCCGACAGCGTCTCGACCCCCACTGGCCCGCCCTGGTAGGTGTCGGCGATGCACATCAGATAACGCCGGTCCATGGCGTCGAGCCCCAGCCGGTCGACGTCGAGCCGGGTCAGCGCCGCGTCGGCGACCGCCCGGTCGATCACGCCCGCGCCGGCGACGGCCGCGAAATCCCGCACCCGGCGCAGCAGCCGGCCGGCGATGCGCGGCGTGCCACGCGAGCGCGCGGCGATCTCGCGGGCGCCATCGTTGGCGATCTCGACGCCCAGCACCCGCGCGCCACGCCGCACCACCAGCTCCAGCTCGTCGGTCTCGTAGAACTGCAGCCGCACCGGAATGCCGAAACGGTCGCGCAACGGCGTGGTGATGAGCCCCGAGCGGGTGGTCGCCCCCACCAGGGTGAACGGCGGCAGGTCGATGCGCACCGAGCGCGCCGAGGGTCCGGTGCCGATGATGAGGTCGAGCTGGCGATCCTCCATCGCCGGGTAGAGCACTTCCTCGACCGCCGGATTAAGCCTGTGAATCTCGTCGATGAACAGCACGTCGCCGGCTTCGAGATTGGTCAGCAGCGCCGCCAGATCGCCGGCCTTGGCGATGATCGGGCCCGAGGTCGCCTTGAAGTTGACCCCCATCTCGCGCGCGATGATCTGCGCCAGCGTCGTCTTGCCCAGCCCCGGCGGGCCGAAGAACAGCACATGGTCGAGCGCGTCGCCACGGCCCTTGGCCGCCTCGATGAACACCCGCAGATTGTCCCGCGCGGTCAGCTGGCCGATGAACTCCTCCAGCCGCTGCGGGCGCAGCGAGGCTTCGAGGAAATCCTCCTCGCGCTTGGCGGCGCTCACGAAACGGTCGGCCTGCTCGTCCACGGTCATGGTTTTTCCCGGTTGTTCGCCCCTCCTTTACGGCGGGCAGCCCGCCAAGGCAAAGGCCTTGGCCCGATGACCGGCATCAGGCGCCGGCCCGTCGACGCCACACGGTCATCGCTGGGCCGCTTCCTTCAGCGCCGCCCGCACCACCACGTCGAGGCGCGCGCCGCCGTCGAGCTTGGCCAGCGCGGCGCTGACGGCGGCCGTCGCGTCGGCCAGCCGGTAACCGAGATTGACCAGCGCCGAGATGGCATCGGCCTGCACGGCCGGCACCGAGGCCACCGGCGCCGAAGCGGAGGTGCCGAAGTCGGCCGACAGCGCGCCAGCCTTGTCCTTGAGTTCCAGCACGATGCGCTGGGCGAGCTTGGGACCGACGCCATTGGCGCGGGCGACCGACGCGGTGTCCTGGGCGGCGATGGCCGCCGACAGTTCCGCCGCCGACAGCACCGACAGGATGGCCAGCGCGATGCGCGCGCCGACGCCCTGCACCGAATGCAGCAGCCGGAACCAGCGCTGCTCCTCGGCCTTGAGGAAGCCGTAGAGGGCGATGGCGTCCTCGCGCACCTGGGTTTCGATGAACAGGGTCAGGGGCTCGCCGGCCGCCGGCAGCTGCGACAGGGTGCGGCTGGCGGCATGGACCAGATAGCCCACCCCGCCCACGTCGATAATCAGGCTGTCCTCGTTGACGCTGTCGAGCACACCGCGCAGCTTGGCGAACATCAGGCCATCCTCTTGCCCATGGCGATCACGGCCGCCGATCCTGCCGCGTGAGCATGGGCGATGGCAACGGCCAAAGCGTCCGCGGCGTCGGCGCCGGCAATCGACACCCCCGGCAACAACCGTTGCACCATGGCGTGAACCTGGTCCTTGTCGGCATGGCCGACGCCCACCACTGCCTTCTTGACATGGTTGGGGGTGTATTCAGCCACCTTGAGCCCGGTCAGCGCCGCCGTCATCAGCACCACGCCGCGTGCCTGGCCCAGCTTCAGCGTCGAGGTCGGGTTCTTGTTGACGAAGGTCTCCTCGACCGCCGCCTCGGCCGGTCGCCAGTCGGCGATGACCAGCTTCAGCCCCTCGTGCAGCTCGACGAGCCGCGCGGCGAGACTGGCCTTCTGGTCGGTACGCAGCACGCCGTTGGCGACGTGGGACAACCGGGTGCCGGTGACATCGATGACGCCCCAGCCCGTCGCGCCCAGCCCCGGATCGAGGCCGATCAGGCGGACGGTGCGCGCCGTCATCCGCCGAGCTTGGCCATGATGTCGTCGGAAACGTCGTAGTTGCCCGACACCGTCTGGACGTCGTCATTGTCCTCCAGCGCGTCGATCAGCTTCATCAGCGACTGCGCGGCGGCCTCGTCGACCGACACCAGGTCATGCGGGCGCCACACCAGCTTGGCGGACTCGGCGGCGCCGATCTTGTCCTCCAGCGCGCGGGCGACCTCGTGCAGGTTCTCGATGGCGGTGAAGATCTCGTGGCCATCCTCGGACGACTGCACATCGTCGGCACCGGCCTCCAGCGCCGCCTCGAACACTGCGTCGGCCGAGCCGGCGGCGGCGGTATAGACGATCTGGCCAACCCGATCGAACTGGTGACTGACCGAGCCCGAAGCGCCAAGGTTGCCGCCGTTCTTGGAGAACAGCGAGCGGACCTCGCCGGCGGTGCGGTTGCGGTTGTCGGTCAGCGCCTCGACGATGATCGCCGTGCCGCCGGGGCCGAAGCCCTCGTAACGGACCTCCTCGTAATTCTCCATGTCCGGACCGCTGGCCTTCTTGATCGCCCGCTCGATGTTGTCCTTGGGCATCTGGGCCTGGCGGGCGGCGTTCATCGCCGCGCGCAGGCGCGGGTTATGGTTGGGGTCCGGCTGCCCCATCTTGCATGCCACCGTGATTTCACGGGCGAGCTTGGCGAACAGGCGCGCGCGCTTCGCGTCCTGCGCGCCCTTGCGGTACATGATGTTCTTGAACTGGGAATGACCTGCCATGACTTCACCGTCTGGCGACCGGGCAGCCCCGGCCGCGCGTCCTCTTGCATGTTTTCCGACTGGCGATGGCCTCTACACCATCCGATGGGCCAAACGCCAGAGGCCAGACGCGCCGACTGACCGTTCAGGCCAGCCGCACGGCGGTGCCGGTCGCCGTCACCATCAACATGGAACCACCCTGCCCCACCGTCTCGTAGTCGAGGTCGACCCCGATCACGGCATCGGCGCCCAGCCGCCGGGCTTCCGCCTCCATCTCCGCCAGCGCGGTCTGTCGCGCGTCACGCAGCGTGCCTTCATAGGCGCCCGAGCGGCCGCCGACGATGTCGCGGATCGAGGCGAACAAGTCCTTGAAGATATTGGCACCAACGATAACCTCGCCGGTGACGACGCCGAGATAGTCGGCGATTGGCCTGCCATCGAGCATCGCGGTGGTGGTGACGAGCATGAAGCCTCCTGTGGTGACAAGACCGGGGATCAGGATGACGCGGCACAGTCGGCCAGCGCCCGGCCGAGCATGACCGAGCAGAGGTGCGCGCGATAGGGTGCGCTGGCGTGGATGTCGCCGTTCATGTCCGCCTCGTCTGGCACCAGCCCGGCAACAGAACCGAGATCGAACGAACCGGAAAGGCAATTCTCCGCCGCCATCCAGCGGAATACCCCGGCGCCGGCGCCCGTCACGGCCACCCGCACGCCCGCGGCAAAACGGGCAACGAAGACCCCCACCAGCGCGTAGCGCGAGGCCGGGTGGGCGAAACGGCCATAGCCCGCCGCCAGCGGTCGCGGAAAGGCCACCGCCGTCACCAGTTCGCCCGGCTCCAGCGCCGTGGTGAACATGCCCTGAAAGAAGTCGTCGGCCTCGATCCGGCGCTGACTGGTATGCACCGTCGCCGCCAGCCCCAGCACGGCGGCGGGGTAATCAGCGGCCGGATCGTTGTTGGCGATCGAGCCTCCCAGCGTGCCGCGATTGCGCACCTGCGGGTCGCCGATGCCGCCGGCGAGCCGGGCCAGCGCCCGGCAGTGCGCGGCCACCTGCGGGCTGGTCGCCACATCGGCATGGCGGGTCATGGCGCCGACCAGCAGCCGGTCGCCATCCTCGCGAATGCCGGCCAGACCGGGGATCGCCGACAGGTCGACAAGCCCGTCGGGGGCGCGCAGGCGGGACTTGATGGCCGGCAGCAGCGTATGACCGCCCGCCAGCGCCGCGACATCGTCGCCGGACTCCAGCAGGGCGGCCGCCTGCGCCAGATCGGTGGGGCGATGGTAGCTGAACGGCCGCATGTCAGTCCCCCGCCATGGCGCGGGCACCTTCGGCCACCGCCTTGATGATGTTGCGATAACCGGTGCAGCGGCAGAGATTGCCCTCTAGCCCGTGGACGATGGTCGCCTCGTCCAGGTCATGGCCGTGGCGGGCGACGATGCCGATGCCGGCCATCACCATGCCCGGCGTGCAGAAGCCGCATTGCAGGCCGTGGCAGGCGCGGAAAGCCGCCTGCATCGGGTGCAGCGCCCCGCCTTGCGCCAGCCCCTCGATGGTGGTCAGCGCGCGCCCCTCCACCTGCACGGCCAGCAGCGTGCAGGCCTTCACCGGCTCGCCGTCCAGCAGCACGTTGCAGGCGCCGCACTGGCTGGTGTCGCAACCGATGTGGGTGCCGGTGAGGCCAAGATCGTCGCGCAGCAGCTCGACAAGCAGCTGTTCGGGTGCCACCTCGACGGTCACGGCCTCGCCATTGAGGTTCATATTGAGCTGCATGTGGGCCATCTCCCTCCCCGGAGGAGGAAAGCTAGCAAGCGAGGCTGAAAAGGGAAGCCTGTCAGAAAAGAAAAGGGCGGCGTCACAGGGCCAAGTGGACGCCACCCAGAGGTCTCACATCTCAACCCGGAACATCCTACAACACGAACGCAACAAGGATGTTACCGCGCGCCCACGCATCATCACGCAACACTGTGACGACAACCGACGCGGCCGGTCGGTTGGAATGGCGCGGAACGGGGCCGCGCAGATCCCACGCCCCGATCATTGCAAGGAGGATGCCAGACCGCGCACCCTTTGAAATCAACAGGTTGGAGAAACATCCCCTACTCCCGCCGTGCCGATTCGGCACAGAGTGTCAGGGCTGTCCAGACGCGGAACGCCGGCCCTCGATAACGCGGATACGAGGCGGCAATCCGCCTGACTCGGGATCAGCCGGCGCGGGCTTTCATGAATGCCTCCAGCGCCGCCGCCATTTCCCGGTTCATCCGCAGGCCGGTTTCCGACAGCTTGGCGCGATCCCAGTAGGCGGCAAGCTTCGGGTGGCCGGCCACCAGCTCTGCGGTGTGGCCGCGGGCGTTGAGCGCATCGGTGAAGAACAGCACCGGCATCAGGGCACAGTCGGCGAGCGTGAAGTCAGCGCCCAGCGCGTGCGGGCCGGTGGCGGACAGATAATGCTCGATATAGCCCAGCGCGGCGGCGAAGCCTTCCCGGTCGACCGGCTTGCCCTGGAACACCGGCGCGAGCTGCGGCACCACATAGACATCCACCAGACGGGAGATCAGGCGGGAGCGCGCCCGGTCGCGCGGATCGTCCGGCAGGATCGAGGGGCGCGGGTGCATCTCGTCGAGATACTGGACGATGATTTCCGACTCCGGCAGCGCGAAATCGCCATCGACCAGGGTCGGCATCTTGCCGATCGGGTTCAGCTTGAGAAAACCCGCCGATTTCAGGCCGCCTTCCGGCTCGTGCACCGGCAGGCTCAGACCCTTGGCGCGCGCCGCCAGCACGACGCGCATGACAAACGGAGACAGCAGGCCGCCATACAGGATCATCGTTACCCCCCCAGCGTTTGATCACTATCGAACGCACCAGCCTAACGCGGTGCCCCGGGCGCGCCAAGGGCCTGGGGGTGACGTGCGTCGGGGGGGCTCGGCGCAATGGCCTCATCCTGCCCCCGCGCGACGCGGGTTCGTCAGTCCAGCAGACCGAGCGCGGTCTTGTAGGTCTCCAGCAGGGCTTCCATCTCCATGCGCTTGTGCTTGTCCATGGCGCGCAGCTTGATGATGGTGCGCATGGTCTTGGAGTCGAAGCCTTGTGACTTGGCCTCGCCATAAACGTCGCGGATATCCTCGGCGATGCCCTTCTTTTCCTCTTCGAGCCGCTCGATCCGCTCGATGAACTGGCGCAACTGCTCGACCGCGACGACATCGCCCGACATGCTGATTCCTTCCCTGGGTCCTGAAGAGCCGGCATCCCTAGCGACTTGTGCCCACGCGAACAAGGGGACTCTCGCCTGCCCTCACCCCTCGCCGCGCACGGCCTTGTTGCGGGCGACGCTGGCATCCATGCGCGCCATCTGTTCCGGTGTCGCCGGCGTCTGGTGGCGCGACTTGTAGTCATCGTAGCGCATGCCATAGACCCACTGGCGAGCGGCCTCGCGGTCCAGCGCCACGCCGCGCGCCGTGGCCGCCTCGGCGACCCAGTCGGACAGGCAGTTGCGACAGAAGCCACCCCAGCCCATCAGGTCGATGTTCTGCACGTCGGTCCGCTGGCGCAGGTGCTGGAGCAGGTGGCGGAACGCCGCCGCCTCGATGGCGTCGCGCGTCGCCGTGTCGATGTGCGTGTTCTTGTCCATGATGGATTCCCTTTCCCCGCGCAGGCGTGTAACGGTGAGTGTATCGCTCATTCAGCCAGATACGTGATCCTCGCCCATGTTCAAGCCGCGCCGTCGCAAGGTCCGCATTGTCGCCACGCTGGGGCCAGCCAGCCGATCACCGGACATGATCCGCGCGCTGTTCGAGGCCGGCGCCGACGTGTTTCGCATCAACATGTCCCACGGCACCCAGGCCGACCGGGCCGAGATCATCGGCAACATCCGGGCGCTGGAGGAGGAGGTAGGGCGGCCAACCACCATCCTCGTCGACCTTCAGGGGCCGAAACTGCGGGTCGGCACCTTCGCCGACGGCCCGGTGGAGCTGAAAAAGGGCCAGTTGTTCACCTTCGATCGCGACGAACGCCCTGGCAACGCCGAGCGGGTCCACCTGCCGCACGCCGAGGTGTTCTCCGCCCTTTCGGTCGGCGCCCGGCTGCTGATCGACGATGGCAAGGTCAGTGTCGAGGCAATCGAGGTCCACCCCGACCGCATCGTCACCAAAGTGCTGGTGGCGGGCAAGATCTCCAACCACAAGGGCGTCAATGTCCCCGACGTGGTGATTCCGCTGGCGGCGCTCACCGACAAGGACCGCCGCGACCTCGCCTTCGCGCTCGACGCCGGTGCCGACTGGATCGCGCTGTCGTTCGTCCAGCGGCCCGAAGACGTGGCGGAAACCCGCAAGCTGGTGGCCGGCCGCGCCGGCGTGCTGGCAAAGATCGAGAAGCCCTCGGCGATCGACCGGCTGGACGAAATCCTCGACCTCGCCGACGCGGTGATGGTTGCCCGCGGTGATCTCGGCGTCGAGCTGCCGGTGGCGGAAGTGCCGCCGCTGCAGAAGCAGATCGTCGCCGCCGCCCGCGCCAAGGGCAAGACGGTGGTGGTCGCCACCCAGATGCTGGAATCGATGATCCAGAACCCGGTGCCAACCCGTGCGGAAGTCTCCGACGTCGCCAATGCCATCTACGACGGCGCCGACGCGGTGATGCTGTCGGCCGAATCGGCCGCCGGCAGCTACCCCATCGAGGCGGTCGCCATGATGGACGAGATCGCCGCCCAGGTGGAGGGCGACCCGACCTATCAGGCGCGTGTCCATTTCAGCGAGACCCGGCCCGAGGCTACCTCGGCGGACGCCATCTCCGCCGCCGCCGGCCAGGCCGCCGCGACGCTGGCCGCCAAGGCGCTCTGCTGCTTCACCACGTCGGGCTCCACCGCCCACCGCGCCTCCCGCGAGCGGCCGAACGCGCCGATTCTGGTGCTGACCCCCAGTCTGGAGACCGCGCGCCGGCTCGGCATCGTCTGGGGCCTGCACGCCGTGCGCACCAAGGACGTCACCAGCTTCGAGGAGATGGTGGAGAAATCCAAACGGATGGCGTTGCGCACCAAGCTTGCCAGCGCCGGCGACCGGGTCATCATCATGGCCGGCTACCCGTTCGGCACGCCGGGCTCCACCAACGTGCTGCACATCTCCCGCCTGCAGGGGAGCGAACTGAAGGACTGAACCACCGGCAACGCGGTGCCAGGACCGGCCAGCCTCAGAGCAGGCCGGCCTCGACAAGCGCCGTCTCCAGCCGGGCGGCGTCAGTGAAGTGATGCCCCACCAGGCCGACGGTCTCGCTGGCCGCCACGTTGTCGGCGCGGTCGTCGACGAACAGCGCCTCGCCCGGCGCCAGCCCGAACCGGGCCATGGCGATGTCGTAGAGGCGCCGCGCCGGCTTCATCACCTTTTCCTCGCCCGACACCACCACATCGCGAAAGTGCCGCATCACCGGACAGGCGTCGCGAAAGGCCGGGAAGAACTCGGCGGAAAAGTTGGTGATGGCGAACAGCGGCACGCCGCGCGCGGCCAGCCCCTCGACCAACGGCCAGACGCCCGGCACCGGGCCGGCGATCGTCTCCAGCCAGCGCGGGCCGTACAGCCCGATCAGCTTGGCATAACGGGGAAAGCGCGCCGACAGCTCCGGCACCGTCTCGGTGACAGAGCGTCCGGCGTCGTGCTGAAAATGCCAGTCATGCGTGACCACGTTCGCCAGGAACCAGTCCAGCTCCCGCGGATCATCGATCAGCTTGGCGTAGAGATGACGAGGATTCCAGTCGATCAGCACGCCGCCGATGTCAAAGACAACGGCGTTGAGCTGGCTGGTCACGACAGCGCCGGGACTCAGCCCTGGCGCGCCTTGAACCGGCGGTTCGTCTTGTTGATCACGTAGACGCGACCACGACGACGGATCACCCGGCAATCCCGGTGGCGGGTCTTCAGCGACTTGAGCGAGTTGCGAATTTTCATGGCGTTCGTCGTTTATCGTGGTTTCAATGGAAGCAGCGCGGATATGGGCCCGCGCGGCTTTTGTCAAGCCTTGGCTGGCCCGCGCGTGCCGATTGTCATTGGCAAGAACGCACCTCATCTGCCATTCAGGCGTGGCAAGGACAAGCCCGCGCAAGGACGAGCCTTTGATGAAGCGACTGCTGTCGCACCTGTTAGGTCGGCCCCGCGCCGCCACCGAGGCGCCCCAGCCTCCCATGGCCTCGGCGCCGGAGGGCATGCGCCTGATCGCGATCGGCGACGTGCACGGCCGGCTGGACCTGCTGCAGGGCCTGGTGCATCGACTGGAGGCCGAGGTGAAGGCCGGCCCGACGCTCGACACCCGCCTGATTCTGCTGGGCGATTACATCGATCGCGGACCGCAGTCCGCCGACGTGCTCGACTGGCTGTGCGACCACCAGCCGGACTGGGCGCGCGTCCACCTGCTGCGGGGCAATCACGAACAGGCCCTGCTCGATATACTCGACGGCACCGCCGATGACGAAACGATCAGTGCCTGGCTGCTTTACGGCGGGCGCGACACCCTGGCCAGCTACCGGCTGGGCGCGCCGGTGGTCTATGCCGACGATCCCGCCTACATCGCGGAGGCGGTGCGCAAGGGCGTACCCTCGCGCCACCACCGGCTGCTGGGCGACATGGTGCTCAGTCTGCGTTTCGGCGACTATCTGTTCGTCCACGCCGGCGTACGCCCTGGCGTGCCGATCGACGCGCAGTCGCGCCAGGACCTGATATGGATCCGGGAACCTTTCCTGTCGTCCACCGAAGATTTCGGCGCCGTGGTGGTCCATGGTCACTCGATCACCCGCACGGTGAGCGAGCGACCCAACCGAATCGGCATCGACACCGGCGCCTACAGTTCGGGTCGGCTGACCGCGCTTGTCGCGGAAGCGACGCAGCGTCGCTATGTCACCACCGGCACCCCTGACGATCCGCGCGCCGGTCTCTGAAATGCCCGGACTGCCGCACACCTGGACACTCGGGGCTTGATGTCATCGGGCATTTGGGGGAACAGTCAACAGACTGGAATCGTGGTCATCCTGAACACGACACCAGCAGGAGACAGTGGGGCGCGCGATCAGCCGTCCCGTCCTTGACGCTACCCAACGCACGGCTCCCCGACGCCGTGCGGGCGCCAGAACGGCAGGAGGACAGATTGCATATCCCCCCCAAGGTTATCCTTTTCCCGACCGACTTCAGCAGTCGCTGCGACCGCCCGCTGGCGCGGGCCCTGAAACTGGCCCGGCAGTGGAATTCCCGGCTCATTCTGCTTCACATTCTCGAAGATCGTAAGCCGCCGCGGCCGGACAGCGAGGAAAGCCGGGAGGAAGCCCGCCTCGTCGAGAAGCTGCGCGAGGACATCGACGCCGACGACGTGAACCTGGAAATCCGCCTGGGCCACGGCGATGTCGCCAGCACCGTGGCCGCCGCGGTGGATGAACTGGGTGCCGATCTGGTGGTCACCGGGGTCGCCCGCTACAATGAATTCGGCGATTTTGTCCTTGGCACAACCGTGGACCGCCTGATCCGTCGCAGCCGGGCGCCGGTGTTGATCGTCAAGCAGCGCGTCCGCCATGATTACCGGGACATCCTCGTCGCCAGCGACTTCTCGACCTGCTCGGCCCACGCCCTCAAGGTCGCCGGCGCACTGTTCACGGACGCCCGGTTCCACCTCGCCCATGCGTTTCACGTGCCGTTTTCCGGCTTTATCGACAAGCAGACGGCAATGCCTGAACTGCAGGCCCATGCCGAAACGGATCTGCGCGCCTTCCTGCAGGAAGCCAATATGCCGGCGAGCATCGCCGGACGGGTTGTCCCGCATCTTGATTACGGCGAGGTGTGTTCGATGGTCCGCCGGGTGGGCCGAGATTTCGGCACCGACCTCGCCGTCATCGGCACCCATGGCCGCAGCGGCTTCATCGCCACCATGATCGGCAGTGTCGCCGAGGCGCTACTATCGTGCCTCGACAGCGACGTACTGATGGTACGGGAACTTCCCGGCGCCTGACGACGAGGGCCCGCGGGGCGCCGGCACCCATGGCGACCGGCCTACCGGGTGCGCAACCAGCCGACCAACGCCGCCGCCTCGGCGTCCAGTCCGCTGGTCTCGCCTGTCGCCAGCGCCCGGTCCATGCCGGTGGCGAGCGTCTTGCCCAGCTCCACGCCCATCTGGTCGAAGGCGTTGACCCCCATCAGCAGGGCAAGGGCGAAGGTGCGATGCTCATAGAAGGCGAGCAGCGTGCCCAGTGACTCGGGCGTCAGGGTCTCAAGCAGGATCATCGTCGAAGGCCGATTGCCGGGGTAGGCCCGCACCGGATCGTCGGGCGACGCCCGGCCGTGCATCAGGACACTGGCCTGGGCCAGCGCATTGGCGAGCAGCGTCCGGTGACGCGCCTCCTGTCCCGCCCCCACCGGCTTCGCGCAGGCGATGAGGTCCACCGGCGCCCAGTCGGAACTCTGGTGCAGCCACTGGAACACCGCGTGCTGCCCATCGGTACCCACCCCGCCCCAGATCACCGGTGCTGGCGCGCCCGTGTACGGGAGGCCCTCGGCCGTCACCCGTTTGCCAAGGCTTTCCAGTTCCAGCTGCTGGAGATAGGGCACCAGCAAGCGCAGCCGCTCATCATAAGCGAACACCGCCCGGCTGCCCGCCCCGGCGGCGGCACAGGCATAGCCCGAGACCGCGGCAAGCGTCGCCGCATTCATGTCATCGCCGGCGACATGGGTATCCATGATCCTTCCGCCAGCGCGCAGGGCCATGAACACGTCCCAGCCGAAGGTCAACGCGATGGTGACACCGACCGGCGACCACAGGGAATAACGACCGCCAACCCATTCACCAAAGGGCAGCACACGACTGGCATCGACGCCATCCGCCGCCGCCAGGTCCGTTCGGGCGGTGACCGCGAGTGTCCGTGCGCCGGGGTCGGCGATACCGCCGGCGCGCAACCAGTCATGCGCCAGCTGCAGGTTGGCCTGGGTTTCCAGCGTGGTCCAGCTCTTGGACACCGCCACCACGAGGGTCCGGGCGGGGTCAAGACCGGCGACCGCACGCCGGAAGGCCTGCGGGTCGATGTTGGCGGCCAGGCGCGTCTCGAAACGGCGGGCACAGGTGGGCGCCAGCGCCTCCAGCACCAGTGCGGGGCCGAGATAGGAACCACCCATGCCGAGATGGACGATGGCGTCGTAACCGCTGTCGGGCGCCCTAAGCCGCTCGACGGTTGCCTGCATCAACCGGTCCGCCTCGGCGATAGGCGCGGCCACTGCGGCTCCCGTGGCGTCATGTTCGGGTACGGCGAAGCCGCGGGCGGCGGTATGCAGGGCGGCGCGTTGCTCGCTGGCATTGACGATGGCGCCCGACACCATGTCGGCGAACGCCTGACGCCAGCCGCCGGCCGGCCACAACGGTGAAATCGCCGCCCACAGATCGGGGGACAAATGCGTGCGACTGAAATCAAGACGCAACGCGCCTACTTGGCGGATCAATCCCGGCCACGTCGGCGGGCGACGGACGGCGAGGCGCGCCAGTGGTTCTTCAAGTTGCTGACAAAGCTGGGTGGCGACGCTTTCCCATTCCTTCATGCCCGGGACACCTCCTTGAGCTTGCATGGTTGCGTAAAATCCTGTGCTGCCGTCACGGCCGTTATCCGGCGATCATGCGACAGCGATATGACGTCCGCGCGACGATCGGCGACGCGGTTTCGGCTGCCCTCGTCAGAGCCTGTCGGCCAGCCCACGCTCCCAGTCGAGCGCGGTCCTGACGATATGGTCGAGGTTGCCGTGGCGCGGCTGCCAGGTGAACGCCTCGGTGATCTTGCGGTTGTCAGCGACCAGTGCCGCCGGATCACCGGCACGGCGCGGCGCCATGATCCGCTCGATGCGGTTGCCGGACACCCGCTCCACGGCATCCAGCACCTCCAGCACCGAAAAGCCGCGATTATAGCCGCAGTTGAAGAGCAGGCTCTCGGCCGGCGCCTCGATCAGCCGGCGCAGCACCAGCACGTGCGCCTCGGTGAGGTCGGTGACATGGATATAGTCGCGCACGCCGGTGCCATCAGGGGTCGGATAGTCGGTGCCCATCACCGAAATGGCGCCGCGCTTGCCCAGGGCGGCCTCGACCGCCACCTTGATCAGGTGGGTGGCATCCTTCGTGGACTGGCCGGTGCGCCCCTGCGGGTCGGCGCCGGCGACATTGAAGTAACGCAAGGCGCCATAGTTCAGGGGATAGGCGGCCGCGCAGTCGCGCAGCATCACCTCGGTCATCAGCTTGGAGGCGCCATAAGGATTGATCGGCACCGTCGGGAAATCCTCGGCGACCGGCGTGCGGTCGGGCACGCCATAGACGGCCGCCGTCGACGAAAAAATGAAGTGGCTGACCTTGTTGCGAACCGCGCTTTCGATCAGCGCACGGCTCTTGGCGGTATTGTTGTGGTAATATTTCAATGGGTTGGAGACCGATTCCGGCACCACCACCGAGCCCGCGAAATGCATGATGGCGCGAATGCCCTGTTCGCCGCAGATGCGGTCGATCAGCCCGTCGTCGGCAATGTCACCCTCGTAGAAAGGCACATCGGCCGGCACCGCCCAGCGGAATCCCGTCACCAGATTGTCGACCACCACGACAGGAAAGCCGGCGTCCTTGAGCGCCAGCACGGCATGGCTGCCAATATAGCCGGCACCCCCGGTGACCAGGACTGGATGATCGCTCAACTCTTCCCCCTCCCGGCGGCGCCCGCCGGACAGTCGCTGCGAAATCTCGATCACGCGGGTAGCGCATTGCCCCCGCGAGGGCAACCACGCCCAATACAACCATAGGGCGCCACACCGCCACCCTGCACCACCACGATGGTTACCTTTCCTTGAGGAAGCCGGTGCATGGTAAGGCCGGGGAAAGGCGGAACTGGATGCATTACCTGCTCTACATGATTGGTCTGGCGGCGGTGGCGATTGGCGTCGGCTACGGCATGTACACCAGCAATATCATGTTTCTCTCCAACGGGTTACTGGTTGGCGTCTTGTTCGGCGCCATCGGCAAGGGCGTGCACCTGCTCGACCAGATCGAATCACACCTGCGGCTGGGCGAGATCACCACCCGCATGCGCGAGGAGCGTCGCGACACCAAGGAACGTTACAGCCAGGCCGGCGACCGCCGCCAGCGGCCGCGTGCGCCAGCGCCACCTGCTGGTGCGACGAGGGGCGTTGCCCCGCCCCAGCGCCGGGGCTAGGCTAGCCGCCTGTCCTGATTGGGAGAGGCTCATGGCCACATCTATCACGCGGTCCATCCTGCGCGTCGCGGCGCCGTTCATCGCCCTGTCACTGCTTGCCGGTTGTGCCGACACCCGCTTCAAGGCCGACGTGGTGCGCTTCCACAGCGGTTATCAGCCAGCTCCGATGAGCGTGGCGCTGGTGCCCGCCGATCCGGCGCTCGCGGACAGCCTGGAGTTCACGGCCTATGCCAACCAGATTGGCGCCCGCCTCGGCCAGCTCGGCTTCGCGCCGGAGCCCGACCCCGCCAAGGCGGCGCTGGTCGGCCAGATCAGCTACAGCTCAGCGACCCGGCGCGGCCTCAAGGAAGACTCGCCGGTGAAGGTCGGCGTCGGCGTCGGCGGTGTCGGCAGCCATGTCGGCGTCAGCCTCGGCACGGCGTTTGGCATCGGCGAGAAGACCAGCAACGACGTCAAGGTCAACAGCCTGTCACTGCGGCTCGTCAAGCCCGGCGGCGAGGCGGTGTGGGAAGGTCGCGCCAGCAGCGAGAACCCGGCGAAAACTGGCGATTTCGCCACCACCTTGCCCAAGCTGATCGATGCCCTGTTCACGGACTTTCCAGGCCCGTCCGGTCGCACCACCCGTTACACCGAGCCCGCAGGGAAGTAGCCGTTCCATGACCATTGCCATTTCCGCCAACTTCGACAGCGGCAACATCGAGGTGCTGTCGATCCGCGGCCCGCACGAGATCGAGCTGGCGATTCGCAAGGACGCCCAGTCGGACTTCTACCAGTGGTTCCACTTCCGGCTGACCGGGGCGGCGGGTACGCCGTGCACGCTGCGCATCGTCAACTGCGGCGGCGCGGCCTACCCCGACGGCTGGCCGGGCTACCAGGCCCGCGTCTCGGAGGATCGCCAGAGCTGGACCCAGGCCGAGACCAGCTATGCCGACGGCGTGCTGACCATCCGTTACACGCCGCGCACCAGCAGCGCCTGGTTCGCCTACTTCGCGCCTTACAGCATGGAACGTCACGCCGACCTCGTCGCCCGCATGGCCAACCGGCCGGGCGTGAGCGTGTCGGTGCTGGGCCAGACGCTGGACGGGCAGGATCTCGATCTGCTGACCGTCAGTGCGCCCAACAGCCATGCCTCGGACAAGGAAAAGCTGGCGGTATGGCTGATCGCCCGCCAGCACCCCGGCGAATCCATGGCCGAATGGTGGATGGAAGGCATGCTGGAGCGCCTCACCGACCCCGCCGATCCGGTGGCCACGCGGCTGAAAGAACGCGCCTGTTTCTACGTCGTCCCCAACATGAACCCCGATGGTTCACGGCGGGGACACCTGCGCACCAACGCCGCTGGCACCAACCTCAATCGCGAATGGCATGAGCCCAGCCTCGACAAGAGCCCCGAGGTCTACCACGTGCTCGCCCACATGGTGCATGTGGGGTGCGACGTCTGCCTGGACGTCCATGGCGACGAGGCGCTGCCGCACAACTTCATCGCCGGTTTCGAAGGCGTGGCGGCGGCGAGCCACCACCAGTTCGCCCTGCTGGAGCGCTACAAGGCGGCACTCGCCCGGCTCAGCCCGGACTTCCAGACCCGCGTCGGCTATCCGCCCGCCGCGCCGGGCAAGGCCAACATGAGCATGTCCACCAATGCGCTGGCCGGCCGGTTCGGCGCGCTGGCGATGACGCTGGAGATGCCATTCAAGGACGTGGCGGAGAATCCCGACCCGCTGCACGGCTGGTCGCCTGAACGCGCCAAGCACCTGGGCCGCGCCTGCCTCGACGCGCTGCTGGAAGTCTCGCCCGACATCCGCTGAGACGCGTGCCTGCCAACCTATCCGCCCAAGCGGGTTGATCTGGCCGGCGTCCCGGGGCATGAGTCCGCCCGGATTGTTGCAGGCCACTGCCGGGGGAGAAGAAGCATCATGGCTGTTGCGGATCGGGACGTGTTGATCATCGGTGCGGGGCACGCCGGCGCCATGGTGGCGGTGGGCCTGCGTCAGAAGGGCTTTACCGGCTCGATCCTGATGGTGGGCGAGGAGCCCGCCCTGCCCTATGAGCGACCGCCGCTGTCGAAGGCCTATTTCGTCGGCGCGCTGGAGGAGCAGCGGCTCTACCTGCGCAAGGCGGAGTTCTGGCAGGAGCGTGACGTCGAGGTCCGCGTGAGCACCATCGTCGCCCGCCTGCGCCACGAAGACCATGAAGCCGAACTCACCGACGGCACGGTGGTGCGCTACCGCCATTGTGTCATCGCCACCGGCGGCCGGGTGCGCAAACTGAGCTGCCCGGGCGCCGATCTCGCCGGCGTGCATTACCTGCGGACGCTGGCCGACGTCGACGCCATCCGCGGCGACCTCAAGGACGGCGCGCGCATGGTGGTGATCGGCGGCGGCTATGTCGGCCTGGAGATGGCGGCCTCGGCCCGCAAGCTCGGCTATGACGTCACCCTGATCGAGGCGCTGGACCGGGTGCTGGCCCGCGTGACCAGCCCGATCATCTCCCGCTTCTACGAGGCCCAGCATCGCGCCCACGGCGTCGACGTGCGGCTGGGCACCGGCGTCACGGCCATCGAAGGCGGCGACCACGTCACCGGCGTCAGGCTGGCGACGGGCGAGGTGGTGCCGGCCGATCTGGTGGTCGTGGGCATCGGCATCCTGCCCAATACTGAACTCGCCCACGAATCGGGGCTGGCCTGCGACAATGGCGTGGTGGTGGACGAACTGTGCCGCACCACCGACCCGGACGTATTCGCCATCGGCGATGTCGCCAGGCACCCCAACCGCTACGCCGCCGACGCCATGCGCCTGGAATCGGTGCAGAACGCCGTTGATCAGGCCAAGACCGTGGTCGGCGTCATCATGGGCCAGCCAGAGCCCTACAAGGATCTGCCGTGGTTCTGGTCCGACCAGTATGACCTCAAGCTGCAGACCGCCGGGCTGGCCATCGGCTACGACGAGACAATCGTGCGCGGCGATGCCACCACGGCGCCGTTCTCGGTGGTTTATCTGCGCGACGGCCAGATCATCGCCATCGACGCCGTCAACGCCATCAAGGACTTCATGGGCGCCAAGGGCCTGATTCAGGCCGGCGTGAAACCCGACAAGGCGCGGCTGGCCGATCCGGCGGTGCCGATGAAGGAACTGACCGGCGCCTGATTACCGCCGCCCGACGACGCGACGGCTCTTTCCTCCCGCTCGCTCAGGCTCTAGAGGGTCGGGCGACCGAGACAACCACTTGTGCAATGAAGGGCTTCCCGATGCCGCAGCTCGTTCTCATCCGCCACGGCCAGTCGGCCTGGAACCTGGAAAACCGCTTCACCGGCTGGTGGGACGTGCCGGTGACCGACAAGGGCGCGGACGAGGCGCGGGCGGCCGGCCGCGACCTCAAGGCCAAGGGCTATGCCTTCGACGTCGCCTACACCTCGCTGCTGACCCGCGCCATCAAGACCCTGAACCTGGTGCTGGAGGAAATGGGCGACCTCTGGCTGCCGGTGCACAAGGACTGGCGGCTGAACGAGCGCCACTATGGTGGCCTGACCGGGCTGAACAAGGAAGAGATGGCCGCCAAGGTGGGCGAGGAGCAGGTGTTCATCTGGCGCCGCTCGTTCGACATTCCGCCGCCGCCGCTGGAGACCACCAGCCCGTTCGACGTCTCCACCGACCGCCGCTACGCCGGCCTGCCGGTGCCGCAGACCGAGAGCCTGAAAGACACCATCGCCCGCTCGCTGCCGCTGTGGGACGAAGCGATCGCGCCCGACCTGAAAGCGGGCAGGCGGGTCATCATCGCCGCTCACGGCAACTCGATCCGCGCACTGGTCAAGCACCTCGACGGCCTGTCGGACGAGGCCATCACCAAGGTCGAAATCCCCACCGGCCAGCCGCTGGTCTATGAACTGGACGCGGCGCTGAAGCCGACCGCCAAGTTCTACCTCAAGGACCGCTGACCACGCCGTCCGCTCAGGCAGGCGCCCCATGGCCAAGTGCGGCCGCCAGCTGGGCCGCCAGCTGCCTGATGTTGAACGGCTTGTGCAACACAATGACCTCGTGGCCGCCCTCGCCCTGCAGCGCCTGATCGGCAAATCCCGACATCAGCAGTACCGGCAGGTCGGGTCGCAGGCTCCGAATCGTCCGCGCCACGTCGAACCCGCTGACGCCGCTGGGCAACACGACATCACTCAGAACCAGGGCGTAGTCGCCGCCGGCGCGCACGGCCTCGATGGCGGCGGCGCCATCGGTCGTCACGGTCGGCCGATAGCCTAGCGAGATCAGCCCCTCCTCCAGCCAGGCCCGCACATCGGGATTGTCCTCGACCACCAGCAGTCGCTCCCCGGCGCCGCGCTCGATGGCGCTCACAGGGTCGACGGAAGCGACCGCCACGGCGGGCTCGCGCGCCCGCGGCAGAAAGATAGCGACCGTCGTGCCCCGCCCGGGCGCGCTGTCGAGCTGCACGTAGCCACCTGACTGGCGGGCAAAACCATAGACCATGCTGAGACCAAGGCCCGTGCCCTTGCCGACATCCTTGGTGGTGAAAAAGGGCTCGAAGGCACGCGCCATCACCTCCGCCGACATGCCCCCCCCGGTGTCGGTCATCGCGACCCTGACGAACGGCGCCTCGCCCTGACGGTCGGGCTGATCGGGTCGTGAACGGGGCACCACCACGTTGCCGATGGCGATGGTGATGCGTCCCCCCGCGGGCATGGCATCGCGGGCGTTGATCGCCAGGTTCAGTATGGCTTCCTCGAACTGCGCGGGGTCGATCATGCTCGGCCAGGTGCCCGTCTCCTCGTCGACCTCGATCGAGATCGCCTCGCCCAGCGTCCGGCGCAGCATCGCCACCATGCCGCGCACCAGCGCGCCCGCGTCGGTCGGCTGCGGGTTGAGCGACTGCCGGCGCGCGAACGCCAGCAGTCGCCGGGTGAGCTTCGCGCCCCGCTGGGTCGCGGCAACCGCGCGCTTGATCAGCGTCTTGTCCTGTTCGTTGACCTCATGGCGCATCGCCAGCAGTTCAAGGTTTCCCATGATGATGCTGAGCAGATTGTTGAAGTCATGCGCCATGCCCCCGGTGAGCTGGCCGATCGCCTCCATCTTCTGGGCGCCGCGCAACTGTTCCTCCAGTGCGCGCCGGTCACTGACATCGCGAACAACCGCCCACATGCCCGTGGGCTCGCCCGTTTCGTCGCGGCGCAGGAAGGCGCGCACCTCGATCGGAAACACCTCGCCATTCTTGCGGACATGCTCATAGTCCAGCACGCCGGAATAGCCCCGCTCGTTGATCTCGACCATCGCCTCCTGCATGGCGGCGTGCCAGCGCGGCGGGGTGATGCTCTCGATGGTGCGCTCGCGCATCTCCTCGGCCGTGTAGCCCAGCATCTTCAGCGCCGCCGGATTGAACTGGGTGTAACGACGGTCGTTGTTGGTCAGCAGCAGGGCATCGGGAATATTCTCGAACAGGAAGCGGTAGCGCTCCTCGGCGGCCCGAAGCTCCGCCTCGACGGAAAGCTGCGCGCTGATGTCCTGGACCGTGCCACGCGACCGCAGCGGCGTGCCGTCCTCGGCATAGATCGTATTGCCGCGCTCAACCACATGCTTGATCCGCCCGTCGGGAAACTGGAGGCGATGGGTTATCTCATAGGTGCCGCGCTCGCGCACCGAACGCAGAAAAGCCTCGTTGACCAGCGTGCGGTCGTCGGGATGAATCTTGTTGAGGAAGGCCTCGTAGGATGCCTCGAATATGCCGGGGTCGATCTCGAAAATCGTATAGATCTCCGGCGACCAGTGCAGGCGGTTGGTCGCCAGGTCCAGCTCCCAGCTGCCCAGCTGGGCAATCCGCTGCGCCTCGCGCAACCGCGCTTCGCTGTCACGCAGGGCATGCAGGATGGTATGGCGCTGATCAATGTCCTCGATCACGGCGACCAGGTAATCGGGCTGGCCATCGGCATCCCGGATCAGCGACAGGTTGAGATTGACCCAGACGAAGCTGCCATCGGCCCGCACATGGCGCTTTTCCCGGGAGTAACCGGGTATGGCTCCCTCCAGCATCTCGCGAATGCGGTCGACGTCCTCCGCCACATCCTCGGGGTGCACGACCTTCCTGAATGACTGGCCGACCAGATCAGCGGGATTGTACCCCAAAATCGCGGCGAAGCGGGCGTTGACCGCCGTGAAGATGCCTGAGGTATCGGTCACCGCCAGACCGACCGTCACGCCGTTGAACAGGCGGTCCAGCGCCGGGGCGTCCATTGTCCCTTCCCTCATGGTCGAGATGGGATCGCTCACCCCATGCCTCCGGTCGAAACCACGTCCGTGCTCACCGTGCCGGTGCCCTCCCCAACGCGCAAGAGACTAGTCCTATCGCCGGTCATCAGACGCGGAAAGCATTTGAAGCAGCAGCATTTCACCACCGTGGACCTTACTCAATGCCTCATATGGTCTAAGCCGCGACGACGAGATGGCATAAGCCTCAGCAATGAGAACGGCGGCCGGAACTGATCCCGGCCGCCGTGTCATTGGGTTACCAGTCCGGTAACGGCAGGCTGATGCTTACTGAGCCTTCCGGGTCGCGTAGGCCGCCCAGAGATCAGCCAGCGGCCGCGCCAGCGCGCCCTTCACGTTGGCGAAGGCAGGCAACGCCTCCGCCGCCCGGCCGCCGCCCACGAGCGCGATACCCAGCTGCAGGTTGACCTCGTCCGGGTTCTTGACGCCCTTGGAAAGCGCCAGCTGGTAGAACTCGATCGCCTTGGCATAATCGGCATAGCTGAGATAACCCTGACCAACGACCGACGCCGCGAAATCACCGGTCTTGCCGGCACGGGCTTCCTTCTCAAGACCCGGCAGCGACTTCTGGTCCGCGCCGACACGACCCTTGGCCTGGGTCAGCATCTCGTTGGCAACGCCCTTGGCCTTGGTGAACACGCCATTGGCGATGCCCTTCTCCAGCACCGACTTCGCCTCACCCGGCAGGCCGCGCTTGGTGAGCGCGATCTCCGCCATCTCGATGTAGTCGCGCTCGCCAACCAGCGCCTCGTTCAGCCACTGCAGGCGGTAGGAGTCGAGGATGAGCGGATCGGTCATCCCCGGCGTGTCACGATAGAGCACCAGCGCGTCGCGCCAGTTGGTGGACGACGGATAGGCCTTCACCAGCTCCAGCATCGCCGAACGCAGCTCGGCCTGGTTGTTGGCGCGCAGCGCGGTCTGGGCGACGATCTTGTAATAGGATTCCTCGACCGGCTGGCCCAGCCGCGTGGCCGTGGCGATCGCCTCCTTGAACGCGCCCAGCGCATTGCTGAAGTCGTCCTGGTTGTAGTAGACGCGGCCGAGGTTCATCCGGGCGTCGACATTGTCCGGCGCGAGTTGCAGCAGCCGCTTCGACTGCTCGATCGCCTTGGGCATGTCCTGACGCTGGAAGGCCAGCGCGATCAGGTTCTGGAGGATTTTCGGCCGATCAGTCTCCGCCGTGAACTCGCTGATCGCCATTGCCTCAAGCGCCTGCTCAAGCATGGCATTGTCTTTCAGCGCCAGCGCCGTGTTGTATTTAAAATTGTTGATGAAATAGCGATCATCCGCGGTCAGGTCCGGCAGCGCCTCGGCCTCGGCGATCTTCGGCTTGGCTTCCTCGAACTTCTGCTCGCCGATCAGCTTCTGAATCTCGCCAAGCGGCTTCTGGGCCTTCCTGCTGGCCTTGGGCACCTTGCCCTTGGGCTCTTCCTTCGTCTTGTCGGCGGCCACTGCCGGCACGGCGATAGCCACGGCGCCCACCGACAGCAGGCCAAGCACCAGCGCCGACGTCGCGGCGCGCGAAAGCATCTTCAGTGTCATCTACGGACCCTCCCGTTTAGGTCGGCGCGCATCAACGCATGACCTACGGTTAAACGCAAGTGGGGCCGGATATACCGGCCCCACCCTGAACTTACCCTGAACCTTGGCGTGCCAAAGCCGGGCGCATGTTCTGACTGGCGTGAGGCTCTTGCCAACTCAGTTGGCGGGAGACCCATGCCAACTCAGTTGGCGTATGCCTCGTTGCCGACAAAGCCCATCTTGGTGACGCCCATCTTCTGGGCGGCCGCAAGGACCTGATCGACAATTTCGTACTGCGCCAGCTTGTCAGGCCGGATGTGGATTTCCGGCTCCTCCGCCGCCGTTGCCGCGCGACGGAAGTACTGCGTAACCGTCGGCAGGTCGACCGGCTGACCATCCCAGTAAATCTGCCCCAGGAAGTCGACCTCAACCTTGTGGATCACCGGCTGGGTCGTCGGTGGCGGCTGGTTGGGGTTGTTCTGCGGCATATCCAGCTTCACGGCGTGAGTCTGGATGGGAATGGTGATGATGAACATGATGAGGAGCACGAGCATCACGTCGATAAGCGGCGTGGTGTTCATTTCCCCCATCGGGGCGGAATCGTCGCTACTTCCAACACTCATTGCCATAGCGATTAATCCCTCGTGACTTCGCCGGCGACCGGTTCGGAGATGAAGCCGACCTTCGGAATACCCGCGAGCTGCACGTTGAAGATCACGCCACCAATAAACTGGTAGGGTGTCGTGCGATCACCGCGAATATGCACTTCCGGCAGCGGCTGACCCTTCTGCACCGCCTCGATCACCTTGGTCTTGACCACTTCCCGAAGTTCGGTCTTGCCGCCTTCGAGAAGCTTCGCGCCAAGGTAGACATTGCCTTCGGCATCGACGGACACGACGATGTTCTCGGGCTTGGTCTCCAACGGCAGGTTGGTGACCTTCGGCAGATCGACGGGGGCCGTCTGAATGACCACTGGAACGGTGATGAGGAAGATGATGAGGAGCACCAGCATGACGTCGACGAGCGGCGTCGTGTTGATGTCCGACATCGTGGAGCCTTCGCCACCACCGTCAGACGGGCCTACACTCATTGCCATGGGATGATCTCCCTAAAGAGGCAGGCGATGCCGGTTACTTCTTGGCGGCCGGAGCAGCAGCCGACTGCGGCGCCATGCGCGAACCCGACATCAGGAAGGCGTGCACGTCGGCCGAGAACGCATTCAGATCGTCCATCACCGCCTTGTTGCGACGCAGCAGCCAGTTGTAGCCCAGCACCGCCGGCACGGCGACGGCCAGACCGATGGCGGTCATGATCAGCGCTTCACCGACCGGGCCGGCGACCTTGTCGATCGACGCCTGACCGGCCATGCCGATCTTGATCAGCGCGCGGTAGATACCGATCACGGTACCGAACAGACCGATGAACGGCGCGGTCGCACCGACCGAGGCGAGGAACGCCAGACCACCCTGCAGGTGACCGTTGATCGCGTTAACCGAACGCTGCAGCGACATGGTGAGCCACTCATGCGCGTCGATCTTGTCGGTCAGACGGCCTTCGTGGTGATCGGCGGCACGCAGGCCATCGTCCACGATCTGGCGATAGGCGCTGTTCTTCTCCAGCTTGGCGGCGCCTTCCTTGAGGCTGGCCGAGGACCAGAACTTCTTGTCCATGTCCTTGGCCTGCTTCATGATCTTCTGCTGGTCCCAGGCCTTGGTAAAGATGATGTACCAGGAAACCAGCGACATGAGGGCCATGATGCCAAACGTCGCCTGGGCGACGAAACCACCCTGCTCAAGCGCGGCTTTGAAGCCATACGGATTTTCAACGGCAACCTGTTCCATTTCGAACTTCCTCTAACGAATCGTTTTATGTCGGTTTATGGCGTGTGACTGGCGGTCCGCGTTACTTGCGGATCTGCCACCTGATGTTCTGCGTCTTCCGCTCGGCGACCGGCTGACCATCCTCGGTCGCCGGCGTGAACCGGAAACGACGCGGAATGATATCGCAGGCCTTTTCGTCAAGCCGCGGGAAACCGCTGGACTTCACGACCTGACAGTCGGTCGCGCGGCCATCGGCGGTCACGGCATAATTGACGACCGTGACACCCTCCTCGCCAGCGCGCAGCGACGCGGACGGGTAGTCCTCCTCGCTGATGACGTTGCGCTTGCTCGGCACGGACGGCTTGCGCACGACCTGCTTGACCGGCTCCGGCGCTGGCTGCACCGGCTGCGGCGTATCCTGCCTCACCGTCGTCTGGGTGGTGATGGTAGGCTGCGTCGTCGGCGGCGGCGGCAGCTCGATCGGCAGATCGGGCGGCGGCACGTAGGGCGGAATTTCTTCCAGCTTTTCAGGGGGCGGTGGCGGCTCCTCCTCCTTTGGAAGCTCCTCCTTGATATCAAGGACCTCCATAGGATTACGGATAACCTGCATCACCTTGGGCGCCAGTCCGGCCGAGAAGGCCCAACCAAGCCCGATGTGAATGACAATGACGACGCCTAGCGCCGCCATACGTCCGGAACTCATTCGCTGATCTGTGTACGCCATCGAAGGGGGCTCAGCTCCTCTCCCACGAACTGAATGTGACCGTCCCGAGTGCCCGCGAGCAGCGCTCTCTCACTTGTTTGTCGGCCAATTGCCGCCACAAGCGAGCACTAAAAACGAAAAGTGGACGTCCGCCGACGGTTCGCCGGACCCCCACCTCGCGCAAATTAATAACCGCGAGGCTTGCCGCCCGCAACCGCATTTTTCGACAGAACGGCCGCTTTTTTGAAGCTTCACATATTGTTAGCGTCCGCGCTCGTGGTGTAATTTCCGGTGTAGGCGATGGTGTATTCCGGGGTGGGGCATGCCCCACCCCGGAATGCGGCGTCGCTGGTGGCCACCGGGTTCATCGTTATGGTGGAGTTTGCA
>NZ_JBEUDS010000019.1:0-71797 GCF_041060555.1 Parapedomonas caeni | reverse complement strand
AAGGCATGGCCGAACTCAACCAACCCATGATCGAGGAGGAAAATCAGCCCCTACACATCACCGCCAAAGCCGCCTGACGATGGCCCACGGCCACAGCCGAAATTACACCACCTTGACGGACGCGACCCGAAAATCTCACCAAGGCCGGCCGGGCTCTCGGCCTCCCGAAATCGACCGTCAGTCGTCGCCTGAGCCGGCTGGAAGAACAACTGGGCGCGCAACTGATCCGGCGCAGCACCCACAGCGTCACACTGACAGAACAGGGAACCCTCTTCTACAACTACAGCTTGCGATGCATCGGTGTCCTGCGTGACGGAGAACGTGCGCTACGTCAGCAGCACAGCCATCCCCAGGGCCTGCTGCGCATCGCGGTGCCGCACGACCTCGACCGCAGCCTGCTCGGCCCGCTGCTGGCGGCCTATCTGGAGCTCTATCCCGATGTCCGGCTGTCATGCGTCGTCACCAGCGAGCAGGTCGATCTTCTGCGTGGCGGCTTTGACCTTGCCATCGTCGCGGGCTCCCTCCCCCTTGCCCAGTCTTCGCTCACGGCTACCAAACTGGGAGAAGCGACCTATCGCCTTTATGTGGCACCAGGGTATCTTGAACGCCACGGCATGCCGCAAAGTCACGTCGATCTGCCGCGGTTCGACCTGCTGGCGACGGGCACGAACGATGCGCGGCACAAATGGAGTCTATCAAGCCATGCCGGCGAGTTCGACGTCGAGTTCACGCCGCGACTGACCTGCAATGACCTTCTGCTGCTGCGTGAAGCGGTGGTGGCGGGGCTGGGCATCGCCGCGTTGCCAACCTTCCTTGCGAGTCATGCCGCCGACAGCGGCCAGCTGGTCGCGCTGCTGCCGCAGTGGCAACTGGCGCCGCACAGTTTCTTCGCGGTTTTCCCGCGCCACGAAGTGATCCCGGCGCATGTACGCGCACTGATTGATTTTCTTGTCGACAGGCTGCGACCCGCCTTTGCCGCCGCCGCGCGACGGCCAACGCCGCAACGCCGTGCCCCTGCCACCCCCGTGGTGGGAGCAGATTGATGCCCGGTCGAGGTCAGGCAAGCCGTCGGGCGTTGTACGGCGCCTGCATGATATGACGTCCTGTTACCGTCAGGGAGCGCTCCTGACGCGAAGGCAAGAAAAGCCATTCATTGTTGACATGGTCGCGGGTCAACTCGGTCATCATGTAGCCACGACGACTGGTATCGCACCACCTGAGCGCGGGGCTGGCAGCAATGAACGCATTGGCGATAACATCGGGGCGTCCGCTGAAGCGTTTGTCGAGCCCCAGCGAGGACACCGCATGAACGCACAGATCAATGCCCACCGGGCCACCATCAAGTTCGAGATCGAAGGCCCAGGCGTTATGGCTGTCCCCACTGAGTGTCACGAGGTTGGCCCGTGCCGCACGCGCCGCGCGCAGCATCCGTTCGAGCTCCGCCGGATAGCCGCTCCAGCTCTGAAGGCTCATCGGCATGCCCAGATCAGCCAGCCTGACGGCAAGATCCAGTTGCTGACGCGCTTTTTCCGGCAGCAGGGTCTCCGGCGTGAACCACGCATCCGTCACCCTTGGCAAGCGACGGGGGCCGACGACGACCTGCTGGGCGAGAACCTGCCAACGCACGCCGGCCGCCGTGGATTCAGCTAGGCCATCTGCCAGCCACTGCATCTGCTCGGGCCCCAGCAACGTTCGTGACGGATCAGCGAGGGGCCCGTCGATAAACGCCGCGACCGCCGCCGGCAGATCACGCGCCATCGCCAGTGCCGGCTCGGGATTCAGGGGCTGAGTCCGGCCGATCAATCGCGTCTCCAGGCGGAACAGCGTCGCCAGATCGCCAATCCGGTAACGGCTGTAGGGACGCGGTCGCATCGGCAGCCATTCGTAAAATGCCCTGATGCCGGCGGCCCTGCGCGCCGGCCACGGCCCTTCCTCGGCCGGATCGTGGTTCTTGGCGCCATCCGTCCAGCTGTCGTTGGCGGTCTCGTGGTCATCCCACATCACCACGAAGGGGTAGCGGCGATGCAGTTCCTGCAGATCGGCGTCGGCGCGATAGCTGGCGTAGCGAAGTCGGTAGTCAGCCAGAGTCACCGCCTCATGACGCGGCTGGACATTTCGCCCGGCCGCCAGCGCCGGCAGCGCGTCGGCCCGGTTGACCGGCGATTCATAGATGTAGTCACCCAGATGAACGATGAGGTCGAGATCGTCGCGGGCGGCGGCATGGCCGTAGGCGGTGAACCAGCCGGAGGTGATGTTGGAGCAGGTCATCACCGCGATGCGGAAGCGGTCGAGCGGGCCTTGCGGCAGCGTGCGCGTGCGCCCCGTCGGCGACACCTGGCCGTCGGGGGCGATGAAGCGGTAGAAGTACCAGGCGCCGGGTTCCAGCCCGGTCGGCCGGGCGTGGGCGCAGAAATCGTTGCCGAGACTCGCCACTGTCTCGCCACGGCTGACGATATCGGCGAACCGCTCGTCGCGCGCCACTTCGACCGCCAGGCGGCTCTCGCTCGCGCCGGGCCGCACATAGCGCGTCCACAGCGTCACCGACTGCTGATCGGGGTCTCCGCTCGCCACGCTGTGGGTGAAGCCGGTCAGCGGCCAGGCCTGCAGCGACCGGCCGCACAGCAGCACACCGGTGCCGAAAGCCGCCGCCTGCAGCAGGGTACGACGATTGAACGCCACGGACATGGTCACTCCTTTGCCGGCAATGGCCGAACGCCGCCGTCCGTCGGCGGTGCCGTCAGCCCGCGATGTCCGGGCGCGCCTCGATGAGAATCGCCCGGAAGTCATTAACGTTGGTGCGTGTCGGTCCGGTGACGACGAGGTCGCCGAGCTGCTCGAAAAAGCGATAGCTCTCGTTGCGCTGCAAGGCGGCATGGGGGTCGAGGCCCAGCGCCGCCGCCCGCGCCAGGGTGTCCGGCCCGATAATGGCGCCGGCACTGTTCTCGGTGCCGTCAATGCCATCGGTGTCGCAGGCGATGGCATGGATGCCCGGCGCGCCATCGAGCACGATCGCCAGCCCCAGCAGATATTCCAGATTGCGTCCGCCGCAGCCGTCGGGATTGGTGACACGAACGGTTGCCTCGCCGCCCGACTGGATGACATGGGCCTGCCCGTCGGCGGCCAGCCGCAGCGCCAGCCCGGCATGACCGGCGCCCAGATAACGCGCTTCCGCCTGCAATCGATCGCCAAGATCGGTAACCTTGTAGCCCAGCGACTCCGCCAGCCGCGCGCTGGCGGCCAGGGCGTCGCGCGCGCAGGCGACGATGTGGGTCTCGCCGCCCGCGATGCCGAGGGAATCGGCTTCCGGCGTTTCATTGCCGGCGTCTTCAAGCGCCGCGCGCACGCTCATCGGCACGACCACGCCATAGCGATCCAGCACCTGCCGGGCATCGGCCAGCGTGGTGTGATCCGCCACCGTCGGCCCGCTGGCGACAAAGGACGGATCGTCCCCCGGCACGTCGGAGATCACCAGCGTCACCACTTTCGCCGGTGCCGCCGCGACCGCAAGACGCCCCCCCTTGACTCGCGAGAGGTGCTTACGCACGCAGTTTATTTCCGAAATCGTCGCACCGGAGCGAAGTAAACTCTGGGTGAGCAGCTGTTTGTCCGCTAGCGTTACTCCGGGTGCCGGCATCGCCATCAGCGCCGATCCGCCGCCGGATACCAGCATCAGCAGGCGATCTTTCGGCCCCAGAGCACGGGCCATGGCGAGCGCCTCGCTGGCGGCTGCGATACTTTCAGCGTCCGGCACCGGATGCCCGGCCTCCATCATCCGGATGCCGGAAGGCAGTCGCCCGTCACTGACCCCATGACCGGCGCGGGTGATGACGAGACCGTTCAATCGGCCAGGAAGCCGTTCGGCCGCGACGGCGGCCATTTCCGCCGCTCCCTTGCCCAGTGCGATCACCAGCGTCCGCTCATAGCCGCCCATGCGTTGCAGGAAGGGCGGCAGCACTTCCCGCGCGGAAATGGCGGTAAGCGCTTCCTCGAACAGGGCAAGCAGCGTCTGGCGCGGCGACGGCGGCGCGCTGGTCAGTTGGTGTCGGGTGGGCTTGCGCATCACGGCTGATCGTTTCGGGCTAAAGGGAAGCTTGCAGCGACACCAGCAAGGCCACCAGCGTCACCAGCGCGACTGAATGAAAGAAAACATACCGCAGAATATCACTTTCGCGCCCCACCAGCCCAGTGGCGGTCGAGGCGACAACAATACTCTGGGCATCGATCATCTTGCCCATCACACCCCCGCTGCTGTTGGCCGCAGCCATCAGGACCGGATCAAGGCCAAGCCGTTCCGCCGTCGAGCGCTGCAAGCCGCCAAAAAGCACGTTCGAGGCGGTATCCGATCCGGTGACGGAAACCCCCAGCCAGCCAATGAACGTCCCGAAGAACGGGTAAAAGGCGCCCGTGGTCGCCAGAGCGAAGCCCATTGTACTGTCCGCCCCGGAATAGCGGCTGACGTACCCAAGCGCGAACATGATGGCGATCGTCGCCAACGGCAGGGCACACCGGCGCAGGGTCTGGCCGTAGGTGTGCAGCATCACCAATGGCGATGCGCCCATGACCACTCCCGCCAGAAGTGCAGCCAGCAGGATTCCCGTACCGGTCGCCGACAGCAGATTGAGCGAGAACACGGCAACCTTCGGGTGAGGCGTCAACACCACCGGCGGCACCCGCACCACCGCTCCATCGAGCCCCGGCACCGCCACGGTGAGCTTCCAGATGGCGTCGAGAGTTGCCCTGACCTGCGGCGTACCCCACAGCAGGACCATGCCGACCAGCACCAGCCACGGCGTCCACGTACTCAGGTCGGGACGGCGCATGGCGCCCGGCACATCAGCCACCGTGGCCCCCGGCGTGTCGTCGACGGTCGCATCCCTGGGCCTCCAGACACGCAGAAAGGCAACAAGCGCCAGGATCGAGCATAAGGCGCTGCCGATATCGACCAGCCACGGACCATGGTAGGTCGCGATCAGATACTGCGGCACCGCGAACGTCACGGCGGCCACCGCGACCGGCGGCCAGACCGCCAGCATACCTCGCCATCCGGAAAACGCCGTCACCAGCCAGAACGGTATCAGCAAGGAAAAGAACGGCAATTGCCGACCAACCATGGCACTGAGATCTTCCACCGGCAAACCGGTTACCGCTGACAATGCGATGATCGGCGTGCCCAGCGAGCCAAAGGCAACGGGCGCGGTGTTAGCGATCAGCGACAGGCGCGAGGCCGCCAGCGGCTCGAAACCCAGGCCGATCAGCATCGCGGCGGTGATGGCGACCGGCGCGCCAAAACCGGCGCATCCTTCGAAGAAGGCACCGAAGCAGAACGCGATCAGCAGCAGCTGCAATCGGCGATCGTCGGTTATGGTCGCAATCTGAACCTGGGTACGCTGAAAGTACCCCTGCCGCAGCGTCAACTGATACAGGAACAGCACATTGAGGACCAGCCAACCGATGGGCAACAATCCATAGGCCGCGCCAAAGGCGGCGGCCCGGCTTGCCAGCCCTGCGGGCATGCCGAACACCAGTATTGCGACGCCGATTGTCGCCGCCAGCGCCAGCAGTGCCGATACATGAACCCTCAGGCGCAAAACGGCAATCGATACCAGCAGGATGACAACGGGCGCCGCCGCCACGGCTGCGGACAGCCAGACGTTGGCGAGCGGATCATAGTCTTGCATCCAGGTCACGACGGGCACCCGGTTAGTCACTGTGGCACAAATGAAAACTCGCCAGACTCATAAGGCCTGCGGTGACGGCGTCCAGCAATCAGACCGGCCGCCAGTGCAACATAATGTTGCCAGTCACGGCACATGATTGTCGTCATTTCGCAACAAATGCATCCCGGCCACCGCGCCCGGCGTAGAAAAAGCCCCCGACCCTGGGGAAGGATCGGGGGCAAGCGACCGTCACGTCAGCATCACGCTGCTGTCACACGGCCTTGGGATGTGTGGGCTCAACTGAAGGCGGGGCGTAACGGATCGTGGCCGTCCCAGGCAACGGCTGCGGCGGCGATGCGTGCGAAGAAGTCTTGCTGCACCGGGCTGTGTTCGATCAGCTCGACCAGGCAGCCGAGGCTGGCGCGGGTATCAAGGTAGCAGAAGCGCTTGCCGGCAAAGGCGCCGCTCTGCGCCACCGGCTGGCCGGCGGCGGCGAAACCGGCGAGGTCGGCGTCGTAGTCGTGGCAGTAATAGGCGATGTGGTGAAAGCCGGTGCCGCCGGCCGGCGCCATGTCGCGATACACCGACGGCGCGTCATTGTGCTGCTGGATCAGCTCGATCTGCACCTCCCCGGCCTGGGCCAGCGCGATCGAGGCGATGGCATCGGTGGGTTGCCCCCGGTAGAGCAGCCCCGGAATTTCCAGACGCGGCACCAGGAAAAACGGCCCGATGCCGGTCGTTCTCACCCAGCGATCGACCGCGGCGTCGATGTCCGCGACGATCCACGAGTTCTGCATGACCTTGCGGTTGCGTGTGCCTGCCGTCATGGCGCCCTCCCCGGCCGTCAATCGGTGACGATGCTTTCAAGACCGTGCAGCGGCGTGAACCGCTTGCTGGCGTAATACCAACGGCCATCGCGCTTGACATATTCATCATCGTAGCGGCCGATCACCACGCCGGTCGCGCCCTTGATGTTCTGCACCGTCTCGGTCGTCCACATCCGCCCCGTCGCCCGGTCGCCGTCGATGGCGAGCGCGCCGGTGTAGCTGGCGAAATTGTGGAACGGATAATTGGCGATCTGCTCGGCCCAATAGTCGGCGATCACCTGGCGGCCCTGCACCGGCTCACCCCAGGGCAGGTGCCAGATGCCATCGTCGGCCCAGGTGGCGGCGAAATCCGCCTTGTCGCGACGGCACACCGCGTCGCCATAGGCCCAGTTGAGTTCGTAAATCGCAATGCGGTCTTCCAGCGGACCTGAGAAATTCATGGCAGTCTCCAGCAGATGAGCAAGGTTGGTGGTGGCAGTCAGGCCCGCCCCTCAATGTGGTCGTTGAGGATTTCATGAAAGCGCTGCACGCGCTTCTCCTGGTCGGCGAGATAGCCGCCCTCGAAGCCGCGCGAATGCAGCCCCAGCTGCTGGCTGACCGCGACGCTCAGGTCCTGGTCGGCCACCGCGCCCAGCGTACGGTCGCCATGGCGGCAGACGATCCGCGCCGCCTTCTCGAACGGCACCGTACCGGTGGGGCCGTCGACGCTGTCGCGCCCGACAATCGGGTGCGCCATGTACCAGTGGTCGAAAATGCATTTCTCCGGGTCGGTCGGGTGCGGCTCGGAGCGCAGCACCTGGAAGCCGTCCGGCGCCATCGTGAAGGTCACGTTGGGAAACAGCGTGTAGTGATAATAGTCGGTCAACTGGCTGTCGCTGAGGTCACTGTAGTGACGATACCCTTTCAGCGGGGCCAGCGCGCGACGTTGCTTCTGCAGCGCCAGACGTGCCGCCGACGGGCGCCCGGCGAACTCCGCCGGGTCCAGCTCCCAGAACCGCAGAATATCGTCCAGCGGCGCCTGCACGACGTCGGACAGCAGACGTCCGGTCGGGCAGCCTCCCTTCATCACCATGCGATTGTGCCCGTTGGGGTACATTTCAAAGACGGTGTCGGCGTGATCGTCGTCGATGTGTGTGGCGATCTCCGGATGCAGTGTCGGGATGTGGTAGGCTTCGTTGAAATTGTCGCGAATGATCTTCCAGTTGCAGTCGACCTCGGCCGTCAGGGCGACGACGCGGGTCATCTTCTCCATACCATAGGGTGCCAGCTGATCGACGACAAAGCCCAGCCAGTCCCGCAGCGACCGCGCATTCTTGTCCATATTGAACCAGATGAACCCGCCCCAGGTCTCGCACGGAATTTCATTCAGCCGGAGCTTGCCGCAAGGGTTTCCCTGCGGGAAATCCGACACGTCCTGTACCGCCTCCAGCGTGCCGTCGATGCCCCAGTGCCAGCCGTGATAGGAACAGGTCAGGCCGTTGCCGACACCGAATTCGCCGAGGGCGAGCCGGTTGCCGCGATGCTTGCAGGCATTGAAGAAGGCCTTCACCGATCCATCATGCTGGCGGATCATGACGACGGATTCCTTCATCAGGTGGTGGACGACATAGTCGCCCGGTTCTTCAAGGTCCGCCGCCATGCCGCCGATGTGCCAGACCCGCGTCCACACCCGTTCCCACTCGGCGCGCATCCATGCTTGCGAATAATAGCGATCACCCGTGATCGGATCGCCACGTACGGGCGGGTCCAGGTCGGCCGGAGTCTGGCCCATGAAGGTTGCGGCGCGCATCTGTTATCTCCCTCTCGCATGAACGCGGGCGGGACCGTTGGCATGGCCCCGCCCGTCGCCTGACCCCATCAGAATTTGAAGCCGAACTCGACCGCGACCTCGCGCGGCGCCGTGTTCGACGCGAAGTTCATCACGCCCGGCGCGAAGAAGCCGGAAGCGACGCGTCGTTCATCGGTCAGGTTCTTGCCCCACAGCGCCACCGACCAGCGGTCGTCGTCACTGGTGTACTTGATACTGGCGTTGATCAGACTGATCGGCGCGATGATGCCGACCGTGCCGTTGCGGGTGTCGGTGTCGCGCCGGGAAGTGCGATTCCACTGCGCGTTCAGCGCCAGGCTGCCGGGGTTGACGTCGATGGTGTAGGTTGCGCCCACCGAGCCTTGCCACTTGGGTGCATTGCGCAAATTCAGGTGCGACCCGTCTTCCTGACCATTGGCCGGATTGGCGTCGAGATCGAGGAAGAAATTGCTGTACTGGGCGTCGAGATAGGACAGTGAGCCATTCAGGGTGAGTCCCTCGACCGGCACCACCACCACTTCAAACTCGGCGCCCTTGATTTTCGAAGATGCCGCATTCAGCACACGCGTTTGAGCCTGGTTGTCCTCATAGAACAGCTGGTCCACCTGCATGTCACTGTACTTGTTATAGAACAGCGCCACGTTCACGCGCACCCGCTTATCCATCCAGTCGGATTTCAGGCCCACTTCGTAGGCGTCCACATGCTCGGGATCATAGGGTCCGATTTCGTCGGGCGCTGTCGACACGCGGCCGTTGAAGCCGCCGGAGTGGGAGCCGCGCGAATAGCTGGCATAGAGCAGCATGTCGTCGGTCGCCTTGTAATCGGCACCCAGCTTCCAGCCCCAGTGTGTCCAGCTCTTGTCGCGTCGCACATCAAGCCCTGGAATGTCGGGACCACCGAGATTGATGCCGGTGGTGACATGCATGTCCTTCTTCTGCCAGGTGTAGCGCACCCCGGCCTGGAAGCGCAGGCGATCGGTGGCGTTCCAGTATCCCTGGGTGAAGCCCGCCAGCGATTCATCGTCCTGATCGTTTGTCAGCAGGGTGATGAGGCCCGGCACAAAGGCATCCACATAACTGGTCGAGTCCAGCTTGTAATTCTTGGCCATATAGTAGGCGCCGACCATCAGCTCGGTCGTCTCGGTTGGCGCCATGGTCGCGCGCAGTTCCTGGCTGGCCTGCCAGTTCCGGGTGATGCGGCGGGTATGGTAGAGCTGCGCGGGCGAGCCGTCCTGGTCGGTCCACTCGTCGAGCTTGAACTCGCGGTAATTGGAGATGGAGACGATATCGGCCGCGCCAGCGTCGAGGTTCATCGTCAGTGTGGCGCCGTAGATGTTGAAGTCGGAGAAGTTATAGGTCTGGCTGGTGGTGACGTAGTGCGTCTTGCTGCCCAGCGGCAATGACACATCGACATTGTAGAGTGCCATCGAGGAGTCCGAGTAATTGACCACCGGCGGCGAATCATTGCGGCCACGGCCATATTCCAGCGCCAGCGTCGCGTTGAAGTTGGACTTGTTGTCGTACTTCAGGTAGCCGCGGCCGGTGGTGACATTCTGCCCGCCCGTCCGCTTGCCGCTCTCATACTCGCGGTAGAAGCCATCGAACTGCTTGTGCATCACCGAGATCTTGCCGGCCAGATTGTCGTTGAGGGGAATGTTCACGGCGGCCATGGCGTCGAAACGACCAAAATTGCCCACCGTGACCCTGCCCTCGCCGCCAAATTCACCGGTCGGCTGTTTGGTGATGACGTTGATGACACCGCCAATGGTGTTGGCGCCGAACAAGGTGCCCTGGGGGCCACGCAGAATCTCGATGCGTTCGACGTCGAACAGATCAAGCAGGGCCGTGGTGTTGGAACCCTGATAGACGCCATCGACCACCACGCCCACCGCGGGGTCGATGAAACCATCCGCCTCCTGGACACCGATGCCACGGATGCTGACGGCTGCGGTCATCGATACGTTGACGACATTGGTGACCACCAGGCTCGGCACGCTGCCCGAGATCGCCTTGAGGTCGGCGGCATAGGTGCGCTCCAGGGCCGCGCCGCTGAAGGCCGACACGGCCACCGGCACGTCCTGCAAATTCTCCGCGCGCTTTTGCGCCGTGACGACAATATCCTCAATGCCAACCGGCCCGGATTGCGCGGCGGCTTCCGCCGCATCATTGGCCCGCGCCGCCGCCGGCGGCAACAGCGTTGCAGCGGCCAGCCCGGACAGCAACGTCGCCTTCAACCCTCTGTAATTCATAAACTTTCCTCCCTGCGTCATTGTTGCGACAGGCCAGGGAGACTGGTGCGAGCAACCACAGCCAACCCTCCCCCGGCACTTTTTATCGGCCCCTCTGTCGGAAACCATCAATTGTGCCGGTTTTACCAGTTTGCTATAGCGGGGCCATCCTCATACTTTGATGAGTGCCTGTCGGCGCGATGAGTTTGACGCCGGCGCAACGCAGATTGACCGACCCGTATTCGCAAGGTGACAATGCCGCCGACCAAAACTCTCGCCGAGCCCGTGACGACCACCGATGCCCGCGACGTGGCGGCCGATGCCATGCTTTCCGGCATCCAACCGGCGGCGATCGCCAACTTGTCCGCGAGCTGGCAAAAGCGCAAAAGCGCCGAGATGCAGCTGATGTTGCTGGAAGCGGCGATCAACTGCCTGACCGCGCATGGCTATGCCGGGCTGTCGACACAGCTGGTGGCGCAAACCGCCAAGGTCTCGCGCGGCACCATGGCGCATCACTTTCCCAGCAAGATGGCGCTGGTGGCGGGTGTGGTGGACTACACCTTCTACCGGCGTATGGAGCGTTTTCTCGACGACTTCCGCAAGAGCCGCACGTTGGGCAGCGCGGCGGTGGCGGAAGCCACCGACATGTACTGGAAAAGTGTGCAGACGCGAGAGTATGCCGCGTACCTAGAACTGGCGGTGGCCGCACGCACCGCCCCCGAGCTCAACGAATACTTCCAGGCCGCTGCCGCCCGTTATGATCGCTTGTGGTCGGAGGAAATGGTCAAATCCTTCCCGCAATGGAAGGATCGCTGGGATGAGTTGCAGCTGGCGTCCGACTTCGCCATGGCCGCGCACATGGGGCTTCTGATGAGCAAGGGTCCGCTGGGCGACGGCGCGCGACTTGATCAGGTCCGCAAACTGATTTCGCACGTCATCCGGCTGCTGCACAGCGGCGCGATCAAATATCCTTTGTAGACACGCCGCCGCTCACCACGACGAAAGAGGCCCGCGGCAGTGCCACGGGCCTCTTGTCCCGATATCCTTCGGGGATCAGGCGGCCTTCTTCGCCGCCCGGCTGTAGAAGGTCTCGCCAGCGGCCGCCATGTCACGCAGCAGCTTGGGCGGTGCAAAACGCTCGCCGTACTTCTGCGCCAGCGCGTCCAGCTCGCGCACCACATTGGCGATGCCCAGCGTATCCATGTGGCTGAGCGGCCCGCCGGTGAACGGCGCGAAGCCCCAGCCGAAGATGGCGCCCAGGTCGCCGTCTTCCGGCGTGACCAGCACACCTTCCTCATAGCAGCGCGCGCACTCGACGAGCTGACGGAAAATCAGCCGCTTCTTGACCTCGGCCGGTGTCGGCTGCTCATCGTCGGGCAACCGCCCGAATTCCTCGGCGATGCCCGGCCACAGGAACTTGCGGCCACCGTCGGCGGGGTATTCGTAAAAGCCCTTGGCGGTCTTGCGGCCAAAGCGACCCAGTTCGTACATCCGGTCGACCACCTTGTCGCCCGGCGTCGGCTTGTAAGCGTCGCCGAGGTCCGCCGCGGTCTGCTTCTTCACCTTGTACGACAGGTCGATCGACACCTCGTCGCCCACCGCCAGCGGCCCCACCGGCATGCCGGCCTGGCGACCGCAATTGTCGATGAGCGCCGGGTTGATGCCCTCGCCGGCCATGATGTAGCCCTCGGTGACATAGGTGCCGAAGCAGCGCGAGGTGTAGAAGCCGCGACTGTCGTTGACGACGATCGGCGTCTTCTTGATCTGCGCCACATAGTCGAGCGCCTTGGCGAGCGCGGCGTCACCGGTCTTCTTGCCCATGATGATCTCGACCAGCGGCATCTTGTCGACCGGCGAGAAGAAGTGGATGCCGATGAAATTCTCCGGCTTGTCCCACGCCTCGGCGAGCCCGGTGATCGGCAGCGTCGAGGTGTTGGAGCCGAAGATGGTGTCGGCGCCCAGCACCGCCTGGGTCTTCTTGGTGACATCCGCCTTCAGGCCACGGTCCTCGAACACCGCCTCGATGACCAGGTCGCAGCCGGCGAGGTCCTCATACTTGTCGGTGGTCTTGATCAGCGCCAGCATGGCCTCGGCCTTGTCCTGGCTCAGGCTGCCGCGCTTCACGGCCTTCTCAACCAGCTTGCGCGAATAGTCCTTGCCCTTTTCCGCCGCCGCGAGATCGCGGTCGAGCAGCACCACCTCGATGCCGGCCTTGGCCGACACATAGGCGATGCCCGCGCCCATCATGCCGGCGCCCAGCATGGCGAGCTTCCTGGTCGGGCTTTTCTCGACACCCTTGGGACGACGGGCGCCCTTCTCGGCAGCCTGCTTGGAGACGAACAGCGAACGCACCATGTTCATCGCCTGCGGATCGAGCGCCAGCTTGGTGAAATACTTGCTCTCGATTCTCAGCGCCTTGTCCATCGGCAGCGGCGTGCCTTCGAACACCGCCGACATGATGGCGCGCGGGGCGTTGTAGTTGCCCAGCGTCTCCTTGGTGATCATGCCGTTGCCACCAATGAAGGTCTGCGCGAAATTGGGGTTCATGCCGCCCACGCCACCGGGGAACCGGAAGCCCTTGACGTCCCACGGCTGCACGGCCTTCGGGTTCGCCTTCACCCACGCCTTGGCACGCGCCACCAGCTCGTCCGCCGGCGCCACCTCATGAACCACGTTCATGCCCTTGGCTTCCGCCGGGCTCATCGACTTGCCCTGCACCAGATACATCAGCGCCGCCTGCACGCCCGCCAGACGCGGCAGCCGCTGGGTGCCGCCGGCCCCCGGCAGCAGGCCGACCAGTACTTCCGGCAGACCCAGCTGCAGCTTCGGATTGTCGGCGACCACCCGGTAGTGACATGCCAGGCACAGCTCCAGGCCGCCCCCCATCGCCAGACCATTGATCGCCGCCGCGAACGGCTTGCCGCAGGTCTCCAGGCGACGGAAAATGCGGTTGAGGGTGGAAACGGCCTCGAACATCGCCGCCGCCCGCGATCTGCCGCCGCCACCGCCGGCACCCGCGCCACCGAAGGCCCCGCTCATGCCCTTCAGGTCGGCGCCGGCGACGAAGCCGGTGGCCTTGCCGGAGGTGATGACGGCACCCTTGATCGCCTCGTCAGCGGCAATCTTCTCGATCAGCGCGGTGAGATCACGCTGAAACTCCGGCGTGATGACGTTCATCGTCACCCCCGGCACGTCGATGGTCAGCAGCGCGATGCCGTCGGCATCGAGGTCGAACTTGATCGTCTCGGTCATGAAAAAACTCCCCGGAATAATCGGCCGTGTGCCGCGCCACCCGACTAAGGGCGACGGCGCCCCGGCCCCATCATCAAATGCGTTCGATCACCGTGGCGGTGCCCATGCCGGCGCCGACGCACAGATTGATCAGGGCGGTTCCCTTGCCGGTGCGCTCCAGTTCGTCGAGCACCGTGCCGAGAATCATGCCGCCGGTGGCACCCAGCGGATGACCCATGGCGATGGCGCCGCCACAGACGTTGATCTTGTCGTGGGGAATGTCGAGCGCCTGCATGTAGCGCAGCACCACACTGGCGAACGCCTCATTGAGTTCGTAGAGGTCGATGTCGGAAACGCTCATGCCCAGCCGCTTCAGCAGCTTCTGGCTGACCAGCGCCGGACCGGTGAGCATGATGGCCGGTTCGGAGCCGATCGAGGCCATGCCCTTGATGCGGGCACGCGGCTTCAGGCCGTATTTCTCGCCGATTGCCTTGTTGCCCACCAGCACGGCGGACGCCCCGTCGACAATGCCGCTGGAGTTGCCGGCGTGGTGGACGTGGTTGATACGCTCCACTTCCGGATAGCGCAGCAGCGCCACATGGTCGAAGCCGGGCATGGTCTCGCCGATGTCGGTGAACGATGCCTTGAGGCTGGCCAGCGACTGCATGTCGGTGTCCGGGCGCATGTGCTCGTCACGGTCCAGCACCACCTCACCGATGACATCCTTCACCGGAATGATCGACTTGGCAAAGCGGTTCTCCGCCCACGAACGGGCGGCACGCTTCTGGCTCTCCACCGCATAGGCGTCCACGTCGTCGCGGCTGAAGCCGTATTTGGTGGCGATCAGGTCGGCGCCGACGCCCTGGGGCACGAAGTAGGTCTTGAAGGCGACTGCCGGGTCCATCGGCCAGGCACCGCCGTCGGAACCCATCGGGATACGGCTCATCGATTCGACGCCACCGCCGATGGCGAATTCCGCCTCACCGGCGATCACCTTGGCCGCCGCCATGTTGACCGCCTCAAGGCCGGAGGCACAGAAACGGTTGATCTGCACACCCGCCGTGGTCTCGGCATAGTCGGCATTGAGCACGGCCACGCGGGCAATGTCGGAGCCCTGCTCGCCCACCGGCGCCACGCAACCCAGCACCACGTCGTCGACATCGGCGGTATCGATGTTGTTGCGGTCACGCACCGCCTGGAGCACCTGCGTTGCCAGCTGGATCGGGGTGATCTCGTGCAGCGACCCGTCAGGGCGGCCCTTGCCGCGCGGCGTGCGCACGGCGTCGTAGATATATGCCTCAGCCATGTCGTCTCTCCCTCGTTTGAATAAGGCTATGGATACTCAGGTTCAAAACACGTCGGCGGCCAGCGCCATGATGGTCTCGGCGCCAGCCTCGATCTTGCGCCGCAGCGATGCCGTCTCCGGCAGATGGCGGGCGGCAAAGTGGCGGGCGGTAATCAGCTTTGCTTCATGGAAACCGACATCGGACGCACCGGCGGCCAGCGCATCCAGGCTCGCGCGGGCCATCTGCGCCCACATGTGGCCGACTGCCACCAGACCCAGCAGATGCATGTAGGGGTAGGCCGCCGCGCCGGCATTGTTGGGGTTGGCCAGTCCATTCTGCATCAGCCACATGGTCGCCGCCTGCAACTGGCCGACCGCCTTCTCCAGCGGCTCGACGATGGGCGCCATCTTCTCGTCGGTCTTCTGCTCGGCGCAATAGGCCGAAACGATCTCAAGGAAGGTGCGCAGCGCCCGGCCACCGTTCTGGGCCAGCTTGCGGCCAACCAGATCCATCGCCTGCACGCCATTGGTGCCTTCATAGATCATGGCGATGCGGGCATCGCGCACGAACTGGTCCATGCCGTGCTCACGGATGTAGCCGTGGCCGCCGAAGCACTGCTGCGCCAGCGTCGCGCCCTCGTAACCCTTGTCGGTGAGGACGCCCTTGATGACCGGGGTGAGCAGCGACACCAGGTCGTTGGCGCGCTCGCGCTCCTCCTCGCTTGCCGCCTTGTGGGTGAGGTCGACCATCAGCGCGCCCCACAGGATAAGCGCGCGGCCGCCCTCGTTCCAGGCGCGCATGTCCATCAGCATCCGCCGCACGTCGGGATGAACGATGATCGGGTCGGCCTTGGCGGAGGGGTCGGCTGGACCGGTCAGCGCCCGGCCCTGGAGTCGCTCCCGGGCATATTTGACGGCGTTCTGATAGGCGATCTCACCCTGCGACAGGCCTTGCAGGCCAACACCCAGACGCGCCGCGTTCATCATGATGAACATGGCGGCCAGGCCCTTTTCGGCTTCGCCGATCAGATAGCCGGTGGCGCCGTCATAGTTCAGCACGCAGGTGGCGTTGCCGTGAATGCCCATCTTCTTCTCGATCGCGCCGCAGGTCACGCCGTTGCGCGCGCCCAGCGTGCCATCGTCGTTGACAAGAAACTTCGGCACGATGAACAGCGAGATGCCCTTCACGTTGTCGGGCGCGCCGGTGCGCTTGGCCAGCACCAGGTGGATGATGTTCTCCGCCAGATCATGCTCGCCGGCGGAGATGAAGATCTTGGTGCCAGTGATCCTGTAGCTGCCGTCCGGCTGTTCTTCCGCCTTGGTGCGCAGCAGGCCAAGGTCGGTGCCGCAATGCGGTTCGGTGAGATTCATGGTGCCGGTCCAGGTACCGGCGATCATGTTCGGGAGATACTTGCGCTTCTGCGCGTCCGACCCCACCACCTGGATGGCGGCGATGGCGCCATGGGTGAGGCCGGGATACATGGCGAACGCCATATTGGCGGAAATCATGTATTCCTCGAACGCGGTGGCGATGACATGGGGCATCCCCTGACCGCCATACTCGGTCGGCGCCGACAAGGTACCCCAGCCGCCCTCGACGAACTGGGCATAAGCGTCCCTGAACCCCGGCGGCGTCGTCACCGAACCATCATCGGCCCGCTTGCAGCCATGCTCGTCGCCCACCTGGTTCAACGGGTGCAGCACCTCCTGCACGAATGCCCCGCCCTGCTCCAGAATGGCCCCCACCATGTCCGGCGTGGCCTCGGTGAAGCCCGGCAGGTTGGCATAGCGATCCAGATGCAGCACGTCGTTGAGAACAAACAGCGTATCCCGCACAGGCGCTGTGTAGACAGGCATGTATTCCTCCTCTGTACGAGGGCGCACCCTCAGATTGTCTTTGAACCCGGCAAGACAAGTGTTTCGAGGGTAACGCAGAATTGTTCCAGTTCCTCGATCATGTGATCGATGTCCCGGCGCTGCTCCTCCAGCGCGGCAATCCGCGCCCGACACTTGGCCAACGTCACCTGACGCTGGGTGACCCGACCGTCGCCCAGGTCGTAAAGGTCGATCATCTCATGAATCTCGGCCAGACTGAAACCGACGCGCTTGCCCCTCAGTATCCAGGCCAGTCGGGCATGATCACGCTTGGAGTATACCCGGTTCTGACCGCGCCGCTCGGGGTTGATCAGGCCCTGATCCTCGTAGAAACGGATCGCCCGCGGCGTAACCCCGAACTCCATCGCCAGGTCGGTGATGGTGAATGCCTGCCCCGCCGCGCACGACGACTCAGGAGACGACAATTCGGCGAAGGCGGAATCGGACGGCGGCTTCATGGACGGGACTCTAGTTGACGTTTACGTAAACGTCAACGCGTCCGCGCGACGATGGCGGTGCATTCACCTAGCGCGACCGCCCCAGCAACAGCATGCCGGCCGAGGCGAGCGCCAGCCCCGCCGCATGCAGGGGACCAAAGGGCTCGCCCAGCACCGCCACCGCCACCAGACTGGTGGCGACCGGGCCGCTGCAGCCCACCACGCTGGCGACAGGCGCCCCCACCCGACCGATCGCCGCCGACACCAGGAACACCGGCAAGATCGTGGAAAACAGCGCCACCAGCGCCACCCACGCCAGCGGCGTCGCACCGATCACAAAGCCAGCCGGGCCATCGATCAGCGCGATATGGCCGATCATCATCACGCAGGCGGCACTCATGCCGACGGCGGTGAACAGCGCGCTGCCCAGGCGGGCAATCTGCCGCCCACTCAACATGAGGTAGATGGCGTAGGCCACGGCCGAGGCCAGCACCAGCAGCGTGCCGCGCACGACATCCCGGCTACCCTCGGCACGCACGTCGCCGCCGAACAGCACCAGCAGACCGCCGTAGGTCAGCAGCAGCGCCAGCAGCGTGCGGCCGGCGATCCGCTGTCGCCCCAGTGCCGCGCTCGCCAGCACCACGATGCCCGGATACGTAAACAGCGTCAGCCGTTCGAGCTGGGCGGAGACATATTGCAGCCCCACCACATCAAGGTAGGAGGCGACGTAATAGCCGACCACCCCGACCCCCATCGCCGGCACCAGATCGCGCACGGCCGGCTTGACCTCCAGTCGCCGCCAGGCATGCACGCCGACCAGCAGGAACACCGGCAACGACAGCAACATACGGTAGGCCAGCACGGCATCGGCACTGGCACCCTCGGCGAAGGCGATCTTGATCAGCACCGGCTTGAGCGACAGCATCAGCGTGCCCGCCATCGCCATCAGCAGACCCAGCCGGTAGGCGCGGCGACGTTCAGGCGACTCGACAAGCATCGACAACATTCCCCGCGAGGCCCACACCGGCCCCGCCCGCCGGTTACATCAACTTGATCTCGCGCAGCCGCTGCTCAAGGTAGGCCTGCGCCGTGATCGGTTCTGGGTACCGGTCTGGATTGTCGGCGGCAATGCAGCCCGGCAGGGTCTCGATCAGGAAGTCGGGATTGAAGTGGAGAAAGAACGGCATCGAATAACGGGCAAAACGCATCCGCTCCGGCGCCGGGTTGACCACCCTATGGGTGGTCGATGGCAGCACATGGTTGGACAGGCGTTGCAGCATGTCACCGATATTGACGACCAGACAGCCCTCGGGCGGCTGGATCGGCAGCCAGCGCCCCTCGCGATCCAGCACTTCAAGGCCGCCCTCGTCAGCACCGAGCAACAACGTGATGACATTGATGTCCTCATGCGCGCCGGCGCGGACGTGGCCGGCCACCGCGCCGTCGGGCTGGGGCGGGTAGTGCAGGATGCGCAGCACGCTGTTGCCAAGGTCCACCTTGTCGTCGAACCAGTCCAGCGGCAACCTGAGAAAGCAGGCGATCGCCCGCAGCAGCCGGCGGCCGAAGGCATCCATCGCCTGGTAAAGGCCGTAGGTGTTGGCGCGGAAACCGGGGATGTCGTCGACCCACAGGTTGTCCGGCATCCACTGGCGATAGGGGTGGCCGGCCGGCAGTTCCCGGCCGACATGCCAGAACTCCTTGAGATCATGGGCAGTGGCCCCCTTGGCGGTCTCGACGCCGAACGGCGTGTAGCCGCGCTGGCCATGCCCGCCCGGCACATGGTAGCGGCGCTTGGCCGCCTCCTCGCGCGCGAAGAACTGGCGGAAGCAGGCCAGCGTGCCGTCGATCAGCGCTGGCGGCAGGTCATGACCGGCCACGACCGCGAAGCCGCATTGCTGATAGGAACGGCCGAGCGCGGTCGCGAACGCCTCCAGGTCGGTATCCATCAATGCGAGATCGACAGGGGTAATGGTCATGCGGGCCTCCGGACACACTCCCTCTACGACAGGCTCCGGCGATGAAGCAATCGTGCCGGCGGTCGACAGCCACCCCCGGGAACGGCTATCCGGAACCCGACTGGCAATTGGGGCGTATGATGAGCGACGACGTTGAAATCCTGGGCACTGGCCGCTTCCTGCGGCTGATACGGCGTGGCAAATGGGAGATCGCCGAACGGACGGTGGGCACCGCCGTCGTTGGCGTCATCGCCGTCACCGACGCCGGCGAGCTGGTGCTGGTTGAGCAGTACCGCCCGGCGGTGGCCGCGCCGTGCATCGAACTGCCCGCCGGACTGGTCGGCGATGACGACGCCGCCGAGGGTCTTGAGGTCGCCGCGCGGCGGGAACTGGAGGAAGAGACCGGCTTCGAGGCCCGCCACTGGACCTACCTCTACGAGGGCGCTTCCTCGGCCGGCCTGACACCGGAGACCATCCACCTGTTCCTGGCGACCGGATTGCGCCGCGTCGGCCCCGGTGGCGGTGACGCCAGCGAGGACATCATGGTCCATGTGGTGCCGCTGGAGGGCATCGAGGCCTGGCTCGCCGGGCGCCAGCGAGCCGGCTGCTGCGTCGACATCAAACTCTTCGGGGCGTTGGGGCCGGCGCGGGCGGCCTTCACAACCCGCGCGTAACCCGCGCGGCGACCATGGCCGCCCCGGCCAGGAACAGCGCCGCCAGCAGGAACGCCGCCCCCGGCAGCGGGCCGATCAGGACCGAAAAGATGACAGTGAACAGTCCCGGCCCGATCAGCCCCGCGATGCCCGTGAGACTGCTCAGTGCGCCCTGCAGCCGCCCCTGCTCGTCCGCGTCGACCCGCCGTGACATCAGTCCCTGCACCGACGGCCCGGCCAGTCCCCACAACGCCATCAGGGGGATGCCGGCCCAGAACCACACCTCCGTCGCGGCAACACCATAAACGATGAAGCCCAGTATGCCGCACACCAGACCGGTGATCAGTGTCCGCCGCTCGCCGAACCGGGCAACGGCGACCCGCACCAGGCCTCCCTGCACCGCCATCATGCAGACACCCATCGCTGCCAGCGTCAGACCGACGGCCTTCTCGCTCCAGCCATAGCGATAGCTGGCGTAGAGAACCATGGTGCTGGGCAGCGCATGGTGCGCCAGATTGCCGAGGAAACTGATGCTGGAGAGCCCCAGCAAACGGCTGCGGGAACGCAGCAGCGCCAGTGCGCCGAGCGGATTGGCGCGACGCCAGCGAAACGGCGCCCGTTTGTCGACCGGCAGCGATTCGGGCAGGATGAACAGACCGTAACAGCCGTTGGCGAGGCTGAGACCCGCGGCCACCCAGAACGGCAGCCGCAGATCAATGGCGCCAAGCAGACCACCCACGGCCGGCCCCATCACGAAACCGACCCCGAAGGCGGCCCCCAGCATGCCGAAAGCACCCGCCCGCTTCTCCGGCGCCGTGACATCGGCGATATAGGCACTGGCGGTCGCCACGCTGGCGGCGGTGATACCGGAAATCACGCGGCCGGCGAACAGCCAGCCCAGCCCCGGCGCCAGTGCCATCAGGACATAATCGAGGCCGAGCCCGAAGTTGGAGAACAGCACGACCGGGCGACGGCCGAAGCGATCCGACAGCGCGCCCAGCACCGGCGAGAAGATGAGCTGCATCAGTGCCCAGGCAGTACCGAAGATGCCGAAAATGCGCGCGGCATGGGCCGTGTCATCCGCCACCATGCCAAGCACGATCTTCGGCAGCACGGGGATGATCATGCCCATCGCCAGCATGTCGAGCATGACGGTGATGAAAATGAACGCCACGGCGGCACGACGTGGTGTCCCCGTTGGGGCAGGCTCGGGGATGATCATGCCGTTGGCCGTCCGTCTGCTGGTATGGTCCGCGTTGCCCGTATACCCGTCAGCGGGCTCGCGTGCCGCGCGTCTGGTTCACATGATTGAGGACTTCACGCATCTTGAGCAATGTCCTCTCACGCTGCTGGTTATCCCGCATATGGCGCAGCCGGTCCTTGAGATCGACCATGATGGCGGCATATTCGTTCTGCCAGTCGTGCGCGGCCTCGGCCGGCGCGATGCGCATGCCGCCCAGCGACGTGGGTCGCTCGTTGGGCCGCAGACGGAAGCTCTCGCCAACCTGCGGACGGAACACCTGCGTGGGTTCAATGCCCTGCGCCGTGACCTTGGCCGCCAGGGCCGCAAGCGACTGTTCCTCGCCATGGCACAGGAACAGTCCTCCCCGGATCGGCTGGCGGGCATTGATCCAGGCGAGCAGTTCGCCCTGGTCGGCATGGGCGGAATAGGAATCGATACGACGGATACGGGCCCGCACCGCGACATCGGTGCCCGAAATGCGCACCCGCCGCGCACCCTCCAGGATGGTGCGCCCCAGCGTGCCCTGGGCCTGATAGCCGACGAACAGCACTGTCGACTCCGGCCGCCACAGATTGTGCTTGAGATGATGGCGCACACGCCCCGCCTCGCACATGCCTGACGCCGCGATGATGATCGCGCCCGACATGACGTTGAGCTGCATGCTGTGCTGGGCGGTCTCGACGAAATGGAAGGCCGGAAAGCCGAACACGTCGATGTCGCCCAGATCCTCAAGCTTGCCGGCATGCCGGCGGAACACGCTGGTCGCGTTGCTGGCCAGCGGCGAGTCAATGAACACCGGGGTACGGGCCAGCTTGCCCTGTGCCATCAGGATCGCCAGATCGAGCAGCAGTTCCTGGGTTCGCTCGATAGCGAAGGCCGGGATGATGAGGTTGCCCCCGCGCGCCAGCGCCGTCTCGACTTCCGCCAGCAGCAGCTGGCGACGGCCCTCCAGCGACAGTTCCGACTTCTCCCGATCACCATAGGTGCTCTCGCACACCACCACGTCGAACCCGGCCGGCGCGTTTGGCTCGGGGTGAAAAGCTTTCTCATCCGGCCCCAGGTCGCCCGAGAACAGCAGCCGCATCTCGTCGTTGAGGCATATCTCGACCGACGCGGAACCGAGGATATGACCAGCGTTCCACAGCCGGAAACGCCAGCCATGACCCAGCTCGCGCCACTGTTCCAGCGCGACCGGTTCGGTCTGTTCCAGCACGCGGCGGGCGTCGGCCTCGGTGTAGAGCGGTTCATAGGGCTCGCGACCTTCGCGGGCACGCCGGCGAGCACCGCGATCGGCCTCCGCTTCCTGGATCCGGCCGGCATCCGGCAGCGTGAAACCCAGCAGGTCGGCGGTCGGACGGGTGCAGTAGATCGGCCCCCGGAAGCCCTCCTTCACCAGACGCGGTAACAGGCCGCAATGATCGATGTGCGCATGGGTGAGCAACACGCCGTCGATGTCGCGCGGGTCGAAGGCGAACGGCGCCCGGTTGAGTTCCTCAAGACTGCGCGAGCCCTGGAACAGACCGCAGTCGATCATCCAGCGCTGGCCCGCCGCCTCCAGCACGGAGCATGATCCGGTCACGGTGCCAGCAGCGCCGTGGAATGTCAGCTTGGCGTCAAAGGTCATAATGCGTCCCCAGAATATCCCACGCCTCGTCGGCGGTCTCCACGAAACGGAACAGGTCGAGATCACCGGGGGATATCGTCCCCTCCTCGGCCAGTGCCTCGAAATTGACGATGCGATCCCAGAAGGTACGGCCGAACAGCAGCACCGGCACGGGCGCCATCTTGCCGGTCTGGATCAATGTCAGCGTCTCGAACAGTTCGTCCAGCGTCCCGAACCCGCCGGGGAACACCACCACCGCCCGTGCCCGCATCAGGAAGTGCATCTTGCGCAGGGCGAAATAGTGAAACTGGAAGCTGAGCGCGGGCGTGACGAACGGGTTGGGATATTGCTCGTGCTCCAGCACGATGTTGAGCCCCACCGATGGGGCACCCGCGTCCCACGCGCCACGATTGGCGGCCTCCATGAAGCTGGGGCCACCGCCCGACACCACGACGAAGTGCCGTTCGCCGTTGCGCTGCGGCAGGCTGGAACAGCGCCGTGCCAGTTCGCGCGCCTGACCATAGTAATGGGACTTCTCGACAATGCGTGCCGCCACCCGGCGCTCCCAGTCGGTGGTCGCGGCCGCCAGCTTCGCCTCGGCATCGCCGGGCTCCGGCACCCGCGCCGAGCCGTAGAACACCACGGTCGAGGCAATGCCGTGTTCCTGCAGCACCATCTCGGGCTTCAGCAGTTCGAGCTGCAGCCGCACCGGCCGCAGCTCCTCGCGCAGCATGAAGTCGTTGTCGAGGAACGCCAGCCGGTAACTCGGATGGCTGGTCTGCGCCGTCTCCTCCACCTGACAGGCGAACCCCGCGTCCTGACTGGCGGTGGGGAACACCCGGGACGGCTTGGACGGGCGATGAGGTGAATCGGTCATGGGCATCCCTGACGGACGAACGTGAACGGGCCTGCCTGCTTGCCGTCTATCCGGCAACGGCGCAAGGTCGAACCATGCCATGCGGCCGGATATCGGTCACCCGCTTGCCAATTTGCGGCAAGTCGTTCAAACCAATCGATATCTTGTCAGACGCCGCCCCTTGGATTTCCCTCACGATGCCCCCACCCGGCAACGCCTCCTCGTCCGTCCGTCTGGCCTTTGTTGGTGACATGGGTTTTACATGGCGGCTGGGAGAGGCAATCGACGCTCAGGGCATCGACTGGTTCCTGTCACCTTTGGGCAATGACCTGCGAGGATTCGATGCCATCGTCGGCAACCTGGAATGCGCGGTCATGCCGACCGGCACACAGACCCCGCCAAGCGGGCGGATTCAGACGCTTCCCTGCATTCTCCCCGCTCTCAAGGCCATGGGGATCGACGCCGTAACGCTGGCCAATAATCATGTGCTCGACGGCGGGCCGGACGGCCTGGCCTCGACCCGGGCGTTGCTCGCGCAGCACGGCATCGCGGCCTTTGGGGCCGGTGCGGACATCGACCAGGCCCGGGCGCCTCTGATGATGGAAGTCGGTGGTATCAAGCTGGCACTGCTGGGGGTCTGTGATGCCCCCTATGCCTACGCCACAGCCACCCGCGGCGGCGTCGCGCCGCTGGACCGCCGGTGGCTGCTCGAAGAAGTGGCCCGTCTGCGCGGCACGGGGGCGACAGTCATCGTCGTGCTGCATGCCGGCACCGAGTTTGTCTTTCACCCTGAGCCCGCGCGTATCCGTTTGTCTCGCGGCCTCATCGACGCCGGTGCCGCGCTGGTGATCCAGCACCACCCTCACGTCGTGCAGGGAATCGAACGCCATGGCGACGGCCTGATCGCCTACTCACTGGGCAATTTCATCTTCCGTCTCAGCGATAACCGCTATCAGCGCGATATCGCCGGTGTTCACGACGGCTATGTACTGGCAGTGTCATTATCGACGCTAGCGCCCCACCGGGTTGAAACGGTTGACCTGCTGCCAACCCGCATCGACCCCGAGGATCGCCCCGCCCTGCTCGCCGGTGACGCCCGCCTGAAGGCACAGTCCCGTCTCGACCAGCTATCCCGGGACATCGAGGACGATGCCCTGATCGCCCGGCGCTACAGGGCGACCTGCCGGCGGGAAGTCCGTGGCGGCCTGCTCGACAGCTACTACACGTTGCGGCGGCGCGGCCTCGCCGAGGGTTGGGCGCGCCTGAGGACCGAGATGATGCGCGGCGACCGGCGTCGCTACTATCTCGGCCTCATCGGCCTGAACGCCCTGTAGCCAATGCCTCTCTGTCAGGCGCGCCGCCGGCGCAGCCGCGCGGCGATGACCGACACCAGGGTTGCGTCCGGCCCCGACGGCCGGCCACCGAGCACCCACGCGGCCAGCGTGACCAGGGTGAACACTGCCGCGCCAATCACCGACTCGCCGAGCAGATGGGTGAGATCGTCAAGGCGGGCCCAGTCAGGACTGGCCTGCAACAGCCGCACGGCGGCAATCATGCCGACGCAGCCGAGCATCACACGCCAAAGGCGGGCAAACAGCGGCCGAACGACTGGCACCCCGATGTAGTTGAGGGCGTAGCAGGTGCCGCCGATACTGATCGTCGCCGCGAAAACCGATGCCCACGCCAGACCGTTGAGACCACCGTACATGTAGCCGAGGATGATCATCGGCAGCCGGGTGACAATGCCGAAAGTCGTCGTCTTGGTCAGCAGGTCAACCCGACCGGCGGCAATGAAGGCCGACCCGGAATTGGCGTTGATGACCCGCAGGATGCCGCGCAGCGCCAGAATCTCCAGAAGCGGTGCCATCGGCAGCCAGGCCAGGCCGAGCAGAACCGTCACCAGACTGTCCGCCACCAGCACCAGCCCGAGGCCGGCGGGCAGGGCGACCGTCAGCGCCAACGCCATGAAACTGATGAACATCTCATTACGCCGGAGCTGATCGTCGCCGGTCTTCATCATCCCCGGCAACACCGCGCGCACGATCGGCATGGCGATCTCGGTGGACGGCGTGCCACCGATTTCATTGGCGCGATTGTAGAAGGCGACTTCCGTCGGCGTCGCCATTTTCAGCAGGATCAGACCCTCCAGCTTGGACGAGAACGCCTGGATCGTCTCGTAGGCGAACATCCATTTGACGAAATGGAACAGATCCCGCCACGCGGCCAGCGTCAGGCGCGGACGCATCGGCGACATGAGAAAGCTCATCACCAGACCGACGACAGCGGCGGCCAGCGTCGCCATCACCATGGCCCAGGCCGTGCGCCAGATGAAGGCGATCGCCAGCGCCACCACGAACATGGTGATGCGCCGGTAGAGCAGAAAGCGGAATTCCTTGTCGAACTCCAGATCGCGCCGGAAATCGACCATGCCGATATTCTCGAAGCCCCGCAGCAGCGTCGCCAGCGCCAGCACCGCCAGCATGGCGCCCACGCCCGGCGCCTGGAACCAGGCATCGGCGAACGGCACCAGCGCGAGAATGGCCAGCGCCGTCACCAGTCCGCGCAGAATGTTCAGCGTCCAGGCGGTGTCGTAATGCACCTGCAAACGGTCACGCCGGCCAACCAGCGCCGTTTCCAGCCCCATGGCGGTCAACATGTCGAGGAAGCCGGTGATGATCACCGCCTTCTCGAACACACCGACCTCTTCCGGCCCCAGCAGGCGGGCGATGACAATGGAACTGACGATGCCCATCGACTGCAGCATCAGCCGGGTCATCACGGTCCAGACGGCGGAAATGCCGACACGGCGGTTCAGGGAAGGATCAGTCATGAATGTCGCATGTCGCCCGATCGTCGTTACGGTCGCGCCGGCGACCATAAAACGCCTTTAGCGGCAAGACCATGATGAGATGATTAACGCCCCCGGCCGGGCGGTCAGGCATGACGGAACCGTTCGGCGATGGCATCCACCGGACCAAGCTCGCGAATCTCGATCTGATGGGTGTCCCGCAGGTGGATAATGCCCTGGCGCTTCAGCTCGCTGATGGTGCGGCTCACCGTTTCCACCGTCAGCCCGAGGAAATCGGCAATGTCGGTGCGGGTCATCGGCACGTCGACGACCAGCGGCGCCTCATGCGCCCTGCCCTCGCGATCGGCCAGATGCAGCAGCAGATAGACCACGCGCTCCCGCGCCGTCATCCGTCCCAGCACGCACAACTGGTCGAGCACGGCGGCCAGCACCCGGTTCATGATGCGATGAATGGCGTCATCAACCTTGGGATGCTCGCGCACCACGTGACGCAGCTTCTCATAGGGGTAGCGCAGCACCCGGGTCGGTTTCAGCGCGACGGCCGACTGCATGTAGGCGCCATTGAGCGGAATCCCGAACATGTCTTCCGGAAACTCGAAGCCGACCACCTGGCGGGCGCCGTCGCTGGCCACCCGTTCCAGCATCACCAGACCGCTCTCGACGATGCACAGATGAAGACCGGGGTCGCCCTCGTCATAGATCGAGCGGCCGGCGTCCAAACTGGACCGCAACGCTATGGCATCCAGCGCCGCCCGCTCCTCTGGCCCCAGCAGGCCGCGCAAGCCTCCCCGGATAGGCGGAATCGAACGCGATACGAGCTTGATGACCTGTCCAACCATGCCCCTGTCCATGTCTCATGCGCGTGTCATTTGCAATCAAATCCCGCGAGCGTGCCGCACCCGCGAACAGGTTGTTCGCACCGCGGGACTCGACGGCCATGGGGTTGTTCTGCCAAAGGAGCCCAACGCAGATAGGCCACATCATGTCATCGCCCTCTCCCGCCGCCTCCGAAGCCCCGGCGCCCGCCGCGCCATCCGCCTTCGGATATCGTGATTTCCGCTTGTTCTGGTTTTCCCGCCTGACCGGTTCGCTGGCGGTCAACATGACGGCGGTGGCGGTCGGCTGGCAGGTCTACGAGATCGCCCGGCAAAGCCACAGCATCAAGGAAGCCTCGCTCTACCTGGGCCTCATCGGCCTGGTGCAGTTCGTCACCCTGGCCGGTTGCAGCCTGGTCGCCGGCTACATCAGCGACCGCTTCGACCGCCGCTGGATCGCGCGTGGCGCCCTGAGCGTCGACCTGCTGTCGATCGGCCTGCTGTTCGCCCACGCCCGGTGGGGCGACCAAAGCCTGCTGCCAATCTTCATGGCGGCCAGCCTGCTGGGCATCGGGCGCGCCTTCATGGCGCCCTCCATGCAGGCGCTGGCACCCAATCTCGTGCCGGTCACCATTCTGCCCTCGGCCATCGCCTGGAACTCCATCGCCTGGCAGATCGCCGCCATCGGCGGTCCGGCGGCCTGCGGCTACCTGATCGCGGGCGGTGCCGCCTGGGTTTACGGCACCTGCCTGGCGCTGCTTACCGTGTCGCTGACCTGCATCTCGTTCATCCGGCCGGTCGCGCAGACCCCGCGCACCGCCGGCCGGCCGCTGCGCGCCATTCTCGACGGCCTGTCCTACATCCGCACCAACCGGATGGTGCTGGGGGCGATCTCGCTCGACCTGTTCGCGGTGTTGCTGGGCGGCGCGACCGCCATGCTGCCGGTCTACGCCCGCGACATCCTTGCCGTCGGTCCGGAAGGTCTCGGCAACCTGCGCGCGGCCCCGGCGGTAGGCGCGGCGCTGGTGGCGCTGGTGCTCACCCGCTTCACCCTGCGCAACCGGGTGGGCCTGTGGATGTTCGCCTGTGTCGGCGTGTACGGACTGGCCACCGCCATCTTCGGCCTGTCGACTTCCTACACCTTGTCGCTGGCCATGCTGGGCGTGCTGGGTGCTGCCGACATGATCAGCGTCTACGTCCGCTCGTCGCTGATCCAGATCCATACCCCCGACGACATGCGCGGCCGCGTGGCATCGGTGAGCACGCTGTTCATCAGCGCCTCCAACGAGCTGGGCGAGTTCCAGTCCGGCATCGTCGCCCGCCTGATCGGCGCGGTGCCAGCGGTGGTGGTCGGCGGCGTTGGCGCCATCGTCGTCACCGTGTTGTGGGCGATGTGGTTCCCCGAGCTGCGCAAGGCCAACCGGCTGGCCACGGAAAGCAGCCGCAGCTAAGCTGCGTCTCGCGACAGAAATTCTATCTTGTCTACTTTTCGGGTGGGCATAACGTTCACTGTACGGACGAACCACCGGTATTGGAGGGGAACCATGAAGGCCGCGACGATTCTCGACACCATTGGCAATACGCCGCACATCCGTATCAACCGGCTGTTTGGCGCGGCCCATGAAGTCTGGGTGAAGTCGGAACGCGCCAACCCCGGCGGCTCGATCAAGGACCGCATTGCCCTGGCGATGGTTGAGGCGGCGGAAGCCTCGGGCGCGCTCGGGCCCGGCGGCACCATCATCGAGCCGACCTCGGGCAATACCGGCATCGGCCTCGCGATGGTGGCCGCGGTCAAGGGCTACAAGCTGATCCTGGTGATGCCGGAGAGCATGTCGGTGGAGCGTCGGCGCCTGATGTTGGCCTACGGCGCCAGCTTCGTGCTGACTCCGCGCGAGAAGGGCATGAAGGGCGCGGTCGAGAAGGCAGGCGAACTGGTGGCGACGACGTCCGGGGCCTGGATGCCGCAGCAGTTCGAGAACCCCGCCAACATCAAGGTTCACGTCGAGACCACGGCGCAGGAGATTCTCGCCGATTTCCCCGAGGGGCTGGACTATCTGGTCACCGGTGTCGGCACCGGCGGCCACATCACCGGCGTCGCCGAGGTCCTTAAGGACCGCTTCCCCGCCCTCAAGGTGTTCGCGGTCGAGCCCACCCTGTCACCGGTGATCTCCGGCGGCCAGCCCGGCCCGCACCCGATCCAGGGCATCGGCGCCGGCTTCATCCCCGCCAACCTGCACACCCGCCTGCTCGATGGCGTGATCCAGGTCGATCCCAACGACGCCAAGGACTATGCGCGCCGCGCCGCCCGCGAGGAGGGCCTGCTCGTCGGCATCTCTTCCGGCGCGACACTGGCCGCAATTGCCACCAAGTTGAGGGACGCTCCGGCCGGCAGCCGGGTGCTCGGCTTCAACTATGACACCGGCGAGCGCTACCTGTCGGTGCCGGACTTCCTGCCCGCCGAGGAGTGAGCACCAGCGTCAAGGAGCCGCCGGCACGGGCATAGCCCATTCGGGCTATGCGGCCGTCATTTCAAGGCGCTAAGCATAATTTAAATGCGCGAGCCTCATCATCGGGGACGCGCACCGGCTGGTGCTTGAGCATGGCTTGGGCTAAAATCCGGCCTATTGCGCTGATCGTTGACTGAGGGGAATAGTAGATGAACTGGATGCCCATGGCCCGCGCGGCCCTGACCTGCACGGCGTTGACCGCCGTCGCGCTGACCGCCACCGCGCCGGCTGCCGCCAAGACCGCGCAGGAAAAGCGGGCTGAGAAAACCGCCGAGATTCCGATCTGCGCCAAGAAAATCGGCTCGCTTGCCGTGATCGAGCCGGAAAGCCAGTGGTGGCGTCAGTACGAACTGGGCTCACCTGAAGCGCTCATCAAGATTTTCGTCAATAAATCCAAATGCTTCTCCCTTGTCGATCGGGGCAAGGGCATGGCCGCGCTGCAAGCGGAGCGGGCTTTGGCCTCCGGCGGCGAGCTGCGGGGTGGCTCCAACATCGGCAAGGGCCAGATCAAGGCTGCCGACTATGTGCTGGTGCCGGACCTGATCTCCTCCAACAGCAATTCGGGCGGGAACAATATCGGCGGCATGCTCGGTGGCATGCTCGGCGGCCGTACCGCCGGCGCACTGCTGGGCGGCATCAGCCTGAAGAAGAAGACCGCAGACGTGGTGCTCACCGTCACCGACGTTCGCTCCTCCGAGCAGGTGGCGATGGTCGAGGGCCACGCCAAGAAAACCGATCTGGGCTGGGGCGCCGGTGGCGGCCTGTTCTCGGGCGGCTTCCTGGGCGCCGGCGGCGCCAGCGGCTATGCGAACACCGAAATTGGCCAGGTCATCACGCTGGCCTATCTGCAGGCCTACACCGATCTGGTGGCCGAACTCGGCGGCCTGCCGGAAAATGCCTCGGCCGCCAACGCCACGCAGGCCGTCACCATGGCGAAGCCGGGCCGGATGTATGCCGATGCCGGCGCCAGCGGCAAGGTCGTTCGGACGCTCGACCCGGGCATGATGCTCTACCCGACCGGCGAAAAGAAGGACGTGATGTGGGAAGTCTCCGACGAACTCGGCAACAAGGGCTGGGTGTCGTCACTGCTGTTCCAGCTGGCCAAATAGGCTGACCGTCATCAGCGAAACATCGAGGGGGAGCGCGTGCTCCCCCTTTTCGTTTGCGCGCCGCTCGGGCACAACAATGGCATGACCGTACAACTGCTCGATGTGCCCGAGGGCCATATCGCGGCGGTCGTCACCTGCCTGGAGATGACCGAGCGACCCAAGCCCAAACCCCTGCCCGTGATGATGTCGGCACGGCTGATGCCGGTCGCCGAACCCGACCCGGCGTCATACCGCCGGCTGTTCCGGGCGGTCGGTGCGCCATGGCTTTGGTTCGGCCGGCTGATGATGGAGGACGACGCGCTGGCGGCACTGCTGCATGACCCCGACATCCTGCTCTACACCGTCCGGCAGGGCCCCGAGGAAGTCGGCATGGTCGATCTGGACTGTCGCGCCGACGGCGAGGTGGAGATCAGCTACTTCGGCGTTTTGCCCAACCTGGCCGGGCGCGGCCTCGGCGGCTGGCTGATGGCCCAGACGCTGCAGATCGCCTGGGGACGACGCCCCAGGCGGGTGTGGGTCCGCACCTGCACGCTCGATCATCCCGGCGCGCTGGGCTTCTATATCCATCATGGTTTCCGCCCCTATGCCCGCAAGGTGGAGATCGTGCCCGACCCGCGACTGGCCGGCCTGCTGCCGAGGGACGCGGCACCCCAGGTGCCACTGCTGGGAGACCTCGCATGACCATCGATTTCAACCGCGTCCGCGCGCTGTCCTTCGACTGCTACGGCACGCTGATCGATTGGGAAACCGGCATCCTCACGGCGCTGGCGGACTGGGTCGCCCAGGTCGGCGCGCAGCGGGTGCTGAGCGGCTTCGGCGCCATCGAGCCGGACATCGAACACGCCCACCCGACCTGGCCGTACCGGCAGATTGTCGCCGAGGTCCATGTCGAGATGGCCCGCGAACTCGGGCTGGCATCAAGCCGGACCGCAGCGACGCGGTTCGCCGAGTCGATCGGCGGCTGGCCGCCCTTCGCCGACACGGTCGACGCATTGCGCCGGCTCAAGTCCCGCTACCGGCTGTACATCCTCTCCAACGTCGATGAGGTGTCGATCGCGGCCACCCTGCGCCAACTGGGCGTGCCGTTCGATGGCGTGTTCACCGCGGAGCGCATCGGCTCCTACAAACCCGACCCGCGCAACTTCGACTATCTGCTGGCCCGGCTGGCCGATGACGGCATCCAGAAGCACGAACTGGTTCATGTGGCGCAATCGCTGTTTCACGACCACGGGCCGGCTCAGGCCGCCGGCCTCCACACCGTCTGGATCGACCGCAACTCGGGACGGCCTGGCGCCGCCCGTCTGCCCGACCCGGTGCCGCACTTCGACCTGCGCTTCCCGAGCCTCGGCGATTTCGCGGCGGCCGCCGTCACCACGCACTGATTGTCCCCGCCGGGACCGGCGGCAACAAACCGCGCGGGGACCGACGACGACCAACCGTGATGCTGGCGAACGCGGACGGCCCCGGTGAGCCCGGCCACCGGGCGGACGATCAGGCTTCAGCGCCCAGCATCGCCTGCAGTTCGCCCGCCTCGAACATTTCCATCATGATGTCCGAACCGCCGACGAATTCGCCCTTGATGTAGAGCTGGGGGATGGTCGGCCACTGGGAGAAATGCTTGATGCCCTCGCGCAGCTCCGGGTCTTCCAGCACATTGTAGCTGGCGAAACCGCTGCCAAGGCGATCAAGGATCGCCACCGCCCGCGAGGAGAAGCCGCACTGCGGGAAATCCGGCGTGCCCTTCATGAACAGCACGACGTCATTGCTGCCGACGATCTGCTGGATACGATCGAGAACCGAGTCAGACATGGGGGGCCTATTCCTAAATTGGACCTGCGTTGTCTTCTTATGTAGGGCAACTGGTGGTCAACGCCAAGGCGTGCAGTTCGCCCCCCATGCGCCCGCCCAGGGCGGCGTAGACCAGTTGGTGCTGCTTCACCCGCGTCAGCCCCCGGAAGGCCCCCGACACCACGGTCGCCGCATAGTGATCGCCGTCTCCCGCCAGATCCTGGATCGTCACCTGCGCATCCGGCAGTGCCGCCTTGATCAGGCGCTCGATCTCGCTGGCCGGCATCGGCATGGGTCAGACCCCTTCGATGAACTGGCGACGGGCCTCGACCATCTTGTCGTCCATCGCCTTGCGCACCTGATGCTCGCTGACATCGACACCGCGGGCGGACAGATCGCCATAGACCTTCCGGAACACGTCTTCCTCGCCAACTTCCTCGAAGTCCGCGTGAACCACCTGCTTGGCATAGGCCTCGGCCTCTTCCGGCGTCAGCTTGAGCAGTTCGGCGGCCCACAGGCCCAGCAGCTTGTTGCGCCGCGCGGTCACCTTGAACTGCAGCTCGGCATCTCGCGCGAACTTCTCTTCAAAGGCTTTCTCACGGTTGTCGAACGTGGTCATGGTGGCCCCTTGGCATCCGTTGCTGAATATTGCTGCGTACATAAGGGGCCCGGCAATCCGGATCAACCGTTCGCATTGTCGCGCGATACAACATTCGGCCGCCCGCCCGTGTGACAATCTTCAATTGTTCCCAGCAAGGCGATAGAGTATGGTCCGCGCCGAATCAAAGGGCGGCATCCCCGGTGGCGCCGCCCGTTTTCGTCATTCTCAAGATATAGTGGTCCGCCCATGTCTCGCCGTCGACAGATTTACGAAGGCAAGGCCAAGATCCTTTACGAAGGACCCGAGCCCGGCACCCTCATCCAGTACTTCAAGGATGACGCGACTGCCTTCAACGCCCAGAAAAAAGGCACGATTTCCGGCAAGGGCGTGCTTAACAACCGGATTTCCGAGCATATCTTCACCCTGCTCGCCGGCATGGGCGTGCCGACCCACTTCATCCGCCGCCTCAACATGCGCGAACAGCTGATCCGCCAGGTCGAGATCGTGCCGATCGAGGTGGTGGTGCGCAACGTCGTCGCCGGTTCGCTGGCCAAGCGCCTGGGGCTGGACGAAGGCATGGTGCTGCCGCGCACCATCATCGAATATTATTACAAGAACGATGCGCTGGGCGACCCGATGGTCACCGACGAGCACATCGCCGCCTTCGGCTGGGCGAGCCAGGAGGAGATGCACGACATCGCCGACCTCGCCATCCGCATCAACGACTTCATGTCGGGCCTGTTCGCTGGCGTCGGCATCAAGCTCGTCGACTTCAAGCTGGAGTTCGGCCGGCTGTGGGAGGGCGAGTTCTCCCGCATCATCCTGGCCGACGAGATCAGCCCCGACGGCTGCCGCCTGTGGGACGCCTCGACCGGCGAAAAGCTGGACAAGGACCGCTTCCGCCGCGATCTCGGTGGCGAGGTGGAAGCCTATCAGGAAGTGGCCCGCCGGCTGGGCCTGCTGCCCGAGGGCGAGGTCTCGACGGTTCTCGATCTGGAAACCCACCGCAAGGCACGCGAGGAAGGGCGCTCATGAAGGCCAAGGTTTATGTGACGTTGAAGAATGGCGTGCTCGACCCGCAGGGCAAGGCGATCGCCGGGGCGCTGCATGGCCTGGGCTTCGACACGGTCGCGGACGTGCGTCAGGGCAAGTTCATCGAGCTGGATATCGCCGAAACCGACGCCGACGCCGCCAAGGCCAGGATCGACGAGATGTGCCGCAAGCTGCTGGCCAACACGGTGATCGAAAACTACCGGATCGAGCTGGCCTGAACGGCCCGCCATTCTGGCGCTTATCGCCTGAACAACAACAGGTTGTAGCGATAAGCTCATTATCTGGACGAGCAAGCATAAGGTCCGCCATGAAGTCCGCCGTCATTGTCTTTCCCGGCTCCAACTGCGACCGCGACATGGCGACCGCGCTTGAACAGATCGGCGGCACCCCGCCGGCCATGGTCTGGCACGGCGACCACGACCTGCCTGATGGCCTCGACCTCATCGCCCTGCCCGGTGGCTTCTCCTACGGCGACTATCTGCGCTCCGGCGCCATGGCCGCCCAGTCGCCGGTGATGCGGGAAGTAGTGAGGGCGGCAACGCGCGGCGTGAAGGTGCTGGGCGTGTGCAACGGCTTCCAGATCCTCACCGAGGCGGGCCTGTTGCCCGGTGCGCTGATGCGTAACGCCGGGCTCAAGTTCGTCTGTCGCGATGTCCGGCTGAGGGTCGAGAACGCCGCCACCGCCTATTCCAGCGGCTATGCCGCCGGCCAGGAAATCCGGGTGCCGGTGGCGCACCACGATGGCAACTACTTTGCCGACGACGCGTTGCTGGAGCGGCTGGAAGGCAATGGCCAGGTGGTGTTTCGCTATCTCGACAACCCCAACGGGTCGCGCCACGACATCGCCGGCATCATCAACGAGGCCGGCAACGTGCTCGGCATGATGCCCCACCCGGAGCGACTGATCGAGCCGATCCAGGGTGGCACCGATGGCCGCCCGCTGTTCGAAAGCGTGCTGGCGACCGGCCGATAGTCCGCTCGCCCTGCCTCGCACGGGCGCAAGCCGCCACCTCCGCCCACGCGCGGCGACGCTCTGCCCCCGGCAACACGTCGTGAACCATTTTTCGCTAACACCAGCCGGGCGCGCGCGATAAAACGCGCCAGGGGGCGGGCGTGACCGAAACGCGCCGGCAGGCGCGCAGGCGCAAGGGGCATTCGAGGCAGGGCATGACATCTTGGGCGAGGATGAGGGGCCATTTCCGGCTGATGGCGGCATCGACCCTGCTGGTGGCGGCAGCACCGGCCGACACCCCGCCCGCCACGCCGGCCACTCCCGCCGCGACATCCGGCACGGCCGCGGCCGACGCCCGGCCGCGCGGCCTCACCATCATCGGCAACGAGCTCTACCTGGCCTTGCTGGAAGAGCGCTCGCCGGACGTGATCGCCCACCTGCTGCGGGAGGGACTGACACACGCCGGCCATGACTGCGAACAGCTGCGCGACTACCAGATATTCCGTTACGGCAGCGGCTCGCGCACGCTCAAGGTCAAGTGCATCAACCAGCCACTTTACGTGGTCACGGTAGGCAGCCAGAAAGGCGTACAGATTGCCGGCGGCGACGGTTCGATCCAGCCGTTCTCCACCCTCGATGGGCCGATCGAGACCGTGTTTGGTGTCCGTGCGGAGCAGTATTTCAACAGCAGGAAAGCCGGCGCCACGGGTGCCGAACCGGCGACCGCATCACCGGCACCGCCTGCCACGGCACATGGCGATGACGTCGACATCGCCACCGGAGAGGCGGATGGCCTGCCATCCTGGGCACCGATCGTCGGCATCAACCTGATCATCCTGCTGGTGCTGGGCATCGCGCTGCTGCGGGCGTTGCGCGGACGGGACAACGACGAGGACGACCGCTACAGCAGTGACGAGAAGGATCTGATGATCGAACAGGCGGAAGAAATCCTGCCTGGCATCTATCGTCATCCCGAGGGCTTTTTCATTGCCCGGGGCCGGCACGGAAAGCGAAGGCTTTTCCGGGTGCTGCTGCTCGCCTATTTCTACCGCCAGTTCGGGATCAAGCTTCTCGAAATGCGCTGAAACGACACTCCGGCCGCCGCCCATCAGGCCACGGCATCGGTCCGCTGATAGCGATCAAGGTCGATCTTGCGATCGACATAGGCGGTCAGCCACTGACGATGCGCCACGGCGGAGGCACCACCGGCCGCCTCGATCCGGGCCGATGCCGCCGACTGGCCGATCTGCGAGTTCAACAAGGTGCGCGCCCGCTCCGGACTGATGCGGCCATCCAGAAACCGCGAGGCATCGCCCGCCCCGAGGTGGTGCGCAAGATAAGCGACCTTCGCCAGCGTCTCGGGGGAAGCATTGGCGCCGACATGGCCCTGACGGCGCAGCTGGTCGAGATTGGCGTCGGCATAGTCAGCCGCCGCCTCGATGGAGGCGCGCGGATCGAACCGCAGCGACAGCAGCGCGCCCTCCGCCTGCGCGCGGACGCGGCCATCGGCATCCAGCCAGCCACTGCGACTGGCGACGCCGTTGAGATAGGTGCCAGATCGCTGGGCCTCGGTGATCCAGGTGCTGGAGAGGAACTGGGTCAGGCCGGCGGCGCTGGAGCGCGGATTGCGCGAGGCGGGATCCCAGACGCCATCACGGCTGGCGGCCTCGGCGCCGATGATTGCCGCCAGCATCGCCGGCGACAGGCCGGTACGCCGGGCGGCGGCGTTGATGTCGTCGGCATAGATGGCGTTGGGTCCAAGTGACAGGCCGCCATCGTCGCCGTTGCCAACGGCTGCGCCGGCCGGCGGGGGCGGCGTCTCCCTGGCCTCACCCTGCATCGCCAGCAACGCTTCGAGATTGAACCCGGCCAGGGACTGGTCGAACCCGGGAGCCGACAGCGAGACACCGCCGTCCATTCCCTCGCCTTCGGCACTGCCCAATGCGGTCTGCCAGAGCTGGCGCAGCAACGTCTGGCGCATCTCGGCCACGGCCAGGCTGGCGCGGCCGGCCGCCGACAGCGAGGGCTGGGTCTGGGTCTCAAGACGTGGATCGACGCTCATGCCGGCCTGCGGATTGCTGAAGCTGTGGTTACCATGCCGCAAGTTCGGTGAACAAATGGTTGATAGCCCCTGTACGCCGCCAGCGCGACCGATACACTGTCGTCAAGAATCACAATGGAGGGAGACTATCGCATGACGGCACCCGATGAGGGCGAGATCACCACGGAAGCGCGCGGCGCGGTCTGGCTGATGGGCATCAACCGCCCGCACAAGCTCAATGGCTTCACACCGGCCATGTTCGACCAGCTGGCCGCCGCCTATGAGCGGCTGGAGAGCGACCCCGACCTGCGGGTCGGCGTTCTGTTCGCCCACGGCCCCCACTTCACCGCCGGTCTCGACCTGCCGATGTTTGCCGGCCGCTTCGCCGACGACAGCGACTTCGCCGGCGTGACCGGCGACCGGGTCGACACCTTTGGCCGCCGCGCCCCCTGGCGGCGCAAGCCGCTGATCACGGCCGTCAAGGGCATCACCTTCACGGCGGGACTGGAGCTGGCGCTGGCATCCGACATCATCATCGCCGCCAACGACGTACGGCTGGCGATGATGGAGCCCAAGCGCGGCCTGATGGCCTGCGGCGGCGCCACCTATCGCTTCGTCGAGCGCGGCGGCTGGGGCAACGCCATGCGCTGGCTGCTCACCGGCGACGAGTTCGGTGCCGAGGAAGGCTACCGCATCGGCATCATCCAGGAGATCGTCGCGCCAGGCTTCGAGCTCAACCGGGCAATCGCGCTGGCCGAGAGCATCGCCACCCGCGCCCCGCTGGCTGTACAGGCAACGCGGGCCAACGCGCTGACCTACGCGCTCGACGGCGAGGCCGCCTGCGCCGCCGAATTTGGCGACATCTCCAACCGGCTGGCCAACAGCCAGGACTTCCAGGAGGGCGTGGCGAGCTTCCGGGAAAAGCGGGCGGCGAACTTCACCGGGCGCTGAACAATCCAGCTCCCGCGGACAATCCACGTTCCTGCCGGGGCGGCGCACGCCGGCCCGGCAGGGCGAGGTCATCCCGGCGTGCGGGCCAGCACCACCGCCGCAACCACCACGACCAGCAACGACAAGACGCCGCCGACCCGCGCGTAATCGGTGAAGCGATAGCCCCCCGGGCCCATCACCAGCAGATTGTTCTGGTGCCCGATGGGCGTGAGAAAATCCGACGACGCGCCGATCAGCACCGCGATCAGAAACGCGTCCGGACTGGCGCCCAGGCTCGCCGCCACCTGCAACGCCACCGGGCCCATGATGACCGCGGTCGCCACGTTGTTGAGGAAAATCGACAGCAGCAGGGTCGCCACCGTCATGGCTCCCAGCGCCACCACCAGGGGCGCCGCCGCCAGCACATGGCTGAGCACCTGCGCCACCGCCGCCGCCGCGCCGCTGCTCTCGAACGACTGCCCGACCGGGATCATCGCCCCCAGCAGCACAACCGCCGGCCAGTCAATCGAGCGATAAATGTCGCGCGCCGGCAGGAATTTCAGCGCCGCGAACAGCGCCGCCGCCGCCGCGAAGGTGATCGCCGTGGAGACGCCGCAACCGACTGCCACCACCACGGCCGCAAGATAGATCAGCCCCGCCGCCACCGCCCGCCCGGATGCCGCCGGCGCGACGTCATGACGGCCGACTTCAAGCAGGCGTGCGTAACGCACCAGCCGGCCGATCGCCATCGCCGGACCATGCAGGACCAGCTGGTCGCCGGGCTGGATTTCCAGCATTCGCAGCGGTTGGCGCCTCTCCGCCGCGCGTGGACCAGCCGCCACCACCCGCACCTCGCCATCACTGAGGACTTCCACCATGTCATGCGGGTGACCCACCAGCGGGGAGCCATGGGCCACCACCACCCGGGCGGTCGCCGCGTCGGGAGCCTTGGCGCGCGGCGCAGGGGGCAGGCCGGTCAGCTTGGCTATCGCCCAGGGGTCTTCGCGCGCCGTCAGCAACAGCCTGTCGGTGGCGCGCAGGATCACGTCCGGCAGCGCGACAAGGGCCTTGCCGTCGCGAATGACGGCGACACACTGGGCGTGGGCCGGCTGCAATCGGTCCTGCATCTGGGCCAGCGTCGTGCCGTCGGTCAGGCCGCCACCGTCCAGGCGTTGTTCAAAGACGAACAGCGAGGTTTCCGGGGCGGCGTCCGCGCGCCCCGATTGCCGCCGGCGTGGGGTCAACCGCCAGCCGATCAATGCCAGATACAGCAGCCCCACCAGCGTGACCGCGACACCGGCCGGTGCCATGGCGAAGAAGCCGAGTGGCGCCCCCAGCGCATCGTGGCGGAACGACGACAGGATCAGGTTCGCCGGCGTGCCGATGAGTGTCGTCATGCCACCCAATATGGTCGCGAACGCCAGCGGCATCAGCGCCGCCCCCGCCGACAGCCGGTGCCGCCGGCAGATGGCGATGGCCGCCGGCATGGTGATGGCGAGCGCGGCAATATTGTTCATGAAGGCCGAGAGGGCCGCACCCACCAGCATCAATATGGCCAGCTGCACCGAGAACGGTGCCCTGCCGGGCATGATCCGCTCCGTCAGCGCGGTGACCGCGCCGGTGAGCTCGATGGCGCGACCAATGATCAGGACGGCCGCGACAGTCACCACCGCCGGATCACCGAAGCCCGAAAAGGCGTCAGCGGGGTTGACCAGGCCAAGCACCACGCAGGCCAGCAGGGCGGCAATCGCCACCAGGTCATGGCGGACGCGCTCCGAGGCAAACAGCGCGAGCGCCAGCAACAACACCCCGGCACTCAGCCAGGCGTCACTCATGACCCAGGCGCCGCTCATCGCCTCCTCCGATCCGGACTAGCGCCCGAAGGACCGCGCCCTGCCCGGTCAGTCCCGCAGCGACGGCTTCGGCCAGTCCACCTCGCGCATGATGTCGAAGTGGGACAGGATTTCACCATGCAACGGCGAGTTGGGGAAATCGATACCCACCAGCTGGGTGGCGGTATGACGGGCCAGCGTCATCGCCGGAATGAGATCGGTATCGGCGGCGACCAGGATGATGCGGTCGGCGGCCCTGCGCTCGAACATGCCGGCGAGATCGAGACCGATCTTGAGATCGATACCCTTCTGCTCGAAATCCGGACGGAAGTCGTGATCACTCAGTCCGCTGGCCGGCAGCGGAATCGACTTGGGTTTCCATCCCCGGAACTTCAGCAGGCCGGTACGGACGCAGAAATAGTCACGGCTTGCCAGTTCGTCGAGCCAGCCGCCGCCGGATTTGAACTGGAACAGGTCGCCTGATACCGGCAACGGTGTCTCGCCCTGGTAGGGCCGGCAGTCATAATAGAAGACCCGGCTCAGTTCCTCTCCCTTGGCGACCACGGCATGGGCGAAATCCTCGATGAAATCGACGGTATACTCGATGCCGTCGCGACGCGCCTGGGCACGCAGGTGTCCGCCGTCGATCTGCACGACCACTCGCTTCATCAATGCACTCCCATCAAGGCTACAATATTATGACATGGCGTGAATCGAGGCACCTTAGCGGCGAAGGCGGAGCGGCGCCAGAGCACCGCCCCGCCTCGGACCAGATTATTCGCCTGCCGAGATGCGAGGATTCCCCTACGTCATCCAGATCGCGCACGACCGTTCAGCCGGATGTCCGCGCGGTCCGGTCGCTGGCGTTGCTGGCCTGGATCGCCGAGCGCGCCGCCTGCCATTCCGGGTCACCCCAGGCGGAGAGCGCATGGAAATTGCCCGCTGTGGCCAGCCACTGACCGCCGTCGATGGCGATCACCTCGCCGGTGAGATATTCCGTATGCTCCGACATCAGGAAGGCGGCGAGATTGCCGAGTTCCGCGTGCTCGCCGACCCGGCGCATGGGAATGCTGGCCGCCGTCAGGCTCTCCAGCCCGCTGCTGCCGGCGCCGGTCTGCGGCATCAGGCGCTCCCACGCGCCCTTGGTGGGGAACGGCCCCGGCGCGATGGCGTTGGCGCGGATGCCCTTGGGGCCCCACTCCACCGCCAGCGACTGGGTCATGGCGGCGACGCCGGCCTTGGACATGGCCGACGGCACGGTGAACGGCGAGCCGGTCCACACCCAGGTGGTGACGATGGACAGGATGTTGCCCTTGTGCCCACCGGCGATCCAGCGCTTGCCAGCGGCGTTGGTGGTGTTGAAGGTGCCGTGGAAGACGATCGAGGCGATGGCGTTGAAGGCGTTGGGGGACAGGTCCTCGGTGCGCGAGATGAAGTTGCCGGCGGCATTGTTGACCAGCCCGGTCAGCGGCCCGCCGGTGAACGCCCGCTCCATCGCCTCGTCGATGGCCATCGGGTTGCGGATGTCCACCGCGTCGACATCGCAGCTGCCGCCGGTCTTCTCCCGCAGCTCGGCGGCGGTTTCCTCCAGCACGCCGCCGCGCCGGCCCCAGATGATGCAGTGTGCCCCCAGCTCCATGAAACGTTCGGTCATGGTGCGGCCAAGCCCGGTGCCGCCGCCGGTGACAAGAATTTTATGACCCTTGAGCAGATCCTTGGCGAACATGAACAACTCCCCGATAATTGTTGTATGAAGCGGGTGAGGCTAGACCGCACCCGCGCAGACGCCAACCACCAATCGCCATACCCCCAACCGGAAGCGAGCCGGAGATGAGCCCCGCGATGCCCCCTGTGCCCCCACCCCCACCCGGCGCGCCCGCTGGCGATGGCGCCGGCGTCCGGGTGGACGCGCGCGGCCTGCGCTGCCCGATGCCGGTGCTGCGGCTGCGCCGTGCAGCGGAAGGTCTGGCCGCGGGCCGTCGGATCGAACTGCTGGCCACCGACCCGGCGGCACTGAGCGATGTGCCGGCTTTTTGCGGCGAACGCGGCTGGACGCTGGAGGCCCGCGACACGGATGCCGCCGGCCTCAGCCGCTTCCTGATCCGCGTCTAGCGGGCGCCGGCGGCGGAACGTACTGTTCGCGACACTTTCAAGCCGCTCGACATCGATTATATTGCAGACGATGGAACCCGCATCACCTCCGCCCGCTCAAGCCCTCGACGACCTGCCGTCATCGGAACTGCTGTTGCTCGACCGGCAGCTCTGCTTCGCGGTCTACGCCGCCAGCCACGCCTTTGCCCGCGCCTACCGGCCGCATCTGGAGCGGCTGGGCCTGACCTATCCGCAGTATCTGGTGATGCTGGTGCTGTGGGAGCAGGACGACATGACGGTTGGTGACATTGGCCGTCGGCTGTTTCTGGAGTCGAGCACCCTGACACCACTGCTCAAGCGGCTGGAAGCGGCAGGCCTGCTGCACAGGGTGCGCGACGCCGAGGATGAACGGCAGGTCCGGGTTCGACTCACCGAGGCCGGCAGGGTCCTGCACGACGCCGCTCTCGCCGTGCCACGCGCAATGCTCTGCGCCACGGGGACGGACATCGAACGTCTGGCGCGCCTGCACGCCGACATGGTGGCGCTGCGGGCGGGATTGGACGCCCAGACAGCGCGGCAGTCCACCGCAGCCAACTGAGTCGCGCTTAATATCTTGCGCGCCCGCTCCTCGGGCGGCACTCTTCAGCCCGTCAGGCGCCGGCAGAACATCAGGATAGCGGCGCCTCGGGGGAGAGATGCCATGACCGCTCGTCACCGGGCCCGCGCCGGGTCCGCCGCCTTGTGCCTGCTGATCGCCACCGCCATGCCGCCACTGGCCGCCGCGAAAACCCCGCCGCCGCCGGTGTCGCCGCGCGCGGCATCGCCCGCCACTGTCCAGGCCCAGCAGGCGCTGGCCGCCACCCTGCCCTTCGCCGACCGGCAAGACATCGAGTTCGCCAGCCGCGGTTTCCTCGGCACGCTGCCGGATGGCAGGATCCGCAACGCCGCTGGCGCGCTGGTACGCGACCTCAACGACTCCGCCATCCCCGCCGGCGAGGCGCCGCCCGAGGTCAACCCCAGCCTGTGGCGCAATGCCCAGCTCGTCTCGAAGCACGGCCTGTTCCAGGTCGCCGACGGCCTCTGGCAGGTGCGCGGCTTCGATCTCGCCAACATGACCATCATTCGCGGCCAGAGCGGTTATATTATTGTCGACCCGCTCACCATGGCGGAAACCGCGCGGGCGGCGCTGGACCTGGTGCGGGCGACTCAGGGCGATCGACCGGTGGTGGCGGTGATCTACACCCACAGCCATGTCGACCACTATGGCGGCGCGCGTGGTGTCGTCGACCCGGCCGACGTCGCCGCCGGCCGGGTTCAGGTGATCGCACCCAAGGGGTTCCTGGAGCACGCCGTCAGCGAGAACGTCATTGCCGGCAACGCGATGAGCCGGCGGGCGGCCTATATGTTCGGCTACGGCCTGGCGGTGGGCGCCACCGGCACGGTCAGCGCCGGCATCGGCCCGGCTTTCACCCGCGGCACGGCGCCAGGCACCATCTCGCTGGTGCCGCCGACGCGGGAAATCAGCCGGACCGGCGAGACCGTGACCGTGGATGGCGTCACCATCGAGTTCCAACTGACGCCGGACACCGAGGCACCGGCGGAGATGAACTTCTATCTGCCGGCGTGGAAGGCGCTGTGTCTGGCCGAGAACGCCAACGGCGCCATGCACAATATCCTGACCCCGCGGGGCGCGCTGGTGCGTGACGCCAAGGGCTGGGCGGACTATCTCACCCAGGCGCTGCGGCTCTATGGCGACCGGGCGGAACTGGTGTTCACCTCCCACTACTGGCCGCGCTGGGGCAACGCCGTGCTGCGCGACTACATCGCCAGCCACCGCGACGCCTACAAATACCTGCACGACCAGAGCGTGCGGCTGATGAACATGGGCTTGAACGGCACCGAGATCGCCGAGACCATCCGCCTGCCCGACAGCCTGGCCCGTCGCTGGTTCAACCGTGGCAACTACGGCACCATGAGCCACAACGCGAAGGCGGTCTATCAGCGCTACATGGGCTGGTACGATGGCAACCCGGTCAATCTGGAGCCGCTGCCGCCGGAAGAGGCCTCCCGCCGCTACGTCGCGGCGATGGGTGGCGCGCGTGCCGTACTGGCAAGCGCTCGCAAGGCGCATGCCGCCGGTGACGACCGCTGGGCGGCGGAACTGCTGGGCCGGCTGGTGTTCGCCGAGCCGGCCAACCGCGCCGCCCGCGACCTGCTGGCCGACGCGCTGGAGCAGCTCGGCTACCGCGCCGAAAGCGGCCCGTGGCGCAACATCTATCTCTCCGGCGCCTGGGAGTTGCGGCAGAACCGCACGGTGCCGACGTTCCAGGCCGGTGGCGACGCCGCCCGCGCCCTGCCCGTCGCCTCGGTGCTCGACCTGCTGGCCGTGCGGCTGAACCCGGAGCGGGCGACAGATCAGACGCTCAGCTTCAATCTGGTCATCCCCGCCGCCCACGAGCGCCACCTGGTGCGCGTCGCCAACAGCGTGCTGGTGCATGAAAGCGATGCCGACGATCCGCAAGCCGATGCCACCATGGTGCTGGAAGGCCCGATGGGCCGGCTGGCCTTCCTTGGCCTGATCTCGGGCCAGACCACGGCGGCCCAGCTGATGGAAAGCGGCGTGCTGAAGATCGACGGCGACCCGACGGTGCTGGCCCGCTTCGCCACGCTGTTCGACAAGCCCCCGGCCGATTTCGGGCTGGTGATGCCCTGACATCGCCGGAACCCGACCGCTCCTCTGGTGAGATGTTGCCAAACCGGCGACACTGAAATTCCCGCGCCCCCCCTTGCCCGCACGCCGGGCAGGGGCGATGTCGGGCGGACTGGATTGCCCGAGGCCCTGATGCGATGACGACTGCCCTTCAGCCCACCCTGTTCCTCAGCCACGGCGCGCCCGATCTGGTGCTGACGCCGGCCCCGGCGCGGGCGTTCCTGTCCGGTCTCGGCACGACTCTGGTGCGCCCGCGCGCCATCCTGGTGGTGTCGGCCCACTGGATGACCGACAGCCCCGCCGTCGCCGCCACCGCGCGGCCCGCGACCATCCACGATTTCCATGGCTTTCCCGAGCCGCTGTACCGGCTGCGCTACCCCGCCCCCGGCGACCCGGCGCTCGCCGGGGAGATCGCCAGCCTGCTGGCCGCCGCCGGCCTGCCCGCCGCCCTTGATGCCGACTGGGGCCTCGATCATGGCGCCTGGGTGCCGCTGCTGCTGATGTACCCGCAGGCGGACCTGCCCGTGCTGCAACTGGCGATCCAGCCGCACCGCGACCCGCGGCACCATTTCGCGCTGGGCCGGGCGATCGCCCGGCTGCGGGAGGAGAATGTGCTGGTGCTGGCCAGCGGCAGCATGACCCACAATCTGCGCATCATCGACCGGCGCGGCATCGACGCGCCGGAGGCCGACTGGGCGCGCGCCTTTGCCGATTGGATGGCCGAGCGGCTGACCACCGGCGACATCGAGGCGGTGCTCGACTATCGCGCCCGCGCGCCCTTCGCCGTGCAGGCCCACCCGTACGACGACCATCTGCTGCCGCTGTTCACGGCGCTGGGTGCCGCGACCGGCGCCGACGGCACGCCGCCACGGGCGACGCGGCTGCACGCCAGCGTCACCTACGGCACGCTGCGCATGGATGCCCTGCGCTTCGACTGAAGCGATGGAAGCGCTGCGCTTCGACTGAGCCGGGGCTGTCCGCCCTGACCGCAGGTCAGGCCATCAGGCCGGGCAGCCACTCCTCGTGCGCCAGTTCGAGGTCAGCCAGCGCGACGTCGGCGAGCGTGCCGATGACCACGCGATCGCCAGCGGTGCGGCCGATCACCTGTGCCGGCACCCCGGCCTCCTGTGCCGCGCCCAGCAGGGCCAGCGGCTCGGTGGTGGTGACCAGATAGCGGCCCTGATCCTCGCCAAACAGCCAGGCGTGCGGATGCTCGACATCGCCCGGCACCTCAATGACAGCGCCGATCTTGCCCGCCAGCGCCATCTCGACCAGCGCACCGGCCAGACCGCCGTCCGACAGGTCGTGCACGGCGCTCAGACCACCGCCGAGAATCTGCTGACGCACCAAGTCGCCGGCGCGCCGCTCGGCCACGAGATCGACCGGCGGCGGCGGACCGTCCTCGCGGCCGAGAATCTCCCGCAGATAAAGCGACTGGCCAAGGTGGCCGAGCGTCTCGCCCACCAGCACCACGGTCTCGCCTTCGGCCTTGAAGGCGATGGTCGCCATCCGATCCCAATCGTCGAGCAACCCGACGCCACCGATGGCGGGCGTCGGCAGGATGCCGGTGCCGTTGGTCTCGTTGTACAGGCTGACGTTGCCGGAGACGACCGGGAAGTCGAGCGCGGAGCAGGCCTCCGCCATGCCCTCGATGCAGCCGACGAACTGGCCCATGATCTCGGGCCGCTGCGGGTTGCCGAAGTTCATGCAGTCGGTCACCGCCAGCGGCCGGGCGCCGACCGCGGTGATGTTGCGCCACACTTCCGCGATCGCCTGTTTGCCGCCCTCGACCGGGTCGGCGAAGCAGTAGCGCGGCGTGCAGTCGGTGGAGATGGCCAGTGCCTTGCTGGTGCCGTGCACACGCACCACCGCCGCGTCGCCGCCGGGGCGCTGGATGGTGTCGGCCATCACCATGTGGTCGTACTGCTCCCAGATCCAGCGGCGCGAGGCCATGTCCGGCGAGCCGATCAGCCTGAGCAGCGCGGCGCCATAGTCGTTGGGCTCGGCGACCTGATCGGCCGGCAGGGCCGCCCGCTTGGGCGTCGGCACCCACGGCCGCTCGTACATCGGCGCGTTGTCGCCCAGCGGCCCCAGCGGAATGTCGGCCGCCGTCTCGCCCTTGAACTTCAGCACCAGCCGGCCGGTGTCGGTGATGGTGCCGATGACGGCGAAGTCCAGCCCCCACTTGTGGAAGATCGCCTCCGCGAAGGCTTCCCGGCCGGGTTTGAGAATCATCAGCATGCGCTCCTGGGATTCGGAGAGCATCATCTCGTAGGGCACCATGCCTTCCTCGCGGCAGGGCACCTTGTCGAGGTCGAGTTCAAGGCCGACGCCGCCCTTGGAGGCCATCTCGACCGACGACGAGGTCAGGCCGGCGGCACCCATGTCCTGGATGGCGACGATGGCGTCGGAGGCCATCAGTTCCAGGCAGGCCTCGATCAGCAGCTTTTCAGTGAACGGATCGCCCACCTGCACGGTCGGGCGCTTCTCTTCCGAATCCTCGGTGAACTCGGCCGAGGCCATGGTGGCGCCGTGGATGCCGTCGCGGCCGGTCTTGGAACCGACATAGACCACCGGATTGCCGAGACCGGCGGCGGCCGAGTAGAAGATCTTGTCGGTGCGGGCCAGGCCGACGGTCATGGCGTTGACCAGGATGTTGCCGTTGTAGGCCGGGTGGAAGTTCACCTCGCCGCCCACGGTCGGCACGCCGACGCAGTTGCCATAGCCGCCGATGCCGGCGACGACGCCGGAGATCAGGTGGCGCATCTTCGGGTGGTCGGGCGCGCCGAAGCGCAGCGCGTTCATGTTGGCGACGGGGCGCGCGCCCATGGTGAACACATCGCGCAGGATGCCGCCGACGCCGGTCGCCGCGCCCTGGTAGGGCTCGATGTAGCTGGGGTGGTTGTGGCTCTCCATCTTGAAGATGGCGGCATCACCGTCGCCGATGTCGATGACGCCGGCGTTCTCGCCCGGCCCCTGGATCACCCACGGCGCCTGGGTCGGCAGCTTCTTCAGATGCACCCGGCTCGACTTGTAGGAGCAGTGCTCGGACCACATCACCGAGAAGATGCCCAGCTCGGTGATGTTGGGTTCACGCCCCAGGCTTTGCAGGATGACGTCGTACTCCTCGGTCGTCAGGCCATGCTCGGCGACGACTTGCGGCGTGATCTGGGTGGCGTTTGCAGACATGGGAAGGGCACCTTTCGTTGGCGGCGCTTTTAGCGTCCCCGGACCGCCATGGCTAGACGCTCGGTTGGGGGTCGCGCATGTCCCGGCGGGGCGCTTGAGGGCCGCCCTTGCCGAGCCCCCGGGACAGGATTATAGACCGCCTCTTAATGACATCCGCATCTCCCGCCCCTGCCTCCCATCGCACGCCGCCGGGCCTGCATCCGTTCCCCTATACGAACCTGCTGGGCATCACCGGCCTGCAGCCGTGGGAGATCGCCTATCTGCTCGACGAGGCGGAACAGTGGATCGAGTCGAACCGCTCGACCCACAAGCGTCACGACCGGCTGGCGGGCCTGACCCAGGTCAACGCCTTTTTCGAGAATTCCACCCGCACGCTGCTGTCGTTCGAGATCGCCGGCAAGCGGCTGGGCGTCGATTGCGTCAACATGGTGCCCGGCACCTCGTCGCTGAAGAAGGGCGAGACACTGCTGGACACGGCGCTGACGCTGGCCGCCATGCACCCGGACATCATCGTCATCCGCCACCAGGACTCCGGCGCGGTGCAACTGATCGCCGAGAAAGTGGACTGCACCGTCATCAACGCCGGCGACGGCCGCCACGAACACCCGACCCAGGCCCTGCTGGACGCGCTCACCATCCGCCGCCGCAAGGGCCGCATCGAGGGGCTGACCGTCGCCATCTGCGGCGACATCCTGCACAGCCGGGTCGCCCGCTCGAATTTCCAGCTGCTCAATGCACTGGGGGCGCGGGTGCGCGTGGTCGCGCCGCCGACCCTGCTGGGCGCCGGCATCGAACGGCTGGGCGTCGAGGTGTTCACCGACATGGACAAGGGGCTCGACAGCGCCGACGTGGTGATGATGCTGCGCCTGCAGAAGGAACGGATGCAGGGCGGCTACATCCCCTCCACCCGTGAGTTCTTCCACTTCTACGGCCTCACCGGGGAGCGGCTGAAGCGTGCCAAGCCGGACGCGCTGGTGATGCACCCGGGGCCGATGAACCGGGGCGTCGAGATCGACACGGCGGTCGCCGACGATCTGGTGCGCTCGGCCATCGCCGAACAGGTGGAAATGGGCGTCGCCGTGCGCATGGCCTGCCTCGACGTGCTGACCCGCAAACGACGCGGCATCGCCGGCTGGGCCGACGGCAGCATCGGTGCGACGGGAGGCCGGGCATGAGCCGCATCGCCTTCATCAACGCGCATCTGCTCGATGCCGCCTCCGGTCTCGACGGCCTGGGCGGCCTGCTGGTGGAAGGCGGCCGCATCGCCGAGGTTGGCGCCATCGCCACCCCCGCCGACGCCACCGTCATCGACTGCGACGGCCGCCTGCTGGCCCCGGCGCTGATCGACACCCGCGTGTTCAAGGTCGAACCGGCCGCCGCCATCGCCGGCGGTGTCGTCAAGGTCTGCCTGATGCCGGACCAGTCGCCGGTGCTCGATGGCCCGGCCGCCATCGAGCGGGTCCGCCGACTGGGCCAGGACGTGGTCAAGGTCCGGCCGCTGGCCGCCGCCACCCGGGCGCTGGAAGGCCGCAAACTGGCCGAGATCGGCCTCGCGCTGGAGGCGGGCGCCTGCGCCGTCGCCACCGGCCGGCGCGGCATCATGGATACCGGCGTCATGCTGCGGCTGCTGCAATATGCCAGCGGCTTCGACGCGCTGGTGGTCGCCCACGCCGAGGACGAGACGCTGACCGACGGCACCTGCGCCACGGAAAGCGACTACGCGCTGCGACTCGGGCTGCCGGCGGCCTCGACGCTGGCGGAAAGCCTGATGGTGGAACGCGACGTCCGGCTGGCGGAAGCAACCGGCGCCCGGCTGCACATCGCCCAGGTGACCTGCGCGGCCTCGATCGACGCCGTGCGGCGGGCCAAGCACCGTGGCGTGCGGGTCTCCTGTGGCGTGACGCCAGCACATTTCCTGCTCAACGATTTCGCCATCGGCGACTATCGCACCTTCGCCCGCCTGTCGCCGCCCTTGCGCACCGAGGCCGACCGGCTGGCGGTGGTCGAAGGCCTGCGCGACGGCACCATCGACGTCATCGCCTCCGGCCACGATCCGCGCACCCAGGAAGACAAACGCCTGCCCTTCGCCCAGGCGGAAGCCGGCATGGTGGGTGTGGAGACGCTGCTGGCCGCCAGCCTGAGCCTGGTGCACAACGACATCCTCGATCTGCCGACGCTGATGACCAAGCTCACCAGCAAACCGGCGGCTCTGTTCGGCCTCAATGGTGGCCGACTGGACGTCGGCCAGGCCGCCGACTTGCTGCTGTTCGATGCCGGCGCGCCCTGGCAGATCGACGCCGAAACACTGAGGTCAACGGCCAAGAACACGCCGCTCGACCGGTTGCTGGTGCAGGGGCGGGTGCGCGGCGTCTGGCGCGACGGGCGGGATGTCCTGACGAATTGAGCTATGACGTCAACAGCCGCCGGCGGGACCGGCGGCTGCTTTATAGGCTCATGCGGCCGACGAACTTCAGAGCGCCGTGGCGTCGGGTGCGCGCGACACCATCTGGGTCGCCGGTTCCGCCGGCATATGCCGGACGAAGCATGAACCGCCCTCCTGGCGCAGCGCGGCGCACAGGCGATAGGCCTGCTTGCGGCTGCTGAACTCTCCCACGACCAGACGACGCAAGCCACTGGCGCCAGCGGCGGTCAGCGTCGGCTCATAGGTCGCCAGCGTGGCCGGATGGGCATTGCGCAGGCTCCGCCAGCCCCAGGTGAAGCTCGCCTCATGACGATAAGCTGCCAGCTGGACGGTCCAGCCACCGGCGGGCGCCTTGGCGGTCACCGGGCCGGACACCGCGACCTTCATCGATACCGGCGGATGCGGCGTCGCCACCGGCGGCGGCGCCGGCCGGGGTTCGACGGCTGCCGGAGTCGCAGCAACCAGATTGACCTTGACGGTGGCTGGCGCCGACGCAGCGTCGTTGCGGGCGATCAACTTCGGCGGTGATGGCACGAATGCCGGCTTGGCGGCGACCGGTGCCACAGGTTCAGCGGCAACGGCGGCAACTGCCACGGTCGTCGGTTCAACCGCCACGGCGACGACCGGCGCCGGCACCTCGGCGGGCTCAGCGACCGCGGTGGCGACGGCGGCCACGGGCGCCGCCGCCTGTGCAACCTCGGCGGACCTGGCGATCTCGGCCGGTTTGGCCAGCAGGGCCGGCGCCTGCGGCGCGGCAGCGGTCAACAAAGCCGGCGCCTGCGGCGCGGCAGCGGTCAACAAAGCCGGCGCCTGCGGCGCGGCAGCGGCCAGCATCGGCGAATCGCCAGCGGGCACGACACCCATCAACGTCGCCAGCCGGTCACCGGGCCGGGCTGCGGCCAGCGCGGCCCATTGCTGCAGTCTGCCGGACACGTCCTGACCGATGAGGTCGACCGCCGCCATCGCCCGGGCTCGCGCCCAGTCATTGGCAAGCGCATAGGACAAGGCAAGGTTCTGGCGTGTCCGCACGGTGGCACGCGGATCCCGCACGGCGGCCTCCAGCACCATCAGCGACCGGCGGTGTTCACCCGACAGCGCCAGCGCCAGGCCGACATCAGCAGCGAGGGCCGGATCACTGGCCGCCAGGGGCTCCAGCCCGGCCAGCAACGGCATCGCCCGGGTAACGTCGCCGGACCCCAGATGCGCCAGCGCCAATGTGACCTGGATGCGCGGGTTGGCGGCATCAATGGCGCCAGCCTGCGCCAGCGGCGTCAACGCGTCCATGAACCGTCCGGCCGCGACATAGGCCTGGCCCAGGGCCACCAGCGCCGCCGCATCCTGCGGTGCGGCCATCACGCCGAGCTGGGCCAGCCGGACCGCGGCCTCGGCGTCACCATTGCTGAGCGCGCCAGCCACCAGCCCGGTCATCGCCGACGAGGAGGGCGCGGACGCGGACGGCGGCGCGGCACGCCCCGCCGCCGGTGCGACATTGTTGAAAGTGGCGGCGGTCCGGGTGCTGCCGCAGGCGGCCAGCACCGCGATCAGGCTCAGCGAACCCAGCAGGGTCGGGCGGCCAATCAGCATAGGCGACATCATGCCCAATCTCCCTGAATCCAGGCGGTCTCAGTCCTGCGCGATCGCGCGGCACACGCAGGTATTGGCCGCCGGCAAATCCGCGGCGCTGGCGGCGAGATAATGATCCAGCGCCTCGATCAGCAGTGCCTGCGACGACTTGTGCTTGTGCGCCGACAGCAGTCGCAGCTTGAGATGACGTTCGCCATCAAGCCGCAGCGTGAACGCCGACTTAGGCTTGCTGCCACGCTCCGCGCGCGGCCGGGGTGTGGCCTCGGGGGCGGCGGCGGCTGATGCGGCAACCGCGACGGCAACCGGTTCGGGCTCGGCGACCGGCTCGTCGGCGACAACCGGCGCCGTGACGGCGACCGGCGCCACCTCGTCGACGGCGGCGGCGGCGGCCAGGCGCTCGGCGATCTCCGCCTGGACAGCGGCGACCGGGGAGGAGTCGGCTGGCGGGATCGGCAGCGTTTCGCGTTCGGAGATCACCAGCCGGGCGCGGGCACGGTTCGGCGTCGGCGCCGGGGTGCTCATGCCAAGGTCATAATCGGCGGCCACCTGTTGCGGCCGGATGGCGGGGCGGGCGTGACCCTTGCGGGCCAGCAGGCCGGCCGTCAGGGAAGCCGCGGGCTTGGAGTCATACATGGGCCGTCTCCGTTATTCGCCGAACGCGGCTTTGCGGCCGAAGCCGCCGGCACGCTGTCCGCCGGCGGCAGCCAGGGGCACGCGCGGCGCGAACACGGTGCGGCGGAAGTTCTTTTCCAGCCGGTCCGACAAGTAGGTCCACAGCGTCTCGATCTCGCCCGCCGACTTGCCGTTGGGATCGACTTCCATGACGGTGCGGCCGTCGATCATCGAGGCCGCGAAATCGGTGCGATGATGCAGCGTCACCGGCGCCACGGTGCCATGCTGCGACAGGGCGATGGCGGCCTCGAAGGTGATCTTGGCACGCGGCGTGGCGGCGTTGACCACGAATACCAGCGGTTTGCCCGCCCGCTCCACCAGATCGACGGTGGCACCGGCGGCGCGCAGGTCATGCGGGCTCGGCCGGGTCGGCACCACCACCAGGTCGGCGACAGCGACAACACTCTGGATGGCGACGGTGATGGCCGGCGGCGTGTCGATGACCGCGAGCTTGAAGCCCTTGGCGCGCAGATCCTCCAGATCCGTCATCAGCCGGCTGACCGTCGTGTGGGCAAAGGCCGGCGTCTCCGCCTCGCGTTCGTTCCACCAATCGGACAGCGAGCCCTGGGGATCGATATCAATGAGCACGACCGGACCCGCGCCGGCCCGTTCGGCCTGCACGGCGATATGACCGCTAAGCGTGGTCTTGCCCGAACCACCTTTTTGTGAGGCAAACGCCAAAACGCGCATGAGCTGCTGTCCTCTCGATTGCAGAGCACCACAGTCAGCATCACCCGGCGGGCTTTAACATAGGGTTACCAACTTCTTGTGCCGACGAAACAAGTCGAGTGCGACGGCGACAGGCACGGCCGGGAGCGACCGCCGCCTGGCGCCGGACCCGCCCTCCCCTCCCCCGCCTTGCGGTTAACAATGCCGTAAACATTCGCCCCTTAATGCTCTACGCGTTAACCATGGCGGCCTGACGGGGCCGCGGCAGGTGTTGGGACTGAACGTGATGAAACGCATTACCGCGCTGGCACTGGGTTTGACCGCGAGTTTCATGACCCTGTCCGTCGCTGTTCATGCCGATGTGCAGACCGGGGTGCAGAAATATCAGGCCGGTGACTATGGTGGCGCCATCGCCGAGTGGCTGCCCTACGCGGCGCAGAACGAACCCAACGCGCTGTTCAACCTTGGCCAGGCCTATCGTCTGGGGCGTGGCGTGGCGCCCGATCTGAAGATCGCCGTCGACTATTATGAACGCGCCGCCGCCCTGGGCCATGTATCGGCCCAGGCCAACCTGGGCTCGATCTATTATTTCGCCGAGCCGCCGCTGGCCAACCGCAAGCGGGCGATCGAACTGTGGCAGGCCGCCGCCGCCAGGGGGGAGCCCCGCGCGCTCTACATGCTGGGCGTACTCCATTTCAACGGCGAGGCCGTCGCGCGCGACTGGCCGCGCGCCTACGCCTACACCGAGGCCGCCGCGAAGGCGTCGTTGCCGGAAGCCGAAGAAGCACTGGCGGAAATGAGCCGCCACGTCTCGGCCGACGACAAGCGTCGGGCCAGCCATATCGTGGTCGCCACCGCGCCGGAAGAACCGGCCCTGCCATCCCCGCCGCCGCCGCACGGCGTCAGGGTTGGCTACGGCGACGAGCCCACCTCGCCGGCGGCGACGCCTGCCGACAAGCCTCCCACGGTCGCTGTCACCTACGGCACCGATGCCCCTGCCCTTCCCGCGGCAGTCGCCGCGCCATCACCCCGCGCCGCCCCCCCGCCGGGGCGCACGGCGGCATCGGCCACCCCCGACGGCGCAACCGCGGCCGCCGGAGACTGGCGCTTGCAGGTGGGCGCGTTCCGCTCGCGGGACAGCGCGGCGCAGGGATGGGCACAGCTGCAGGCCCGGCACCGCGACTCGCTGCGCGGCCTGGCCCCCACCTACGCGCCCGCGCCCGACGGCAGCGTCGTGCGCCTGCAGGTGGGACCGTTCGCCGGACGCGCCGAGGCAAACGCCCGGTGCGCCATCCTCAGCCGGGCCGGGCTGGCCTGCTTCGCGCTTCGCGTCACGAGCAATTGACCGCCTGAAGCGCCGGCGCGGCCCTGACTCACGGCAGGTTGCAATATACCGGATGCGAACCGGAGTCGTGGGCTCGCCGGAATTCCGTATCGCCACCGATTCGATCCCCGACGCGGCTCGCAGCTGCCACGACTCGAGGAGACCGACACCGGCACGCCCGAGTCGAGAATACGCTTTCAGGTTGATTTCAACGAGTTGGCCCCGGAACGGGAGTACGCGGCTTCGGGAATGCCGGGCTGAGCCCGCTCTCAACCGAAGCCGCGTTCACGAGCCCCCCGTTGCCCGTGATGCCTTAGCGTTAATCGAGCGTTCAGCTTTGTGCAAGTCCCTGACTTCAGTGACGCCCTGGCACCCCGGCCGATCGCCTGACAGCCGGACGCGGCAGCCCCGGCAGGCACTCCCGCGTTAACCAATTCTTGGTCATCCGCGTCCTAATGGGGTAGAACGCTGAAGCTCTTGATGAGAGACAACAGGATGGCGGAGGGATTGAGCGGTGTCTTGACCGAACGCCGGGAGACACCCCGATACAGGATTTGGAGCCATTGCGCCCTTGAGCTGCCGGATGGCCATCTGGCCGCGCGCCTGTGCGACATCTCGGCGGCAGGCGCCTTCGTGGAAACGCCAACCATGGTGCCAGCCGGCACCGTGCTCACCCTGCATCACCCGACCGCCGGCGCCATGACCGCCACTGTCGCCCGACAGGCAGACAATGGCCTGGCGCTGGCCTTCATCCTGGGCGAGCCCGCCGTAACATTTGCCCTGCGTGTCATCGCGGCCGACATGACGGCCGGTCATGGCACGCCAGCCGTCCGTCACCACTGATGACCGGGGAATGAGTTGAGCCGTGGCCAAGGCAGCTACCAAGACCGCCAAGAAAATCCCCTTCGGGCTCCGCCTGAAGGCGTGGTGGGAAGGCTATGACGCGGACGAGCTGGCGCGACGCGCCAACCTGGGCCAGACCAGCGCCCCGGCGCCGGAACGCGCGCCCAAGCCGGTCGAGACCACCGAGATCGTGGCAACGCCATTGCAGGGCGAGACCTCGAACATCACCGAGGAAGGCGAACTACCCATTGATCCCTGGGATCAGAACCGTATCGATGTCGCCCAGCTCATCTGGGGGCGTGGCTTCTGCGGGCCGGGCGGACCGGAATATGTCGTGGCGATGTCCAAGCTGCTGACCCTCAGCCCCGAGATGAGCATGATGCATCTGGGCGCCGGCCTCGGCGGCCCGGCACGGACGCTGGCCGAGCATTTCGGCGTCTGGGTGACCGGCTACGAGAGCTCGCCATCGCTGGTCGCCGGCGGCAACCAGCTCTCGACCATGGCCGGCATGGCCAAGAAGGCCGCGCTTGCGTTGCTCGACCTGACGGCGGAGAAGCCGTTCGAACGCAAATACGATCGCCTGCTGGCCGACAATTTCATCTCGCTGGTCGCCAACAAGCTCGATCTGCTGCGGCGCATCGAGGACAGCATGAAGCCCGACGGGCTGGCGCTGTTCACCGAGTTCTTCATGTCCAACGACAGTGTACTGATGGCGCCGGAGTTCAGGGACTGGATCGCCAACGAGCCAAGCCGGATCATGCCGATCACCCACGCCGAGTTCCTGCAGCAGCTCACCCAGTCAAACTATATCGTGCGCGTCGACGACGATATCTCCGAAGACTATGTTCACCTGATCGACAAGGCCTGGGCAGGCGCCGACAAGATCGTGCTTGATCTCTACAACCAGCCGGGCCAGGCCCATCTGGTGGGCATCGTACTCAAGGAAGCCGAGCTGTGGAGCCGTCGCGCCCAGCTCATCCGCAAGGGCCTGCTTTCCTACCGTCGCATTCTCGCCGCCAAGAAGGACAAGCACGCCGGCTGGTAACCGCCGGACGCGAACCTCAGCCTTCCACCCAGTCCGCGCGCCGGTAGCCCTGCGCGAACAGCAGCGCCGACAGGTCGCCGTGGCGGATGGCGGCATTGGCCGCCGCCTGGGTCTTCGGCTTGGCGTGGAAGGCAACGCCCAGCCCCGCCGCCTCGATCATCGGGATGTCGTTGGCGCCATCGCCCACCGACAGGCAGTCGGCCGGCGCGATGCCGCGCGACACCGCCTCGTCGAGCAACGTGCGCCGCTTGACCTCGGCGGTGACGATCGGCCGATGCACGATGCCGGTGAGCGCGCCGTCGGCGATCGCCAGCACATTGGCCCTGGCCAGCCGGAAGCCGAGCGTCGCGGCCACCCGGTCGACAAAAAAAGTGAAGCCGCCGGAAACCAGGACGGTCAGGGCGCCATGGGCGTTCATGGTGCCGATCAGCGCCTTGCCGCCGGGCGTGAAGCGCACGCGCTCGTCGTAGCACAGTTGCAGCACCGATTCCGGCAGTCCCTTGAGCAGCGCCACCCGGCCGTCGAGCGCCTGTTCGAAGTCGAGTTCGCCGCGCATCGCCGCCTCGGTCACCTGGGCGACATGCGCCTTGACCCCGGCATAGTCCGCCAGCTCGTCGATGCACTCGATGGTGATCATGGTGGAGTCCATGTCGGCCACCAGCATCCGCCGGCGACGATGCGCCTCCGGCTGGACGATGACATCCACCAGCGCCGCCCCCAGCGCGCCCTCGACCGCCGCGCGCGCCACCGGCTGTTCCAGGCCGTTGAACCGGATGTCGGCGGCGCGGCCCGGCTCCAGCCAGTCCGACGCGACATCCCGGGCACCGGCGGCCGCCAGCGCCGCCTCGCCGGCGCGCAGCTGCGCCATTTCGAGCATCGGGCCTTCCCAGGGGGCAACGAGCGTGGCAACCAGCATGGACATGACGACTCCTCTCAAACCGCTGGTGCTTATTGCCGGACCGACGGCCAGCGGCAAGTCCGCGCTTGCGCTCCATCTCGCCGAGCGGTCGGACGGCGTCATCATCAACGCCGACGCGCTGCAACTCTACGCCGACCTGCGGGTGCTCTCCGCCCGCCCCTCGCCCGAGGAGGAAGCACGCGCGCCGCACCGCCTCTATGGCGTGCTCGACGGCAACGACATCAGCTCCGCCGCCTGGTGGGCCGAGGCGGCACGCCGGGAGATCGAGGCCGCCTGGGCCGCGGCACGACTGCCGATCGTCATTGGCGGCACCGGGCTTTATCTGCGCACGCTGATGGACGGCATCGTGGCCGTGCCCGACATCCCCGAGGCGGTGCGCGCCGACGTACGCACCCGCATGGCGGCGCTCGGCCCCGAGGCCCTGCACGCCGAGCTGGCCCGGCTCGACCCGGCGTGCAGCGCCCGACTGATGCCGCGCGACCGCCAGCGCATCTCCCGCGCGCTGGAGGTGGTGCTGGCCACCGGCCGGCCGCTGAGCGACTGGCAGGCCGAGCCCCAGGGCGGGCTGGCGGGCAAGCCCGGCCTCGGCCCGGTTGGCCGCATCATCCTGCTGCCGGCGCGCGACTGGCTGTACGCCCGCTGCGACCGCCGCTTTGCCCAGATGATCGAGGCCGGCGCCGCCGACGAGGTGGCCGCGCTCATCGCCCGCAACCTGCCCGCCGACCGGCCGGTGATGAAGGCCGTGGGGGTGCGCGAACTGGCCGCCTGGCAGGCCGGCCAGCTGTCAAAGGACGCCGCCATCGATGCGGCGGCGCGGGAAACCCGGCGCTACGCCAAGCGCCAGTATACCTGGCTGCGCAACCAGTTCGGCGACTGGGCGGCCGTCACGTTGCACGATAATGACGATCAGATAAGAGAATTTATAATTAAATTACAATCAATGGGCTTGACTTTGAAATAAACACACCCTACCCCTGCCACTCCTTTTGCAGTGCGACACAGTCGAGGAGTCCATCATGTACGGCGAGCCGATCCCCGGCGCGGAAATCATCGTCCAGGCCCTGATCGACCTGGGCGTGGAGGTGGTGTTCGGCTACCCCGGCGGCGCGGTACTCCCGATCTACGACGCCATCTTCAAGCAGAACCGCATCCGCCACATCCTGGTCCGCCACGAGCAGGGCGCGGCGCATGCGGCGGAAGGCTATGCCCGCGCCACCGGCAAGCCCGGCGTCGTTCTCGTCACCTCCGGCCCTGGCGCCACCAACGCCGTCACCGGCATCGCCGACGCGATGATGGATTCGATCCCGATGGTCGTGCTGACCGGCCAGGTCGCCACCCACCTGATCGGCAACGACGCCTTCCAGGAATGCGACACGGTGGGCATCACCCGCCACTGCTCGAAGCACAACTACCTGGTGAAGGACGTCGACCGGCTGGGCGATGTCATCCACGAGGCGTTCTACATCGCCACCAACGGCCGGCCCGGCCCCGTGGTGGTCGACATCCCCAAGGACATCCAGATCGCCCGGGCGACCTATCGCAAGCCGGCGAAGATCGAGCACAAGACCTACCGGCCGACCATCAAGGGCGAGCTGGCCGACATCGAGGCGGCGATCGAGCTGATGGCCAACGCCCGGAAGCCGATCCTCTATACCGGCGGCGGCATCATCAATTCCGGCCCGCAGGCCGCCCAGCTGCTGCGCGAGCTGCAGCGCGTCACCGGCTTCCCGGTGACCTCGACGCTGATGGGCCTGGGCGGCTTCCCCGCCACCTCGCCGGCGTTCCTTGGCATGCTGGGCATGCACGGCACCTACGAGGCCAACCTCGCCATGCACGACAGCGATGTCATGGTCTGCCTGGGCGCGCGCTTCGATGACCGGGTCACCGGCCGCACCGACGCCTTCGCGCCCAACGCCAAGAAGATCCACGTCGACATCGACCGCTCGTCGATCAACAAGAACATCATGGTCGATATCGGCATCGTCGGCGACGTCGGCCGGGTGATGGAAGACATGATCCGGATCTGGAAGTCGAAGGGGCTGACCGCCCGCAAGCTCGACGACTGGTGGGGCCAGATCAACCAGTGGCGCGCCCGCCAGTGCCTGGCCTTCCGCCAGGAGGGCAGCGAGATCCTGCCGCAGCACGCCATCGTCCGCCTGTTCGAGGCGACCAAGGCGCGCGAGCCGATCATCACCACCGAGGTCGGCCAGCACCAGATGTGGGCGGCCCAGTATTTCGGCTTCGACAAGCCCAACAAGTGGCTGACGTCGGGCGGGCTCGGCACCATGGGCTATGGCCTGCCGGCGGCGATCGGCGCCCAGCTGGGCAACCCCAACGCGCTGGTGATCGACATCGCCGGCGAGGCCTCGATCCTGATGAACATCCAGGAGATGTCCACCGCCAAGCAGTTCGAGCTGCCGGTCAAGGTGTTCATCCTCAACAACGAGTATATGGGCATGGTCCGCCAGTGGCAGGACCTGACCTATGAGGGCCGCTATGCCCACAGCTACTCGGAAGCGCTGCCCGATTTCGTCAAGCTGGCCGAGGCCTATGGCTGGACCGGCCTGCGCATCAACGACATCAGCGAGCTGGACGCCGGCATCAAGACGATGATCGAGACCCCCGGCCCGGTGATGGTGGACTGCCGCGTCGCCAAGCTGGAAAACTGCTTCCCGATGGTGCCCTCGGGTGCCGCCCACAACGAGATGCTGCTCGGCCCCGAGCAGGTGGTGGGTGCGCTTTCGGAGGCAGCCCAGGCCCTCGTCTGACATCGACCGCCCCGTCCCTGCGCGGACGGGGCTCTCCCAGCCTCGTGCCCGGCCCGCCGGACCCGACAGGACCTTGCGAACGGTAATCGACCATGTCCAAAGCCCACACCCTCACCATCACCGGAATCGAGCGGCACACGCTGTCCATCCTCGTCGACAACGAGGCCGGCGTGCTCGCCCGTGTCATCGGCCTGTTCTCCAGCCGCGGCTACAACATCGACAGCCTGACGGTGGCGGAAGTCACCCATGATCGCGGCATCAGCCGCATCACCATCGTCACCTCCGGCACCCCGGCGGTGATCGAGCAGATCAAGGCCCAGCTGGAGCGGCTGGTGCCGGTCCATTCGGTCGCCGACCTCACGGTGCAGGGGCCGCACGTCGAGCGCGAGATGGCGCTGGTCAAGGTCGCCGGCGCCGGCGACAAGCGGGTCGAGGCGCTGCGGCTGGCCGACATCTATCGCGCCCGGGTGGTGGACGCCACCACCAGCAGCTTTGTCTTCGAGGTCACTGGCTCCAGCGAGAAGGTCGATACCTTCATCGATCTGATGCGGGAGCTGGGCCTGATCGAGGTGGTCCGCACCGGCATTGTCGCGATTGCACGCGGCGCCAGCGGCCTTTAAGAGCGTTTCGATTTTCCAGGTTAGAGAAGAGGACTGAACACCATGCGCGTCTATTACGATCGCGATGCCGATGTGAACCTGATCAAGACCAAGAAGGTCGCCATTCTCGGCTATGGCAGCCAGGGCCACGCCCATGCCCAGAACCTGCGCGACAGCGGCGTGGCCGAGGTCGCCATCGCCCTGCGTCCGGGTTCGGCCAGCGCCAGGAAGGCCGAAGGTGCGGGCTTCAAGGTCATGAGCAACGCCGATGCCGCCGCCTGGGCCGATGTGCTGATGATCCTGGCCCCCGACGAGCATCAGGCGGCGATCTACAATGACGACATCAAGGGCAATCTGCGCCCCGGCGCGGCGCTGGCCTTCGCCCACGGCCTGAACATCCATTTCGGCCTGATCGAAGCGCCCAAGGACATCGACGTCATCATGATCGCGCCCAAGGGGCCGGGCCACACCGTCCGTTCCGAATACCAGCGTGGCGGCGGCGTGCCCTGCCTGATCGCCGTGGCGCAGGACGCCACCGGCAATGCCCACGACATCGCCCTGTCCTATGCCTCGGGCGTGGGCGGCGGCCGTTCGGGCATCATCGAAACCAACTTCCGCGAGGAATGCGAAACCGATCTGTTCGGCGAGCAGGCCGTGCTGTGCGGCGGCGCCACCGCGCTGGTCCAGGCCGGTTTCGAAACCCTGGTCGAGGCCGGCTACGCGCCGGAAATGGCCTATTTCGAGTGCCTGCATGAACTGAAGCTGATCGTCGACCTGATGTATGAAGGCGGCATCGCCAACATGCGCTATTCGATCTCGAACACCGCCGAATATGGCGACATCAAAACCGGCCCGCGCATCATCACCGAGGAAACGAAGAAGGAAATGAAGCGCGTTCTGGCCGACATCCAGTCGGGCCGCTTCGTCAAGGACTTCATCCTCGACAACCGCGCCGGCCAGCCGGAACTCAAGGCCTCGCGCATCGCCGCGCAGCGCCACCCGATCGAGGAAACCGGCGCCAAGCTGCGCGCCATGATGCCCTGGATCGGCGCCAACAAGCTGGTTGACAAGGAAAAGAACTAAGCCTTCCCCCACCAGGGTACGGATCGCGGGCGCCGTCGCATCGACGGCGCCCGTTGTCGTTTGGGACCGGACGCGCTGTCAGCCGACCGGCACGCCGTCGCGATCGATGATCGCCCGGAACGCCGGGCTGGCGGTGGCACGTCAGACACGGCGCGGACCATCATTCAGCCTGTCCAGCAGCGACACCGCCGCCGACGATCGCCCGCAGCAGCCCTTCCGCACCGGCGCGCACCAGCCGGTATGTCTCCTCGAAATCCTCGGGGCCGCCATAATAGGGGTCGGGCACCGCCTCACCGGCCCGGCCGGGCACGAAATCGAGCAACAGGTTGACCCGCGCCTCATGGCGTTCCGGTTCCCAGGCGCGTATGTTCTCGCGGTTGCTGTCGTCCATGACGATGATGTGGGCAAAGCGGCTGAAATCGTCGGCGGTGAGCTGGCGGGCGCGCAGGCCGGAGATGTCGACGCCGTGGCGGGCGGCCACCGCCTGCGAGCGCGGGTCGGGCGCGTGGCCGATGTGCCAGTCGCCGGTACCGGCGGAATCGATCAGCAGGTCGAGGCCGGCCGCGCCGGCGAGCTGGCGGAACACGCCCTCGGCCAGCGGTGACCGACAGATATTGCCCAGGCAGACAAACAACACCGACGACATGAAGCACCTTTCCGGAAACGACCGGCCCGCGCCGGCTTCCGGTCATGCATGCCTGCACGACGACGGGGGGGGCAAGCCGGAAATGGGGCCACTGCTGTTGCCACGGCACCTAGCAGCGGCTACCCCTGTTTTAAAGCCGGTGATTTAACGCCGCATGGGGAGAGGTGCATGAATCGTTCGGATGACGCGCCGGAGGCGCGCGGAGAGGTCGCGGGTGCGACACAGGATCAACCCGGCCACACGGTGGGCGGCGCCTACGCCTGGTACGTGCTGGGGGTTCTGATCGTCGTCTATACGCTGAACTTCATCGACCGCCAGATCATCACCATCCTCGCCGCCGATCTCAAGCGTGATCTCGGCCTCACGGACACCGAGCTTGGCCTGCTCTACGGCACCGTGTTCGCCATGTTCTACGCGCTGTTCGGCGTGCCACTGGGCCGGCTGGCTGACACCTGGGTGCGCACCCGGATGATGGCGATCGGGCTTGCCGCCTGGTCGGCCTTCACCACCGTCTCCGGCCTGGCCGGCAATTTCGCCCAGCTCGCCACCGCGCGGGTCGGCGTCGGCATCGGTGAGGCCAGCGCCAGCCCGGCCGCCTTCTCCCTGCTGTCGGACTATTTCCCGCGCGAGAAGCGCGCCACCGCGCTGGCGCTCTATTCCAGCGGCGTCCATATCGGCGGCGGTCTTTCACTGGTGATCGGCGGCGCCATCGTCGATGCCTGGGCGACCGCCTATGCCGACGGCAGCACGCCGTGGGGGCTGAAGGGCTGGCAGGTGGCCTTCTTCGCCGTCGGCATCCCCGGCATCCTGCTGGCGCTGCTGGTCGCCACCCTGCGCGAGCCGGTGCGCGGACTGGCCGACGGCCTGGCGCAGCCACGCGAGCCGCGCCCGTTCGCCAAGGCATGGCTGGAAATGACCGCGATCATCCCGCCGCTGACCTTCTGGCATCTGGCCCGCCTCAAGGCCGCCGGCGGCGAATGGGGGCGCAACCTGCTGGCGCTGGCCGTGGTGGTGGCGCTGGCCGCGGGCCTGACGGCGCTGACCAACGGCTTGGTGCCGGAGGCACGCCAGCGGGTGCTGTGGGAGCTTGGCGGGCTGCGCGTCACCGCCCACACCGTGCAATGGACCGCCATGGCCATTGGCGCCTATGGCGTGTTCTCGTGGATCCAGTCGCTGCGGCTGCGCGACCAGCCAAGCTTTCAGCTGATCTGGAAGACGCCGACCACGGTTGCCATCATCATCGCCAGCGCCGCCATCACCATCGCCGCCTATGGCATCGCCGCCTGGGCCGCCTATTACGCCGTCGTCACCTTCAAGGTGCCGCTCACCGAGGCCGGCACCATGCTCGGCCTGGGCGCGGCGCTGGGCGGCTGGATCGGCACCAGCCTTGGCGGCATCATCGGTGACCGGCTGCGCCGGCGCCGCCCCGCCGGACGGCTCTACGTCACCCTGTTCGCCGTCATCGTGCCGGTGCCGCTGGTCTATGCCCTGTTCAGCACCGGCGACCTTGACCATTATTATGTGTTGGCCTTCCTGGTGCAGCTGCTGATGACCCTGTGGCTGGCCGGCGCCGCCACCACCTGCCAGGATCTGGTGATGCCCCGGATGCGCGGCAGCATGACCGCCGCCTTCTTCCTCGGCACCACACTGGTCGGGCTGGGCATCGGGCCGTATTTCATCGGCTTCGTCAGCGATGTGACGGGCGACCTGCGCATGGCGATCTTCAGCGTCGGCCTGTTCGCCCCTGTCGCGTGGATTGCGCTTCTCGTCGCCATCCGTACAGTCGAGCCCGCCGAGCGCACGCGCCTTGAACGGGCGCGCGCGGCCGGTGAACCTGCCTGAAGCGCGCGTTGCGCGACCGGCCTGTTTTTCCCCATGGCTTCATTCACGTTCTTATCAGGGAGTAACCGATCCATGAGTTTCAAGATCAACGATCTCTTTTCCGTCGCCGGCAAGGTAGTGCTGGTCACCGGCGGCAGCCGGGGCCTGGGCGAGATGTTCGCCCGCGCCTATGTCGAGAACGGCGCCAGGGTCTATATCTCGTCGCGCAAGGCCGAGGCCTGCGAGGCGCTGGCGCGTGAGCTGTCGGCCCACGGCACCTGCCTGCCGCTGCCGGCCGACCTCAGCGAGATGAGCGAGATCGAGCGCATCGCCGAGGAGCTGGGCAAGCGCGAAACCCGGCTCGACGTGCTGGTCAACAACGCCGGCGCCTCGTGGGGCGCGCCGCTGGAGAGCTTCCCCGAGTCCGGCTGGGACAAGGTGATGGACCTCAACGTCAAGTCGGTGTTCTTCACCACCCAGAAGCTGCTGCCGCTGCTGAAAGCCGCCGCCAGCGAGGACAACTGGGCGCGCGTCATCAACATCGGCTCCATCGAGGGCCTGCATGTCTCGCATGACCTGGACTCGCCGTCCTACAGCGCCTCGAAAGCAGCGGTGATCCACCTCACCCGCGTGCTGGCGCACAAGATGGCGGCCTCGCACATCGCGGTCAACGCCATCGCGCCGGGCTACTTCCCGTCCAAGATGACCGCCGGCATCGAGGCCGAATTCGGCGACAACATCCGGGCGATGACGCCGATGCACCGCTTCGGCCGCGCCACCGACATGGCCGGCGTGGCGCTCTACCTGTCGAGCGCCGCCAGCGCCTATGTCACCGGCGCGGTGATTCCGGTCGACGGCGGCCTGGCGACGACGGCGTAACGCGCGAGCAACGCCGGCACGCCATTGCCATGACCGGGCTGACGGCAGCGGGGCAACCCGCTGCCGTTGTCGTTCGGGGGGCATTCGACGAGGCTTGGGGAACGCCCCTACAGCAGCGCGCGCAGCCGCTGCTGCAGCTGTACGACGTCGGTGTTGGCCGGCGAGATCTCGGCCAGCCCCTCGGGGTTGCGTTTCGCCCGCTTCTTGCCCAGCGCGATGGTCTGCACCACCTCGTCCTCGGTCAGCCAGGCCCGGTTGGGCGGCAGGTCGAGCAGCACGGTAGAGACCCGAGTGAGCGGAAACACCCGCTCGCTGCCATCGCGGTCCTGCCCCAGGATGCCGCCGCGCTGGCGGTCGGCGACGTCGTAGAAGCTCTCGACGTCGCTTCTGAACTGCTGTGCCAGCTGCTGCACGCGCGGGCGCACCTCGTCGAGTTCCATGTCGACGAAGCCGGCCACATAATCGTCGCCGCCCAGATGCGCCACCAGCACATCGTCGCGCCGCAGGTGCAGCTTCAGCAGGTTGGCGAACAACAGGATCACCCGGTCGCCCTGGCGGAAGCCGTAGGCGTCGTTGAACGGCTTGAAGTTGTCGAAGTCGAAATAGGCCATCACATAGTGGCGGCCGTGGTCGGCCAGCGCCTGGCGGAGGAAATCGAGGATGGCCCCGTTGCCCGGCAGGCCGGTGAGCGGGTTCTGGTCGCGCGCCTGGGCGACGTTGCGCTCGGCGATCATGCCGATCAGCGCCCGCGACGACAGAAAGCCGGCATATTGCCGGTCCCGCACGATCAGCAGCCCTTCCTTGCCCTCGTCGGTGACGTAATTGTTGACCAGCTGCTCCACCGGCGCGGTGATTTCCACCACCGGACAGCGCGAGGTGATGCGCAGCACCGAGCGGTCGACTCCCTTGTTGGCCAGCAGGTCGCGGCCATAGGGGTTGTAGATGAATGGCTTGATGTCCTGCTCGCGGATCAGCCCCACCGGCTCGCCAGCGGCATCCACCACCGGCACCACCGCATCGACGCCGGTCTCGGCGAACAGGGCGATGACCTCGGGGATGGTGGCGGTGTCGCGCACCGGCGCCAGTTCCACCAGCTCCTCGGCGATGCGCGTGACCAGCGACCCGTGATGCCCCTGGCGCTTTTCGGTGCGGATGCGGTCCTCGTAGCTCAGCTGCAGCTCGGTCAGCTCGATGGTCGGCCGGGCGATGAGATAGCCCTGCACCAGATCGCAACCGATCTCGCGGCAGGCATAGAGGTCGCGCGCCTCCTCCACGCCCTCGGCCACGACCAGGATGCCCAGCGACTTGGCGAGCGCTACGATCTTGGAGACGAACAGCCGGCGGCGCTGGTCGTCGGCGATGCCATGCACGAAGAAGCGGTCGATCTTGATGATGTCCGGCTCGCTGTCATAGAGCATGCGCAGGCCGCTGTAGCCCTGGCCGAAATCGTCGACGGCGATCTTGAAGCGCTCGTGGCGGTGCGAGCGCAGTATCTCGTTGAAGGCCTCCGGGTTGGCCGCGCCATGGCGCTCTGAAATTTCGATGCACAGCGCGCTGGGCGGCAGGTTGAGCGCCGTCAGCGCCTCCATGGTCTGGTCGATGCGATCATCGCCGCTCTCGAACGCCCGGTTGTCGACGTTGCAGAACAGCTTGACCCGGCCCGCGAACGGCAGCCGCGCGAACTTCTCCAGTGCCTTGCGCCGCAGCGCCGTCTCCAGCGACGGCAGCACGCCATCGGCATGGGCGGAGTCGAACAGCGCCGCGATGGAGTCGAACCCCGCCGCGCCGGTGTTGCGCAGCAGCGCCTCGAAACCATAGACCAGCGCGCTATGGGCATTGACGATCGGCTGGAAGGCGTGATCCACCGTCGCCAGCACCCCCGCCCACTTGTCCTTCAGCAACACACCCATTGTCCGACCCACAGTTTCCCTGCTTTGAGCCGAACAGATTTCACAAATTCGTGAACAATGTCCTAATAATCAACATATATTCAATGATTCAACTTAAATTCCGAAATATTATACAGTTAAATAAAATAGAATACACCCATGGGCAATCATGCATTTCATGAGAATAACAACAGGCATTGCGTTTCATTTTTGTTTCAATATTGTTACAATTATCAATAATCAAAATATCGGTGATCAATGATCCGCGGCGCATGACAACACGTCAACAACGCCCGTCAAACCCCGTTGAGTCAGGGCACACGTTGAGGCAGTGTCACGGCCGCCTCACCCCTTGCTGTTTCCTGCGCGCGCGACCATGACGGACACGGACGAAGACTCTCCCACCCGCCCCCTGTTCAAACGCCTGTCAGGTGTGCTGATCAGCGCCCTGCTCATCGTTGTCGGCCTCAGCGTGCTGTGGGTGGCGGCCTATCGCTGGATCGATCCGCCGACCACCTGGCTGATCCACCGTGATCGCGCCGGGGGCAAGGCCGTCCAGCAGACCTGGACGACCCTCGACGACATGCAGCTGCGCATCGGCTATGCCGCCATCGCCGCCGAGGACGCCCGCTTCTGCGACCATCACGGCTTCGACGTCGAGGCGATCACCAGGGCGATGGAAGCCAATGTCGAGGGCAAGAAGCTGCGTGGCGGCTCCACCATTTCCCAGCAGGTAGCCAAGAACGTGTTTCTGTGGCCGGAGCGCTCGTGGGTCCGCAAGGGGCTGGAGGCCTATTTCACGGTCCTGATCGAACTGTTCTGGTCAAAGCGGCGGATCATGGAGGTCTATCTCAACGTCGCCGAGTGGGGCGATGGCATCTACGGCGCCGAGGCCGCCTCCCGCCATTACTTCCACAAGAGCGCGGCGAAACTCAGTCGCACCGAGGCGGCCCGGCTGGTCTCCATCCTGCCGTCGCCGAAGAAATGGTCCCCCACCGACCCGTCGAAGCGGGTCAAGCGCAAGGCGCGCAACGTCCGCAAGGCGCTGGCGACGGTGATGGACGACGTCGGCAAGTGCCTGCGGAACGACTGAACAGTCGCCCTGACGGCCGCCACCGGGTCACGCCGCCGGCCCTGCCAGCCCCGGGCACCCTGCGGGCGCGCGCCCGCGTCGGCCCGCGCGCCTCCCCTCTGGCATTCCACGTGACGCCATGCCAATCTGAGTAAAACTCATGGGGAGTCGTTTTTTATGAATCTTGAATTTTCCGCTGACGATATTGCCTTTCGTGACGAGGTTCGCGCGTTCATCGCCGAGGCCTATCCCGCGCACCTGCGCGGCAAGATGGAGGAAGGCGAGGAACTCTCCAAGGAAGACTATCTCGCCTGGCACCGCATCCTCGCGGCCAAGGGCTGGGTCGCGCCAGGCTGGCCTGTCGAATATGGCGGCCCGGGCTGGACCGCCACCCAACGCTACATCTGGTCGGAGGAGCTGGCCCGCGCCGACACCATCCCGATCCTGCCGTTCGGCATCAACATGGTCGGCCCGGTGATCTACACCTTCGGCACCCCGGAGCAGAAGGCGCGCTTCCTGCCGCCGTCGCTGTCGGGCGACATCTGGTGGTGTCAGGGCTATTCCGAACCCGGCGCCGGCTCCGATCTCGCCAGCCTGCGTACCCGCGCCGAGCGGGACGGTGACTTCTACATCGTCAACGGCCAGAAGACCTGGACCACGCTGGGCCAGCACGCCGACTGGGGCTTCTTCCTGGTCCGCACCGACCCCGCCGCCAAGCCGCAGGAAGGCATCTCCTTCCTGCTCATCGACATGAAGACGCCGGGCATCACCGTGCGGCCGATCATCACCCTGGGCGGCGAGCACGAAGTCAACGAGGTGTGGCTGGAGAACGTCAAGGTGCCGGTGGAGAACCGCATCTTCCACGAGAACAAGGGCTGGACCTGCGCCAAGTTCCTGCTCGCCCACGAACGCACCGGCATCGCCGGCGTCGCCCGCTCCAAGCGTGGCATCGAGCGCATCAAGGCGATGGCCCGCGCCGAGGCCGGCGACGACGGCCAGCCGCTGATCCGCGACCCCGACTTCGCCCGCAAGATCGTCGAGCTGGAGATCGACCTCAAGGCGCTGGAGTTCACCGAGCTGCGCACGCTGGCCTCGGAGTCCGCCGGCAAGGGGCCGGGGCCGGAATCGTCGCTGCTCAAGATCAAGGGCACCGAGATCCAGCAGCGCATCACCGAACTGGCGCTGGAGGCCGCCGGTCACTACGGCGCGCCCTATTTCCGCGGCATCAACCAGGACGGCAACGCCTTCCCGATCGGTCCGGACTACAGCCGGCGGGTGGCGCCCACCTATTTCAACATGCGCAAGACCTCCATCTACGGCGGGTCGAACGAGATTCAGCGCAACATCATCGCCAAGATGGTTCTTGGTCTTTAATAAAAATATTCGATTGGGGAAATTTCATGGATTTCAATTTCACTGAAGAACAGTCGATGCTGCGTGACGCCCTCGCGCGTTACCTGGCGGACCGCTACGACTTCGAAACCCGCCGCGGCATCACCCGCACCGACGCCGGCTGGCAGCCGGCGGTGTGGCGCGCCTTCGCCGAGGAACTCGGCATTCTCGGCGCGGCCTTTTCCGAGGCCCACGGCGGCCTCGGCGGTGGCGCGGTCGAGAACATGATCGTCATGGAGGAGCTGGGCAAGGCGCTGGTGATCGAGCCCTACCTCGAAACGGTGGTGGTCGGCGGCGGCTTCCTCAAGCACGCCGGCGGCGCCGCCGCCGACGCACTGATCGGCCAGATCATCGCCGGCACCGCCACCTGCGCCTTCGCCCATGCCGAGCCGCAGGGCCGCTACAACCTCGCCGATCTCAAGACCACCGCCACCCGGGATGGCGCCGGCTGGCGACTGAGCGGCCACAAGGCGGTGGTGACGGCGGCGCCGTGGGCAAGCCACCTGATCGTCACCGCCCGCACCGGCGGCGGCCAGCGCGAGCGCGACGGCGTGTCGGTGTTCCTGGTCGAGAAGGGTGCCGCCGGCCTCACCACCCGCGACTACCCGACGGTGGACGGCCGGCGTGCGTCGGAAGTCTATCTGGAAAACGTCGCGGTGGGCGCCGAGGCACTGCTGGGGAACGAAGGTAACGGCCTGCCGCTGGTCGAGCGGGTTGTCGATGAAGCCACCGCCGCGCTGTGCGCCGAGGCGTCCGGCTGCCTGAAGAAGCTGCACGAGGGCACGCTGGACTATGCCCGCCAGCGCAAGCAGTTCGGCACCCCGATCGCCAGCTTCCAGGTGCTGCAGCACCGCATGGTCGACATGTTCATGGCCGCCGAGCAGGCGGTATCGATGACCTACATGGCGACGCTCAACCTCGATGCCGAGGCGCGGGAGCGGGCAATCGCGGTGTCGTCGGCCAAGGCGTTCATCGGCAAGGCCTGCCAGTCGGTCGGCCAGAGCGCGATCCAGATCCACGGCGGCATGGGCATGACCGACGAGTTGGCGATTGGCCATTATTTCAAGCGGGCGACGCTGATCGAGGGGCTCTACGGCTCGGTGGCCTACCACCTGCGCCGCTGCGAGGCGCTGTCGTTGGCCGACGCCGCCTGACATCGCGCCGATCACGACGACGCGGGGCGGTGCCGGCCGGCGCCGCCCTGTTTCGTTGTGGACGGCCGCGTGCGCGTCACCCCTCTTGCCGACCTCCGGCCCGGCGGTTACGCAGGCGACCATCGATTCATCCCGCTCGCACAGGAGTCACGCCATGACCATCACCCGCCTCGACATCGGCCCGCGCATGAGCCAGGCCACCATTCACAATGGCGTGATCTACACCGCCGGCCAGGTCGACGACACCGGCGCCACCGTCGCCGAGCAGACCCGCAACGTGCTGGCCAAGATCGACGCCCTGCTGGCCGCCGCCGGCACCGACAAGTCGAAGGTGCTGTCGGCCACCATCATCCTGCCGGACATGTCGGGTTTCGGCGAGATGAACAGCGTGTGGGACAGCTGGGTGGTGCCGGGCGCGACGCCGGCCCGGACGACGCTGGGCGGCGCGCTGGTGCTGCCGGCGTTCAAGGTCGAGATCGCGGTCATCGCCGCACTCTGAACCCCGCGCTGCGAACCCATGGCGAAGCGGTGACGGCCACGTCACCGCTAACCGCTTGCCGGAACCGCCTGTTGATACGACCAACCGCCGTCCGTTGCGACGGGCGACGGATGACGCGTGGCTATCATCTGTGATATGACAGTTTCACGACAGCACCCCCGATGATGCGCTTCCACACTGTCATGATGTTGGAACACAGCTGACCGTCTATCTGTCATCGACCGATCTTATCGTACCTCACGCCACAAGAGGTCACCATAATGGTCCGCGTCAAATGTCTCGTTCAGGAACCGCTGCGCGTCGCGCGTTAGCGTCCGCGCTCGTGGTGTAATTTCCGGTGTAGGCGATGGTGTATTCCGGGGTGGGGCATGCCCCACCCCGGAATGCGGCGTCGCTGGTGGCCACCGGGTTCATCGTTATGGTGGAGTTTGCA